>NZ_JAFIBU010000001.1:3260000-3560000 GCF_017833255.1 Paenibacillus sp. PvR098
TAATCTACCGCTTGAATTGGTTGGGCGAGTATGATAATAATTTCATTGTCGCTGCTGAAAAGCTGTGACTTGTTTGTTCCTTGAAAACTGGATATCGAAACAAAGTAACAATGCTGAATCATCCTTAGATCTTTGATCTATAACTACGCTAAGACTTCATGTCGAAGCATTGGTTAAGCTATAAAGAGCACACGGAGGATGCCTAGGCACCAGGAGCCGAAGAAGGACGTGGCGAACGACGAAATGCCTCGGGGAGCCGTAAGCAGGCTTTGATCCGGGGATGTCCGAATGGGGGAACCCGCATGTGGTAATTCGCATGTACCATGCAGTGAATACATAGCTGCATTGGAGGCATACGAGGGGAACTGAAACATCTAAGTACCCTCAGGAAAAGAAAACAAAAGTGATTCCGTCAGTAGCGGCGAGCGAAAGCGGATTAGCCCAAACCAGGAAGCTTGCTTTCTGGGGTTGTGGGACGTCAATGTGGGTTGAGCAGAGTAAGTGAAGCGGTCTGGAAAGGCCGGCCAAAGAAGGTAAAAGCCCTGTAGCTGAAATTCTGCGAAAACCCTAGACGGATCCCGAGTACCGCGAGACACGTGAAACCTCGTGGGAATCCGGCAGGACCATCTGCCAAGGCTAAATACTCCCTGGTGACCGATAGTGAAGCAGTACCGTGAGGGAAAGGTGAAAAGAACCGCGGGAGCGGAGTGAAAAAGAACCTGAAACCGTGTGCTTACAAGAAGTCAGAGCCCGTTAATGGGTGATGGCGTGCCTTTTGTAGAATGAACCGGCGAGTTACGTTCCCGTGCGAGGTTAAGGTGAGAAGCCGTAGCCGCAGCGAAAGCGAGTCTGAATAGGGCGCTTGAGTACGTGGACGTAGACCCGAAACCGTGTGATCTACCCCTGTCCAGGGTGAAGGTGCGGTAACACGCACTGGAGGCCCGAACCCACGAATGTTGAAAAATTCGGGGATGAGGTGGGGGTAGCGGAGAAATTCCAATCGAACTCGGAGATAGCTGGTTCTCCCCGAAATAGCTTTAGGGCTAGCCTCGGGAGATGCGTCGTGGAGGTAAAGCACTGATTGGGTGCGGGGCCCGCCAAGGGTTACCAAGTCCAGTCAAACTCTGAATGCCACAGACGTTATCCCGGGAGTCAGACAGTGAGTGCTAAGATCCATTGTCAAGAGGGAAACAGCCCAGATCATCAGCTAAGGTCCCCAAGTGTGTGTTAAGTGGGAAAGGATGTGGAGTTGCACAGACAACCAGGATGTTGGCTTAGAAGCAGCCACCATTTAAAGAGTGCGTAATAGCTCACTGGTCGAGTGACTCTGCGCCGAAAATGTAACGGGGCTAAACACACCACCGAAGCTATGACTAGACGTCTATGACGTCATGGGGTAGGGGAGCGTTGTAATCGGGTTGAAGCTAGATCGTGAGGACTGGTGGACTGGTTACAAGTGAGAATGCCGGTATGAGTAACGAAAAGATCAGTGAGAATCTGATCCGCCGAAAGCCTAAGGGTTCCTGAGGAAGGTTCGTCCACTCAGGGTTAGTCGGGACCTAAGGCGAGGCCGAAAGGCGTAGTCGAAGGACAACAGGTTGAAATTCCTGTACCACCGTGAACCGTTATGAGCAATGGGGTGACGCAGAAGGATAGTGACGCGAGCTGATGGATGCTCGTCCAAGCAGTAAGGCTGATGTGTAGGCAAATCCGCACATCATTAAGGCTAAGCTGTGATGGGGAGGGAAAATTACAGTACCGAAGGTCATGAGTTCAGGCTGCCAAGAAAAGCCTCTAGCCAGGGAGAAGGTGCCCGTACCGCAAACCGACACAGGTAGGCGAGCAGAGCATGCTAAGGCGCGCGGAAGAACTCTCGTTAAGGAACTCGGCAAAATGACCCCGTAACTTCGGGAGAAGGGGTGCCTCGGTAGGGTGAATAGCCCGAGGGGGCCGCAGTGAAAAGGCCCAAGCGACTGTTTAGCAAAAACACAGGTCTGTGCGAAGCCGCAAGGCGAAGTATACGGGCTGACGCCTGCCCGGTGCTGGAAGGTTAAGGGGAGCGGTTAGGAGCAATCCGAAGCTGTGAACCGAAGCCCCAGTAAACGGCGGCCGTAACTATAACGGTCCTAAGGTAGCGAAATTCCTTGTCAGGTAAATTCTGACCCGCACGAATGGCGTAACGACTTGGGCGCTGTCTCGACGAGAGATCCGGTGAAATTTTAATACCTGTGAAGATGCAGGTTACCCGCGACAAGACGGAAAGACCCCATGGAGCTTTACTGCAGCTTGATATTGGACTTTGGTACGATCTGTACAGGATAGGTGGGAGCCTGAGAAGCATGAGCGCCAGCTTGTGTGGAGGCGACGTTGGGATACCACCCTGATCGTATCGGAGTTCTAACCTGGTACCGTGATCCGGTATGGGGACAGTGTCAGGTGGGCAGTTTGACTGGGGCGGTCGCCTCCTAAAGAGTAACGGAGGCGCCCTAAGGTTCCCTCAGAATGGTTGGAAATCATTCGAAGAGTGCAAAGGCATAAGGGAGCTTGACTGCGAGACAAACAGGTCGAGCAGGGACGAAAGTCGGGCTTAGTGATCCGGTGGTACCGCATGGAAGGGCCATCGCTCAACGGATAAAAGCTACCCTGGGGATAACAGGCTTATCTCCCCCAAGAGTCCACATCGACGGGGAGGTTTGGCACCTCGATGTCGGCTCATCGCATCCTGGGGCTGAAGTAGGTCCCAAGGGTTGGGCTGTTCGCCCATTAAAGCGGTACGCGAGCTGGGTTCAGAACGTCGTGAGACAGTTCGGTCCCTATCTGTCGTGGGCGTAGGAAATTTGAGAGGAGCTGTCCTTAGTACGAGAGGACCGGGATGGACGTACCGCTGGTGTACCAGTTGTCTCGCCAGAGGCACGGCTGGATAGCTAAGTACGGAAGGGATAAGCGCTGAAAGCATCTAAGCGTGAAGCCCCCCTCAAGATGAGATTTCCCAATTAGTAAGACCCCTTGTAGACGACGAGGTTGATAGGTTCGGGGTGGAAGCGCGGCAACGTGTGGAGCTGACGAATACTAATCGGTCGAGGGCTTATCCAAATACATGAACTTCAGCATGCTTTGTTTCGATCCAGTTTTCAGGGCGCAAACCTGAATATGTTTGGTGATGATGGCGGAAGGGAACCACGCGTACCCATACCGAACACGAACGTTAAGCCTTCCAGCGCCAATGGTACTTGGACCGCAGGGTCCTGGGAGAGTAGGACGTCGCCAAGCGAACCAAGAGCCTTTTTGGATCACGATCCGAATGGGCTCTTTTTTTGTCTAATTTGGTATACTATAAATGAAAATCGATGAAAATCTTCATGACTTTGTGCTTGACACCAAATTTGGGCTTTTGATAAGATTGCAATAATATCTTGCGGGATGTAAATAAGGAGGATCATTTTGTGTGGGAGAATAAGTTTGCTAAAGAAGGACTGACATTTGACGACGTATTGCTTGTTCCGCGTAAATCGGACGTTTTTGGTAAAGAAATTGATATTTCAACGAATTTGACGAATAAAATCAAGCTTAACATTCCGTTTCTCAGCTCAGCCATGGATACCGTAACGGAATCCGCTTTGGCGATTGCTATGGCAAGAGAAGGCGGCATCGGCATCATTCATAAGAACATGACGATCGCTCAACAAGCGGAAGAAGTTGATCGGGTGAAGCGCTCCGAGAGCGGCGTAATCACGAACCCTTTCTCCCTTACCCCAGAACACCATGTTTATGATGCTGAAGAACTCATGGCAAAATACCGGATCTCCGGGGTGCCGATTTGTGATGAAAATAAAAGATTGGTTGGGATTTTGACAAACCGTGATCTTCGTTTTGTTCATGATTATTCCATCAAAATTAAAGAAGTAATGACGAGAGAAGAGCTCGTAACCGCACCTGTAGGAACTACGCTGCAGCAGGCCGAAGTTCTTTTGCAGAAACATAAGATAGAGAAGCTGCCTTTGGTCGATGAAAACATGATTTTAAAGGGTCTTATCACGATTAAGGATATTGAAAAAGCGATTCAATTCCCGAACTCCGCCAAAGATAAGCATGGCAGACTGCTCGTTGGTGCGGCGGTGGGCGTATCCAAAGATGTGATGGAACGAGCCGCGGCTTTGGTTGAAGCGGGCATTGATTTGATCGTAGTGGATTCTGCTCACGGTCATCATATTAATATTTTAAATACGGTAAAGAAAATTCGTGAACAGTATCCGGATCTGCCAATCTGTGCAGGTAACGTTGCCACGGGAGAAGCTACCAAAGATCTGATCGAATCTGGAGCAAGCATGGTAAAAGTCGGTATTGGCCCTGGATCAATCTGTACTACTCGGGTTATTGCAGGGATTGGTGTACCGCAGATTACTGCGATTTACGATTGTGCTTCGGTGGCAAAACAATATAATGTACCGATCATTGCAGACGGCGGTATTAAATATTCAGGCGATGTGTCCAAGGCTATAGCTGCAGGAGCCAGCGCGGTCATGATCGGAAGTCTGTTTGCAGGCACCGAAGAAAGTCCGGGCGAATCGGAAATTTTCCAAGGCCGTCGTTTTAAAGTTTATCGCGGTATGGGCTCACTTGGAGCCATGAAGGAAGGCAGCAAGGATCGCTATTTCCAGGAGAACGAAAGCAAATTGGTACCGGAAGGTATCGAAGGACGTGTACCATACAAAGGACCTTTGGCAGACACACTCTATCAATTGGTTGGCGGACTTCGTTCAGGTATGGGCTATTGCGGAGCAAGGAATATTGATGCTCTCGTCAATGAGACAACATTCATTCGCATCACAGGTGCAGGGCTTCGAGAAAGTCATCCACACGACATTCAAATTACGAAGGAAGCGCCGAACTACTCTATGTAATTTGAGATCGTTCATAAATTCAAAACGGGAGCTGCGGCTTCCGTTTCTTGTTTTTGTACAGTTTCGTAGGCTTGTGTTACAATAAAACAGGCCTGTATATGTCTTAGAATGAAAATTTAGTATTGGGAGTGAGATGGTTGTTTCGTCATGTAAAAAGGATTTGTTTAGTCGTAGCTGTCACCTTCTTGTTAAACACGTCACTTACTCTGGTTCAGCCAGCAGCGGTTCAAGCGGCGGATACCCCTGTGGATTTAAAGCTTAATGCAAAATCCGCCATATTGATGGAAGCGAGCACCGGCCAGATTATATATGAATATAACGCTGACGAGGCATTGCCTCCGGCAAGCATGGCTAAGATGATGACGGAATATTTAGTCATGGATGCAGTTAAATCGGGCAAAATCGAGAAGACAACGATGGTTACCACCAGTCCATATGCAGCAGAAGTGATAGGGTCGCAGATATTGCTGGCTTCAGGGGAACAAGCTACGGTAGATGATATGTTCTCCGCTTTATCTATCTACTCGGCCAACGATGCAGCTGTTGCATTGGCTGAACACATTGGCGGTACCGAGGAGAATTTCGCTAAGATGATGAACGAAAAAGCGAAAGAATTTGGATTGTCCGAGAGAGCTCATTTTATTAATTCGACGGGTTTGGGCAGAGCCGACCTTGGCAAGTACGCTCCACAAGAGCTGCAGGGGGAAACGCTGCTTACTGCAAAGGATGCCGCTATTATTGCTTATCATATTTTAAAGGATCATAAAGAAGTACTGGAATATACGAAAATCCCGTCGAAAAAGTTCCGTGAGCGAGATCAATCACCGATGATCAACTGGAACTGGATGCTTTGGGACAATCGGAATACAATCAATTTTAAGCGGTTTGCTTATGAAGGGCTGGATGGTTTGAAAACGGGGAGCACGAATGAAGCAGGCTACTGCTTTACCGGAACGGCGGAACGTAATGGAATGAGACTAATCAGCGTTGTAATGGGGACAGCAACTGAGCCGAGTCGTTTTGAAGAAACTCGGAAGGTGCTGGATTACGGCTTCACGAATTTTGAGTTGAAACAAGTCGTGGGTGCGAAAGCAGAAATAGATTCCATGAAAACGGTAAATATTAAAAAAGGTGTGGAGACGGAAGTTCCGGTAGTTACGGAATCCGGAGTTTCCATTGTTGCCAAAAAAGGCGCTGCCGATGATCAATTCACCATTACAACGGCGCCAGCCGATGAAAGCAAGCTTGTCGCTCCAATAACTAAGGGTCAGGTGCTTGGCACGGTAAAGGTAACTTATCACGGGCAAGAACAGACAGCTAATATGGTTGCAAAGGAAGAAGTGGAGCAAGGAAGCTGGATCCGTTTGTTCTTCAGAGCGATCAAGGACTTTTTTGTTGATACCGTCAAAGGCGTCACCAGCTGATAAAATCCGATGAAACAGGTTGTTTATTTGGCGCGCTTGATGTAAAATATTTGTTTAGTTAGTTTGTCCTATTTAGGCGGATCGTGGAAATATATCGATATGTTGTAGGAGGAATAGGGAAATGGAAACAGGTACATCGCGAGTAAAAAAAGGTATGGCAGAAATGCAAAAAGGCGGCGTCATTATGGACGTCATGAACGCGGAGCAGGCTCGTATCGCAGAAGCGGCTGGCGCATCCGCTGTTATGGCGCTTGAAAGAGTGCCTTCCGATATTCGTGCGGCTGGCGGCGTGGCCCGTATGGCGGACCCAACGATCGTGGAAGAGGTTATGAAAGTCGTATCTATCCCTGTTATGGCCAAAGCGCGGATCGGTCATTATGTGGAGGCGAAAGTGCTGGAATCGATGGGCGTAGACTACATCGACGAAAGCGAAGTGCTCACTCCAGCCGATGAAGTGTTTCATATTAATAAGCATGAATTTACAGTGCCTTTCGTTTGTGGAGCAAGAGACCTTGGCGAAGCGCTCCGCAGAATCGGCGAAGGCGCATCGATGCTTCGTACCAAGGGTGAGCCTGGAACGGGGAATATCGTAGAAGCTGTCCGTCATATGCGTATGATTACAGGACAAATTCGCAAAATTCAGTCCTTGTCCAAAGACGAGCTGATGGCTGAAGCCAAAAATCTGGGTGCGCCTTATGAACTGCTGCTTCAAGTACATGAAACAGGAAGTCTCCCAGTCGTTAACTTTGCGGCAGGCGGTATAGCTACCCCGGCGGATGCGGCTTTAATGATGCACTTGGGCTCGGATGGCGTATTTGTAGGCTCCGGTATTTTCAAATCGGACAACCCTGAAAAATTCGCAAAAGCCATTGTTGAAGCTACTACACACTATACAGACTACGAGCTGATTGCAAATATTTCGAAAAACCTCGGCACACCGATGAAGGGGATCGAAATTTCCAAGCTGCATGCATCTGAGCGGATGCAAGATCGCGGCTGGTAATCCATTGTCGTTTCGTTCGGGAAGAAGGTAGAGTGGGATGAAAATCGGAGTTTTGGCGCTGCAGGGCGCCGTGGCTGAACATATCAAATTGATAGAGAAGGCCGGAGCTCAAGGCGTTATCGTAAAAAGAGTGGAGCAGCTGCCAGAAATCGACGGAATTATTATTCCCGGGGGCGAAAGCACTACGATTGGCAAGCTCATGAGGACCTATCAATTTCTGGATGCTCTACGCGAATTTTCGCGGCAGAGCAAGCCGATTTTCGGCACCTGCGCGGGACTTATTGTTCTTGCGAAGGATATTGTCGGGCAGGAAGAGGCGCATTTGGGATTGATGGATATCGAAGTGGCTAGGAACGCTTTTGGGCGACAGCGCGAAAGCTTTGAGACGGATTTGGATATCAAAGGGATCGATAAGGATGTTCGTGCTGTTTTTATTCGTGCTCCTTTGATTGTCAAAGTGGGAGACAATGTGGAAGTACTGTCTACCTATCGCGACCAGATTGTGGCCGCGCGGCAAGGGCATTTATTGGCTGCCTCGTTTCATCCGGAATTAACCGATGATGAGCGGATGCACGCTTATTTTATAGACATGGTACGTGAGACGAGGTAGGAGGGATCTCCTTGTTGGATGTAAAATTGCTGCGCAGCGATATGGACAGAGTGAAACAGGCCATGAAAAACCGGGGAAAAAACCTCGAGGAGCTTGACCGTTTTACGAGCCTGGATTTGAAGCGCAGAGAGCTTTTACAGGAAGTAGAGCAGCTGAAAAACCGTCGAAACGTAGTTTCGCAGGAAGTGGCTCAGCTGAAGAAAGCTAAGGAAGACGCGAATCATCTAATTGAAGAAATGAAGGTTGTCGGAGATCGAATCAAGGTGTTGGATGAAGAGATTCGTGGGTTGGAGTCCGAACTTGATGGCATCGTGTTATCCATTCCCAACGTTCCTCAAGACGGAGTGCCGGTAGGTGCGTCGGAGGAAGATAATGAAGAAATTCGCCGTGTGGGTGAGGTTCCGGGCTTTTCATTCGAGGTGAAGCCGCACTGGGAAGTGGCGCAGCAGCTGGGCATATTGGATTTTGAGTCTGCGGCGAAGGTAACCGGATCACGATTTGTGTTTTATAAAGGGCTTGGGGCGCGTCTCGAGCGGGCTTTAATGAATTTTATGATGGATCTGCATGCTGACCAGCATGGGTACGAAGAGATGCTGCCACCGTATATTGTTAACCGGGATAGTCTGATGGGAACAGGACAGCTGCCGAAGTTTGCTGAGGATGTTTTTCAGCTGGAGGGAACCGATTATTTCTTGATTCCTACGGCGGAAGTCCCTGTGACCAACTATCATCGGGAAGACATCTTGTCCCTCGAGGATTTGCCGAAATATTTCGTGGCGTTTAGTGCTTGCTTCCGTTCTGAAGCCGGTTCAGCCGGACGCGACACCCGGGGTCTGATCAGACAGCATCAGTTCAACAAAATTGAATTGGTGAAGCTGACAACACCGGAGCAATCCAATGAGGAGCTTGAGAAGCTAACGTTGGATGCGGAAAAGGTGCTGCAACTGCTTAAGCTGCCTTACCGTGTGTTGTCGCTCTGTACGGGCGATATGGGCTTCTCGTCGGCTAAGACGTATGATCTTGAGGTATGGTTGCCTAATAGCAATACCTATCGTGAGATATCGTCCTGCAGTAATTTCGAGGACTTCCAAGCACGCCGCGCGAACATTCGCTTCCGCCGTGACACCAAGGCGAAGCCTGAATTTGTGCATACGCTCAATGGCTCGGGATTGGCCATTGGCCGTACCGTTGCCGCCATCCTAGAGAATTATCAGCAAGAAGACGGCAGTGTACTGATTCCGGAAGTGCTTCAGCCTTATATGGGTAATGTTACGAAAATCAGTAAAAATTAGCGCTTGATATTGCTTTGGTTTTTGTGATACAATGCTTGTTGTCACCCGGAGAGGTGGTCGAGTGGTTTAAGGCAGCGGTCTTGAAAACCGCCGAGGTGCAAGCCTCCGTGGGTTCGAATCCCACCCTCTCCGCCATTATTATAATAAATGGCTACATATAAACAAAAAATCAGCGACCTGCTAAAGGTCGTTTTTTTGTTCCTCCGGAAATGATTCCAGAGAACGAATCCTCACCATTGATAAGCTGAAAATTAATCTATCTGAATCGGAAGCTATTATTGGAGGCATCGCTGATAATTTCGCACTAGTATTTGCCAATTTTTGCGCCAATAGCTGCCCGGTTACACTGACTTCATCCGCTGCTAATGCCATTTGGCTAATCTACGCAATGCGACGGTACACATGGCTTTTTTTACTTAGACTTCCGTGGTATAAGGAGGACGGCAGCTCCGCATGTTAGTACTGTGGAGGTGTTACTTATGAGCAAAAAGGATAGCCTACAAGTGGATCATCAACGTCTAGCGGAGGCATGGGCGCGAACGCTGCCTACCGTGCTGAATGCTTCGGACCGAGCGGAAGTCGTGGCCGATGAAGCGGAGCCGAATGTGCTGCGCGTTCATATTGCTACGGCGGGCCGGAATAATTATAGCTTTGATTTCAAATGTACTTATGTTGATTCCAGAGAAGTAAAGGTAGACCTCGTTGACGTGGAACGGGATGGGAATACTGTCGATGAGCGAACAGATATTATTCAGACGTTGGTTGATGATTATGTAAGGCATATCCACGAGTGCGCACAGCAGCTTCATGCTTTTACGCACAGTTAAACGGAGGAATGGCTGAATGACGAAGAATAAAAGCAGCGTGGATAAAAATGTACAAAATGTCGTGAAAGATCTGGAAAAAACGGTGGTCACAAGCCATCAAGCGCAGCAGGTGCAGCAGCAAACCAATGATCACCGGCATCAGGATGCATTAAATCACGATGAAACACCGCATACTTCAATGCTAATGGATAAAGAGTAATCAGCGAAGGGAGACGGGGTTAGCTATGCCTAAAGATATTCCTCAACCGGTAAACCCGCCGAGCGGCCGTCAAAATCAAGACGAGCACCTTCAGCCGAATGAACCGTTGTCCGGCTCGAAGAAAGTGAAAAATCAAAACCATAGCCGTCATAATAACGGCGAGGGTTAACAAAGAAAACAGCCTCTTACCTTACGTAAGGGGCTGTTCCAATACAACTTGGTCAATTATTTTTTTCTAGCTCTACTTTGTGAAAGCATTCTGTCATCAGTTCATAAGCATTAGGTTCGTTATCGGTATAACCGTAAAGTAGAGCACCAGCGGTTACCGCATCAATCACTTCATCAAGTTGAGTACAAATGGAAATGGAAAACTCATCATAAATGATGTAATACCAGTGATCTGCGGTCATGATTAGTACCCACCTCGATTGTGACATTCAATCCTCATTTTACCATGAACCCAAAAAAAAGAGAACCATATTCAGCTGGTTCTCTTCACTTTTTTCAAGAATGATTACGGATTGTGCGTAAGAAAAGGACTAGGCGCTCCTGTATGGAATATTGTAAGCAAATGCATAGCCCGGGTGCAGGCGGTATAAAGCAGCTTACGCTCGCTTTCTCTATGGTAATACTCGGCTGAACCGTTATAAATGAGCACGGCATCGAATTCGAGTCCTTTGGCTAAATATGCGGGAATAACGACCACACTGGCCTGAAACATACGTGTTTCTTTAGTAATCCATTGGAGCTTTGGCAGTCGGCTCGAAAGCTTCTCAAACGCTTCACCCGCCTCCTGGGCTGTCTTGCATATAATGGCGATGGTATCGGTTCCCGCCGCTTGAAGGCGTCCGATTTCCCCTAGCAAGGCTTCCGTCAGCATGGACTCATCCGGTACGGCCTTCAGCTTCGGTGGCTCTCCGCTGCGGTTGAAGGGCTCAACGGGTTCCCCAAATGGCAAAATGGCTTTCGTGAATTCAGCGATTTCTTTCGTTGACCGATAGCTGCGGACCAGACGAATCAGCTCCACTTGATCACGACCGTAAAGATCGTATATCATTTCATATCCGGCCATGCCATAGTCAGGTTCCGCTGCATAATGCGCATAGATGGCTTGATTGAAATCGCCCAGCAGCGTCATTTTTGCCCAGGGGAACAATCGGTTCAGGAACACTAGCTGAAACGTCGAATAGTCCTGCGCTTCATCGATAATGACATGACGAACCGTATTGTACGTATGAAATCCTTCAATCAAACCGGTTAAATACAGCAGTGGCGTTGCATCCTCATATGGCAGTTCGCCGCGGTCGATTTGCTCGAGTGTCATCTGCCGAATGGATTCCCATTCCGGAGGGGTTTCACGGTCATCCGCCTTAGCGGCCTTGGCAAACCAAGAGCCGTCTGATATGAGCTGTCTATACAGTGCTGTCGCCGAAATGAAGCGGAGCTGCTTGATTTTCTTCCTCAGTGGTTTGAATCTTTCGTGAACGACGTATTTGCTAAGCAGCAGAGCTTCCTGCTGAGCATCCTCAAAAGCAACCTCCCGGTCACCCCTTTGCTTCTGAAGCGCGTTGTAGGCGCGCTGATAATCTTCCTTATCCAGCAGCTCGATTTCCTCTTTGACCCAAGGCTGTTTTCGTTCATCTCTAGCTAAACGCTTCAGTTCTTTTAAAAGCCATTCTTTGACTAAATGGATCTTGTTGCTCAGTTTTATAGACCGATCCAAGCTGTAAAAATAATTGGCCATCTGCTGCTTGGCAACGAGCACTTTGCCTCGAAAGATTAGGTCAACAAACAGCATACCCTCTGACTCCAACTGCTGAGCGTACTTGTCTATTATGCCGACAAATGCTTTGGAAGATTTATAGCGAATACTGCTCCTGCGTATTTCAATCTTCGGATCGCCATGGGAGGTAAGCATAGCCTCGATCTGACTATAAGCATCCTCTATTTGAAATTGCGAGCCGAGGCGCAGCTGCAAATACTCCTGATACGTCGTTTGCTGCATATTAGCTTCACCGAGCTCGGGAAGCACGCTGGAGACATAGCTGTTGAACAAGGCGTTGGGGCTGAACAGCACCATGTTGTCGCTGCTAAGTGTTTGGCGGTGCTTATACAGCAAATAAGCCACCCGCTGCAGAGCTACGGATGTTTTCCCGCTGCCTGCCGCGCCTTGAACGATCAGTACCCGGTGGCGGTCGTCGCGGATAATTTGATTCTGCTCTTTTTGTATGGTAGCCACAATCGATTTCATATGGTCGTTGGCATTTTGTCCGAGAATTTGCTGAAGCACCTCGTCGCCGATGGTAATGCCAGTATCGAACATCGCTTTCATTTCTCCGCTGCGAATCATGAATTGGCGCTTCAAGTCTAAGGTGCCATTGATCTTGCCCACAGGCGTCTCATAGCTGGCAGGGCCGGGAGGATAATCGTAGAACAGGCTGGATACCGGAGCACGCCAATCGTATACCCAATACGTTTGCGTCTTCTCATCCAGCACTGAAGCGATCCCGATATATATTTTCTCGGTATCCGAAGAGCCATCTTCCGTGAAATCGAGCCGGCCAAAATAGGGAGAGTTATACATCCGCAGCAAGCGGTATTTGGTATCCTCGGCATGCTGCAGGCTTCGTTCTTGACCGGCGAGCATCATGGATTGCTGCGTAATGCTGGAGTAAGTCTCCATAATGTCGTCGGGATTCGCCAGATTGACCGTAATGTCGTCCCAGAAATCTTTGCGTGCTTCGGCTACTGTCGATTTTCGTTGTTCGGACAGTGCTTCTGACCGTTCGATCAGCTTACGAACTTCATTCAGCACAAGCTCCAGCCTATGCTGTTCTTCCTGCCAAGCGCTATCCTGACTCAAGGAAGGTCAGCTCCTTTATATGCAAAATCGTGTCTGAACATCTTACCACAAGGGAACTTTTATGAGCAATTGCGTACAATAACCTGAAGTGGTATGATAACCTGAAATTTAGGAGGGTTGCGTATGATCACCATCAAAACACCGGAAGAAATTGAACTTATGCGCCAAGCCGGTGAGATTCTCGCCAAGTGTCATCAGGAAATCGCCAAGATGATAAGGCCGGGACTTTCCACAATGGTTATTAATGATTTTGCCGAACGATTTATCCAGGAGCAAGGGGCTGAGCAAGTCGTTAAAGGGTTTAAAGGGTATCCGTTTGCTACCTGCACTTCTGTCAATGATGTGATCGCCCATGGATTCCCGAACGAAGAACCGCTGCAAAATGGAGATATCGTCAAAGTGGACATTGTTTGTCGTTACAACGGATGGTGTGCGGATTCATGCCGTACATATGCGGTTGGAACGATTTCGCCTGATGCGAAGCGCCTGATGCGTGTAACCAAGGAGTGCCTGATGTTGGGGATCGAGAAGGCCGTAGTGGGTAATCGGATGGGCGATGTAATGCATGCCGTGCAGAAGCACGCAGAAGGAGCCGGTTTCTCCGTCGTACGCGATCTGGCCATGCATGGAATTGGACGAAGCATGCATGAGGATCCATCGTTACCCCATGTAGGCAAGCCGGGCCGCGGTGTTCGTCTGCAGGAAGGCATGGTTTTTACCATTGAGCCTATGATTAATGCAGGCAAGCATGAGATGTTTATCGAATTTGATGGATGGACGGCCCGTACCTATGACGGCAGCCTGTCGGCACAATTCGAGCATACCGTTGCTATTACCAAAGACGGGCCGCTGGTGATCACTGAAGGAATGATGTGATGAATCGGTCTTCAAAAAGAAAAAGCACCGTCCGGTAGTATGGACGGCAGCCTTAGCTTAAGGGCGGTCCCCGCTCCTCGCCGATGGGCTCGGTAGGGGTTCCGCAGCATACCCGGCGGACAAGCTATCCTCACCGGTGGCGTCTTCCTTAACGTCATTGATGTCTTCGTTGTTATAAATATATATTTCTTCAGCTTGAGCGGTACATTTGTCCATGGAAATCACCTCTTCGCTATTGTGGCGGCAGAGGCGATTTTTTATGCGCGGAAATAAATAAAGGCCCTAAATGATAAGGCCTGTCAGGTTAGAAAAAGTAAGCAAGCTATATGTATGGCGTCCCCGAGAGGACTCGAACCACTATCTGTCCTTTAGGAGAGGACTGCTCTATCCTGTTGAGCTACGGGGACGTGAAACCATGGATATTATAACATATGCCGGACCGGGAAGAAAGTCATATAAAAATTTTTAAAAAAAGGTGCAGTAATATATTCGGCTGGCGACGTCTATTATCCAGAGAGGAGGGGGAGACGATTACGGAAGAGGCATGGATTGCGCGAATCATGGCGGGCGAGCGGGATGCGTTTCGTGAGCTGGTGGATCAGTACGGGAGCTATTTGTTCAAAGCGGTCTACGCCGTGCTCCGATCGACGAAGGACGCTGAAGATGTGACCCAGGAAGCGCTAATGAAGATATACACGTCTCTCCCCCAATACCGGTATCAAGGTTTGAAAACCTGGATGACACGCATAGCCGTCAACAAAGCGATTGATTTCAAACGGTCCAAAGACCGAAAGAAGGAAGAGCTGACCATTGAGTGGGAGGGACTCGGAGCGGAGCCGCTGCTGCGGGAATGCCCTGTGGAGGATACGGTAATCTACCGGGAGCGCAGAGATCGGGTACGCGATTATGTAGATCAGCTCCCCGAGAGCTACCGTGACGTCGTAGTTGCTTTCTATATTGAAGAGAAGAGCTATCAACAAATTTCCGAGGAGCAGCAGATCGCGCTGAAAACGGTGGAATCGAAGCTGTACCGGGCTAAACAATACATGCGGAAGGTATGGAAGGAGGAGGAATGGGAATGAATCACAGGAGAACAGAAACATGGCTTCAGTATGTGAGGGATGAACTGACATCCGCAGAGAGAGCAACCTGCGAAGCGCATTTGGACAGCTGCGATGCATGCTTTGAGTTGTGTATGCAATGTTTAGAGCAGGCTGGCGATCTTCTGCCGGAACTTGAGAATCAAGAAGCTTTTTCTGAAGCGGTGATGATACGTCTGGAACAAGAATTGCCGCCAACTAGGCTGGTAGATATGGTGCCGGAGCAATCCAAACGTAAACTACGTATACCGTGGATTCAGCACCCGTTCTTCCATTACGCGGTAGCTGCAGCAATCACGCTGATTCTCATGAACACCGGAGTATTCCAGACCCTTACGCAGCAAATCGAGCGTTTTGATACCGCCGCGGGGAAAAAAGTGGAGGCAGAAGCGGTCTTGCACGGTTCTGTCTCTGAGAAGCTGATGAACAAAACGATCGGCATGCTCGATTCCATTCAACCGAGATACGAAAGAGGGGGTACCCATGAATCCAAATAAAAACCCGATGGTTGCTTTTGTACTATCGTTCATCCCTGGACTTGGCCACTTATATTTGGGCCGTCCCGTCAAAGCGCTCCTGTATGGCGGCGGATTTTTCGGCTCGTTACTGCTGCTGGTCGTGATGGTTGCGGCACGTGTTCACCGGATATTCGGGTACAATGAATTTCCTTACTTTTTTATGCTGTTTGTGGCGTTCGTCATTTGGGCGGTCAACCTAATCGATGTGATTCGTACGCTGCTGGGCAGGTCGCAGCCCGCAAACTGGGGTACAGCAGGAGCTGACCCTCACGACCCTATGCAGGGGGAGCCTAACTCCTCCGTTTGGGGACCGACACCGGCCCAAGATTCACAGATCAACGACCGTTTTATCACCATATTGCTGTCGTTCGTTCCTGGACTCGGCCACTTCCAATTGGGCTTAATGCAGCGGGGACTGGCGTTTTTGGTGACGTTCTTCGGACTTACGATTATGATCTTTTTCGTTACTGCGTTAACGAATAGAGAGGAGTTTCTTGCCTTCTTGGGTGTGCTTCCTATCATCTGGCTCTACTGCATGTTCGACTGTGTGCAGCAGTTGAACCGCAAGCATCGGGGGGAGGAGCTGGTGGATCGTTCCATATTCGAGGATTTTCAAGATACTAGGGAGTCCGGTAAAAAGAACAAAACGCTCGCTATGCTGCTTTCCATCTTCCCCGGAGCGGGACATATGTATCTTGGTTTGCAAAAGCGCGGTTTACAGCTCATGGCAGCATTCCTGTTCGGTATTTATATCATGGACGTGCTTCGATTGTCGCTGTTTTTGTTCCTGATTCCGATTATATGGTTTTTCAGCTTTTTCGATGGGCTGCAGTATATATCAAGATACGGGCGCGAGGAGATCAGGGATGTACCGGTCGTCGATTGGCTGATGCATCATCAGCGGTGGATCGGTGTCGGACTGCTCGGATTGGGCTTGTATTACTTGGTCGATAACGTCCTGATTAACGGATTGGACCGATGGTTGGATGAGCAAATGAGCCGAGAAATCATATATTGGTACCGCCAATACTTCCATACATTCATTGTATGCGTGCTGCTCATCGGGGGCGGTCTTCGGCTCTTGTTCGGAAGCAAGCGGGGGAAGGGGGAACGGACTTGATGAGGACATGGCGCGTAGGAACCTTATCCATGGGGTTGTCACTGATTTTCCTTGGTGTGACATTGTTTTTATCTCAACTGAAGGGCTTGGACGCTTTCGATACGTTCTTTGCTTGGTGGCCGATCCTGTTTGTGCTGCTAGGCCTTGAAATTCTCATTTACCTGATATGGATGAGGAAGGAAAACAGCGTTGTCCGTTATGATCTGATGAGTGTGTTTTTCGTTGGATTGTTGTTCATCAGTTCCTTGGGCTTTGCCTTTCTGACCAGCATCGGCGTTCTCGGCGAGGTAAGGCGAATGGTAGGAACGGTTGAGCGTACCGTAGACCTGCCCGAGGTGCGGGAAGCCGTCGGCGACGGGGTCAAACGAATTATTGTGCAGACGAGCGGTCCACTGGTCAAAGTAGATCAGACCCCGGAGCGGTCCGTTCATTTGTTCGGCAGTTATCGGGAGAGGGCGCAGGAGGACGAAATGCCGGAGGCTCCCGAAGAGAACGCTTATGCCGTTCACACAATCGGCGATACGATGTATGTTCAGGTGAAGCAGCCCCCGGTTCGTCAGGGCTTTGATTCGTACTATCCCTATATGAATGTGACTGTGGTGCTGCCCCAGGATGTTCCGGTAGAACTGCGGAACAGGGATAACCAACTGATGCCGATAGAGATGTAACGATAATATGAGAGGCCCTGCAGGACGGTTCCTGCAGGGCCTTGAAGTTTATTTGGGTTGCATTATATGAAAGGAACGGCGGTCAACAACGGCAAATCTAGATGGAACATATGGGTATCGAGACGACAGGATATCACGTGTACTGGTGTAGGAAGTGAATCCTTCACGCAGAGCTGTTCAAGCTACGCCTTTCCCCGTAATTTGCGGAAAAATTGCGTTAGCATGGCACCGCACTCCTCCTGGAGCACACCGCTGATGACCTCAACCCGATGATTAAAACGATCCTCCTGAAGCAGGTTCATCAGCGTTCCAGCACAGCCGGCTTTCGGGTCGGGGGTGCCGTAAATAACCTGCGGGATACGGGACTGTACAATGGCACCTGCACACATAGGGCATGGCTCGAGCGTTACATAGAGTCTACAATCCAATAGACGCCAAGCGTCCAGATGCTGACTTGCCTGTTTGATCGCGATCAGCTCGGCGTGAGCGAGCGGATCGCGCGTCGTTTCGCGGACATTGTGGCCGCGTCCGATAATTTCGTTACCGCGTACGATGACTGCGCCAATCGGTACCTCCAAAATCGACTCCGCTTTTCGGGCCTCTTCCATCGCGGCTCTCATGTAAGGCAGATGTTCTTCCCATAAAGACAATGCAGACACCTCATTTATTTTGTGGACAATAAGTTCGAACAAACATTCGTTGTTAACATGCTGTGGATAACATTGTGGATAAGTTACGCGTTAACTACATCCATTGTAGAAAAATCATGCTTGGAGAGCAAGTTTAATTCAAATAGTTTCAGTTATTCACAGGATGTTGAATATGTGAATAATCGTTTAGGAACGATATTTGTAAAAAATCAGTTGAATGGCTTTCCTGCAATCTATATAATGAAGTAATATATCAGATGGGTAAAATTACCTAATTATAGATAAAACTTCTGGTTACATGGTCTTATCTGACACATGGCTTATACCTAACTTATACGAGGTAAAAATAAAGGGCTTCCATTTTTTTGATGAAAGGTGGTATTGATTACAATGAGTTCAACTTCTCCCAGCAAATTGTTCGAAGCAGACAAGATCAAGAACAGAAGTCAAGGTGGTATTTTGCTGCAAAGCCGAACTGTTGTGGAGAAGAAAGATTTTGTCTCCACGGGTATTCTAAGCTATGCGGAAGGAGATATTATCGAGATCGAAATGTCGGAATTCAAGGCGTTTGAGCTCGGGGATAAGGTTAAACTGACTGTGTATTCGCCAGGCGGTATCTATGTATTTGAATCTACGATTGTAGCTAAGGACCATGGCGCGCTCATGGTGATCAATCCACCCCATAATCAAAGCCGTTTCGCGGAGAAACGCGAGCATCCTCGGGTGAAGGTGAATCAAAGCGGAGTGATCGTTTCCATCAAGGAAGCGGAGGGGATTGAGCGGCTGCTGCAGAGCAAAGTCGAGCTCACGGTGCAAAATTTAAGCATCAGCGGGTTAGGTTTCACTGTGCTTGAGTACATGGATTTGGATACAAACTCGACAGTTAGCCTAGCGCTCGATTTAGGCTTTACGCTGCAATGTACCACGGAAATCATAAGATCGGAAACGACAGTTGAAGGCTATTATTATGGGGCGAGATACGTTGATTTAACGCCAGAAAAAGCGAATTCGCTGCGGGCATTTATTTTAAAAATGCAGGTCGAGTCGCATTATACGCTAAAAAAAGAAGAAATGCAGAAGAGCAATTTCAAATAACTCAGGCGAACGCCACGGACAAAGCGCTGGCTTTAAGCATAAGCTGATGTAAAGTAAGCATCTTAAAGGTGGTGAAGAACGTGGCGTTTCGTATGAAATATGAGATTATCCCCCGTTATTTGTCTGGTCCGAGTAAGCGGCGTCCGCGTTTGATGATGGACCCGTGCCGTTTTATGGTTGCACATGATACGGGTAATCCGGGGTCAACGGCCTCAGCTAATGTGTCGTATTTTCAACGAACGAGTAACGATATGTCTTCCTCTGCTCATATTTTTGTGGATGATAAAGAAATCATCGAGTGCATTCCCTTTTTGACCGGGCCTGCGGAGAAAGCGTATCACGTCATTTATAATGTCACTACGGACAATGCAAGATATGGCGCCAATGCTAACGATGCGGCGGGCGGGGTGGAGCTGTGCCACGGAGGGCGTATTCTTCTGGATGAATCGTACAAGCGTTATGTATGGGTGATGGCCTACGCTTGCTATCGTTATGGTTTAAATCCATCTACGGATATTACGGGTCATTATATGCTCGATCCGGCGCGACGCAGCGATCCTCAGGAGCCGCTGCGTCAGCTCGGCAAAACGTTCGCCGATTTCGTGCGGGATGTAGAGGATGAGTACCTGGCAAGCGTCATACCGGAGCCGCAGGTGCTGATATCCGCTGAGGATGCGAACAAGATGATCCGCTTTTTATCGGCATCGTTTTTCGCAGTGAATGACGTAACGGCTAAAGTGGAGTTTAACCGTCTGGCTAATGAGCTGCGCCGGATCTCGGGGCAGGGAGCACAGTAAGGGAACAAAACCGGTCCTGCAGTAGGCAAGCCGGTTTTTGCATTTGATCGGGGTACGATTTTCCAAAAGGGATTAGGTGACATAGGGGGCCTATTTGTAGTATAATTTTATGTTAGGAATTTACTAGTCAAACTATTAAGGAGTTGTCCTTGACATGGCATTGAAAGCAGGGATCGTCGGACTGCCGAACGTCGGCAAGTCTACGTTGTTTAATGCAATTACACAAGCCGGGGCGGAGTCGGCGAACTACCCTTTTTGTACGATAGATCCAAACGTCGGTGTAGTGGAGGTTCCGGACGAGCGTATGGACCGTCTGGCTGAGATCGTGAACCCGAACCGCATCGTGCCGACGGCATTTGAATTCGTCGATATCGCCGGCCTTGTAAAAGGCGCAAGCAAAGGCGAAGGCCTGGGCAATAAGTTCCTGGCCCATATTCGTGAGGTGGATGCGATCGTACACGTGGTTCGCTGCTTCCAGGACGAGAACATTACGCATGTATCGGGGACTGTCGATCCGATCAGCGATATTGAGACGATCAACCTCGAGCTGATTCTGGCGGATGTAGACTCGGTAGACAAGCGTATCGATCGCTCTCGCAAGAACATGAAGGGCGGCGACAAGAAATACACGCAGGAGGTCGAATGCCTCGAACGGGTAAAAGAAGCGCTGTATAACGATAAGCCGGCCCGCAGTGTGGAGCTTAGCGATGAGGAAAAACAGTTAATCCGTGATCTGCATTTATTGACGATGAAGCCGGTGCTGTATGCGGCGAATGTCAGTGAGGCCGAGGTGGCTAGCGCCGAAGACAATCCTTATGTCCAAAAGGTGCGTGAGTATGCTGCCGGGGAAGGCGCGGAAGTGGTTCCGATCAGCGCAAAGGTGGAATCGGAAATCGCCGAGCTCGAAGGAGAGGACAAGCAGATGTTTCTCGAGGAGCTCGGGCTGCAGGATTCCGGCCTGAACCGGTTGATCCAGGCTGCATACCGTTTACTCGGGCTGTATACGTATTTTACGGCGGGTGTGCAGGAGGTTCGTGCCTGGACAATCCGTAAGGGTACGAAGGCGCCTCAAGCAGCAGGCGTGATTCATACCGATTTTGAGCGCGGATTTATACGTGCCGAGGTTGTAGGATATGATGATCTGATCAGCTCGGGTACCATGAACGGAGCGAAGGAAAAAGGACTGCTGCGCCTTGAGGGCAAAGAATATGTAGTGAAAGACGGAGACGTCATGCATTTCCGTTTCAATGTATAAGGATTCTCGGTATGATGGATATAATCAAAGAAAGAAAGGGTGAAATACGATGCTGGACCGGTTACAAGCGTTAGCAGACCGATATGAGAAATTAAGCGAGCTGCTCTGCGATCCGGATGTGACGAGCGACTCCAAAAAGCTGCGGGAGTATTCCAAAGAGCAATCCGATCTCCACGAAACCTACGACGCTTATATGGAATACAAGAGCGTGTCGGAGCAATACGATGCGGCGCGGGTCATGCAGAATGAAAAGCTGGATGACGAAATGAAGGAATTGGTGAAGCTGGAGCTCGAGGAACTGTCGGAGCGCAAGACGGAGCTGGAAGAGCGCATCAAGGTGCTGATGATGCCGAAGGACCCAAATGACGACAAGAACGTCATCGTGGAAATCCGCGGCGCTGCAGGCGGGGACGAAGCGGCATTGTTCGCGGCCGATCTATACCGGATGTATACGAGATATGCCGATACACAAGGCTGGCGGACGGAAGTGCTGGACGTGAACATGAATGATCTTGGCGGGTTTAAGGAGATTATTTTTTCGGTGAGCGGCAAAGGCGCCTTCAGCAAGCTGAAGTTTGAGAGCGGCGCGCACCGCGTGCAGCGCATTCCGACAACGGAATCGGGAGGACGGATTCATACGTCCACTTCAACGGTATCCGTTATGCCGGAGATGGAGGACTTTGACATCGAAATCCATGACGCGGACATCCGTGTCGATACGTTCTGTTCCAGCGGAGCGGGTGGACAATCCGTCAACACGACAAAGTCGGCGGTTCGCGTCACGCACGTCCCGACAGGGATTGTAGCCACCTGTCAAGACGGCAAATCCCAAAACTCGAACAAAGAGAAGGCGCTGCAGGTGCTGCGCGCACGGATCTACGATAAAATGCAGCAGGAAGAGATGGATAAGTATGGTGCTGAGCGCAAAAGTAAAGTGGGAACGGGCGACCGTTCGGAGCGAATTCGGACCTATAACTTCCCGCAAAGCCGTGTGACCGACCACCGGATTGGCTTGACGCTGCACCGGCTTGACGCCGTGCTGAACGGCGATATTGAGGAAATTATCTCCTCGCTGACCATTGCATCGCAAACTGAGCAGATGGAAAAAGGAGAATACGCCGGTGCGTGAAGAGCGGCCGATGACGATACGTGAAGCCTATGCAGAGGCTTCTTCTTTTTTGCGGCGGAGTGGGGTTGGAGAGCCGGAGGCGAATGCCGGTCGGCTGCTCGAGTATCTGCTCGGCGAGAGCCGCAGTGGTCTGCTTCTTCGCTGGCCCGAGCCTTTCCCGCAGGAGCGGGATGCAGACTGGCAGCGGCTGATTGAACGCAAGGCGAGTGGTGAGCCGGTGCAATATATCGTAGGGGAGCAGGAGTTCTACGGGCTCCCCTATGCCGTAACGCCGGAGGTGCTCATCCCGCGGCCGGAGACGGAGCTGTTGGTCGAGCAGGTGATTTTGCTCGGACGGCAGTTGTGGGACGAAGGCGAGGAGCCGGCGGTAGCAGACGTAGGCACCGGAAGCGGTGCGATCGCTGTGAGTCTCGCTGTGCAGTGTCCGCGGTGGCGGGTGATGGCCTCGGACATCTCGCCGGGCGCGCTGGAGGTGGCGCAGGCGAATGCGGCGCGCCATGGGGTAGCCGAGCGGGTCGCTTTCATGGAAGGCGACCTGCTCGGCCCGTGGATCGAGCGAGGTGAGCGGCTAGATCTGGTAGTCTCGAATCCGCCGTACATTCCGGAGGCGGATGAGGCGGGGCTGCAGCCGGAGGTGCGGCTCTTCGAGCCGCGGACGGCACTGTACGGCGGCGAGGACGGAATGGAGCCGTACCGGAGGCTGACGGCGCAGCTGGCGGAGCTGCCCGCCGTTCCGGCGATGGTTGGTTTTGAGGTCGGCATGGGACAAGCCGGAGAGGTGAGGCATTTACTGGAGCGCGCGGCCGATTGGGACGAGATTCGGATCGTCCCCGATTTGGCTGGCATTGAAAGGCATGTGATCGCTTTTCGAAGAAGAAGGTAGCATTCGTTTGGCCCACCCGCGTTTAAACTCTCTTAAATCGGACATACTAGCAACCAGAAGAGCTAGAGTTCGAGATTTGAGAGGGGCTGTTCGGAATGGTCAAACGGTTTGCGTGGAAACGGTATGCATACTTAGTTTTTGCTTTTATGGTGCTGCTCGCTTGCTGGGAGTCCCAGCGTTCGAATGTAGTGCTGTTCGCGTCGCCTGCCGGGAGCGGGGAAGTACAAAGCAGCGTTATACCGCAAGAATCGATTCGTCTACGCATTCTGGCCCATTCCGATGCGGCTCTTGACCAGTGGCTCAAGCGCGAGGTGCGGGATGCCATTCTGGAACAAATGAACGGTTGGGTTGCCGCTCCGCAAGGCATCGAGGCGGCCCGTGAAGTGGTCCGGGAGCATCTGCCGGAGCTTGAGGCTCTGGTGGGCGAGACGCTGCGGAAGAACGGTTTTGACTATAGCTATAAAGTAGAGCTTGGCGTCGTTCCATTTCCTACGAAAATGTACGGAAATCAGGTGTATCCCGCCGGTGAGTACGAGGCGCTGCGCGTCTCGATCGGGGCAGCGGAAGGGCAAAATTGGTGGTGCGTGCTTTTTCCTCCGCTCTGTTTTATCGATTCGGAGATGGTGGTAAAGAAGAACACGGCGTATGCTGCAGAGGCGGAGGCTTCAGAGCAGGAAGGACAGGCAAGCAATACCGATATAGAAACGAAGGCGTCGGCTGCCAAGGAGAAGATGGTGTCTGAAGAAAACGCATCAGCGGCTGCTGAGCCGGAGGTACGGTTTTTCTTGTGGGACATGATCAAAACCATCAGTTCTTGGTTTGCTTGAGTTCTTAGGAGGAAAGTGGAGTTATTGCAAGTTTGGAAAGGGAGAGGTTGCCCCATGACGAAAGAGACGAAGGTGTGGGAGGTAGACGGACAGCGCCCTGAGCCGGAAAAGCTTCGGGAGGCGGCGAAGCTGCTCCAGCAAGGGAGGACGGTAGCTTTCCCGACGGAAACGGTGTATGGACTTGGAGCCGACGCCCGCAGCTCGGAGGCGGTGGCGGACATCTTCTCGGCTAAGGGCAGGCCGTCGGACAATCCCTTGATTGTACATATTGCAGACAGGTCTCAACTGGAGGAGTTAGCGCTTCCGCCGGAGGAGGCCGTTTCGCGTTTGCTGGACGCGTTCTGGCCTGGCCCGTTGACCGTGGTGCTGCCCGTACGTCCTGGGGTGCTGTCTCCGCTCGTGACTGCGGGGCTTTCCACGGTCGGCTTGCGCATGCCGGACCATCCGGTCGCCTTGCAGCTGATCGCCGCTTCGGGCTGTCCGATTGCGGCGCCCAGCGCCAACCGCTCGGGACGTCCGAGCCCGACGCAGGCATCGCACGTGCTTGAGGATCTGACGGACCGCATTGCCGGCATCGTCGACGGCGGGGAGACCGGCGTGGGTGTTGAGTCGACGGTCGTGGAATACACCGGAGGCGCGGTTCACATCCTGCGCCCCGGCGGCATTACGGCTGAGCAGCTGCGCCAAGCGCTGCCGCCCCATATCCCGGTGCTCGAGGCGAGCTCAGAGCACCAAGAGCCGGCCGCGCCGCGCGCCCCGGGCATGAAATATGCCCACTATGCGCCCCGCGGCACGCTGCTGCTCGTTCAAGGCCGCCAGGGCACGGCCCCCGAACAGATAGTCGCTCGCATGCAGCGTGAGCTTGATGAGGCCCGCGCGCGCGGTGAGCGCACCGGCGTTCTCACCTACGGTGAGCACGCCGGTGCGTTCCACGCGGACTGTGTCGTCACGTGCGGCCGCCTGGACAACCTCGAAGCGGTCGCCCATAGGCTGTACGCCGCGCTCCGCGAATTCGATGAAGCGGGCGTCAGTTTCATCGCAGCGGAAGCGTGCCCGGAAGAGGGCATCGGGGTCGCGATCATGAACCGCCTGCGTAAAGCAGCCGGCGGCCGAATCGTGACGCTCTAGTGCAGCTTCCGCATACGTCAAGCCTTCATATCGGACGTGCCGCCTTCCCAAGTCATCTTTATCCCCTTGCCCGCATATGTTGGTTAAGAATAGGACAGGGGGTAGGGTAGGCATGGACTTGGCATCACCAATGATGTGGGCCCAAATCATATCCATCGGACTCATGGCGCTGGCCCTCGGTCTGGATGCGCTGTCACTAGGGCTAGGGATCGGGATGAAAGGTATCCGTAAGCTTGATATTCTGAAAATTAGCGTAACCACTGCCTTGTTCCATATGATCATGCCGCTGGCCGGCATGTGGATGGGCGGGTATATCAGTATGCTTCTTGGCAAGGTTGCGACAATGTGCGGAGGGATTCTTCTTCTGCTGCTTGGAGCACATATGGTGTACAGCTCTTTGCGAGCGGAGGAGTCCAAGGCTTATAATCATCGTTCCTTTTGGGGATTAACGCTTTTCTCGCTCAGTGTGAGCATCGACTCCTTTTCCGTTGGCGTTTCGCTCGGGATGTTTGCAGGGGATGTCCTGCTTACGGTGCTGATGTTTGGTGCGGCGGGAGGCTTGATGTCGGTCATTGGCCTGCTGCTGGGCCGGCGCGTTGGAGAGTGGATCGGGGAGTATGGCGAGGCGCTCGGCGGTGTAATTTTACTGGCTTTTGGCATTAAATTTCTGCTCTAAAGCGAGGCATTCCATATTTGCTTGCTTTTGGGGTACAATATCATTATGAAATAATAGCTTATACGGAAAGGTGGGGAACGCGATGAACCGGATCTTGTTCGTTTGTACAGGCAATACCTGCCGCAGCCCGATGGCGGAAGGAATCATGCGTAAAATCCTTTCAGAGGAAGGACTAACGAACATTGAGGTGCGGTCGGCCGGCGTAGCAGCGTACGAGGGGACGCAGTTATCCGACCATGCAGCTTCCGTGTTAAAGAACAAGGGCTGCACCGGACCGGCGACATCAACTTTTCTGTCACAGTTTTTGGTCGATTGGGCGGACTTGGTACTGACCATGACCTCCAGCCATAAGAGACATACGATTCAACTGTATCCCGAGACTATGAACAAGGTATACACGCTGAAGGAATATGTGCTGGACGATCCACAGACGGCTGATATCATATCTGAGCTGGAAAGCCTGCTTACAGAAATACAGCTGAAACAAGCACTACTGGAGCCGATCACTGATGAGGAGCGGAACCGGATACTTACCCTGCAAAAGGAACTGCCGATGCCGGATATTGCTGATCCGTTCGGAGGGTCCATCAGACAATATGAAAGCTGCGCTCAGGAGATTGAGGAATATTTGATCAAGCTGGCCGCCAAGCTGAAAAAAAACTGATAACAAAGTGCTGAAGGACGATTTCAATACAGTAAGTTAGGCTTTACAGCCAACGCTCAATCGGATATGATAAACATATCAAATATAGGTGCCCGGTGTAACTGGCGACGAGTGGAATTAAACCACAGTGGAGCATCGGGATATACGGCCGGTCGCCTGGGCAAAGAGCAACGCTATGCGGAGTACGCATGTGCCATGCTCTTTTTTTCGTGTTTACCACTCGTTTGGGCTATAATGATATTGATAAGTGAGGAGGCGAACGTGATGAAAATAGCAATGGGTGCAGATCATGCGGGTTACAAGCTAAAGGATGATTTAAAGCCGATCCTTGAGGCCATGGGGCATGAAGTGCAGGATTACGGCTGTGATTGCTCGGATTCCGTGGATTACCCGGACTATGCGCTTACCGTATGCGAGAAGGTCGTCGCGGGGGAAGCGGACAAGGGAATTCTGATCTGCGGAACGGGCATCGGCATGACGATCGCGGCGAACAAGGTTCCAGGTATCCGCTGTGCGTTGGTGCATGATTTGTTCTCGGCCAAGGCGACCCGCGAGCATAATGATTCGAACGTGCTGGCGATGGGCGAACGCGTCATCGGGCCCGGAGTGGCTCAGGAAATCGTCAAAGTTTGGCTGGAAACCGAGTTTTCGAATGGCGAGCGGCACAAAAACCGCGTTGGCAAAGTGAAGACGTTGGAAGACAAATATGCGTTGCATCCTTAATGCGAGGTAAGCGGCCATGACCATAAACTTACCTATGATTCGTTCCCAAGTCGAGACGATCGTTCGCGAGCTGGCTAGCGCAGGCAGAGTGGAGCGGGGACAGCTTGTTGTCATCGGGACAAGCACCAGCGAGGTGCTGGGCAAGCACATCGGTACAGCAGGAAGCGAAGCGGTAGCCAGGGAAATCTATGCTGCCGTAGAAGCGGCGCGGGAGAAGATCGGCTTTTATCCCGTTTATCAGTGCTGTGAGCATTTGAACCGGGCGCTCGTTTTGGAGAAGGCAGCGATGCTGCGGTACGGGCTGGAGCAAGTGAGTGTCATCCCGGTGCCGAAAGCCGGGGGCTCTATGGCTTCATATGCCTTCAAGCAGCTGTCGGAGTCGGTTGTTGTGGAGACTGTTCAGGCGCACGCGGGGGTCGATATCGGGGGAACGCTGATCGGCATGCATTTGAAGCGTGTTGCGGTTCCGATGCGTCCGTCTATCCGACAAATTGGCGAGGCGCACGTACAGATGGCTTACACTCGGCCGAAGCTGATCGGCGGTGCACGCGCGGTCTATACGGCCGACACGCAGCCGTCCGAAGGGACTTGCGATTGAGATGGATTCGTTATTCACATCATTAAAATAGATAACTTACTATTTAAGGAGGACTATCTACATGGAATTTCTTCGTAAACAAGATCCGAAAATCGTAGAAGCAATGAATCTGGAGCTCGGCCGGCAACGCGACAAAATCGAGCTGATCGCATCTGAAAACTTCGTCAGCCAAGCGGTGCTTGAAGCGATGGGCACTGTTTTGACCAATAAGTATGCGGAGGGCTACCCGAACAAGCGTTATTACGGCGGTTGTGAATACGTCGACATCGTCGAGGATATCGCACGCGATCGTGCGAAAGAGCTGTTCGGTGCTGAACACGCCAATGTGCAGCCGCACTCCGGCGCGCAGGCGAACATGGCCGTATACTTGGCTGCTGTACAACCAGGCGAGACGATCCTTGGCATGAACCTGGCGCACGGCGGCCACTTGACTCACGGCAGCCCGGTCAATGCATCCGGCATTTTGTATAACTTCGTAGCTTACGGCGTAAGCGAGAAGGATTCCCGTATCGATTATGACGATGTCCGCAAAGCGGCATTCAAGCATAAGCCTCGCCTGATCGTAGCTGGCGCCAGCGCATACCCGCGCACCATCGACTTCGAAGCCTTGGCACAAATTGCAAATGATGTAGGTGCGCTGTTCATGGTGGATATGGCGCATATCGCTGGTCTTGTGGCAGCTGGTCTGCACCCGAGCCCGGTACCTCATGCTCACTTTGTTACAACAACGACGCACAAGACGCTTCGTGGACCTCGCGGCGGTATGATCTTGTGCCGCAAGCCATGGGCGGCGGCAATCGACAAAGCGGTTTTCCCAGGCTCTCAAGGCGGTCCGTTGATGCATATCATCGCTGCCAAAGCGGTATCGTTCGGTGAAGCACTGCAGCCGGAGTTCAAAACGTACGCCCAGAACGTTGTAAAAAATGCACAGGCATTGTCTGAAGGTTTGATGGCCGAAGGTATCAACCTTGTTTCCGGAGGCACGGACAACCACCTTATGCTAATCGATCTCCGCAGCTTGAACCTTACAGGTAAAGATGCAGAGCATTTGCTCGACGAAGTCGGTGTGACGGTAAACAAGAACGCCATTCCGTTCGATCCGACCAGCCCGTTTGTAACCAGCGGTGTCCGTATCGGTACGCCTGCAGCTACAGCCCGCGGGATGAACCCGGAAGCGATGAAAACAATTGCTAAGATCATTGCGCTCACTCTTAAAAATCCGTCTGACCAAGCTGTGCATGTGAAGGCACGCGGTATGGTGAAAGATTTGACGGCGCAGTTCCCGCTCTATCCCGGACTTCAATATTAATTCTGGCTGATAGTGACACAGGCCGGCCCTCTACTAGAGGAGCCGGCATATTTTTTGTTCCACGTGAATCACTATAGAAGTAGAAATGGTTAAATTGTGCTATAATAAGCTATCACAATTCAACCGGCTTGCAAGGGCAGCCGGCTGACAGTCGGTTCGGAAGTAACTGATCATGCGGCGCTATGGAGATTTCCAGATGCTTTACTTCATGTTCATGGCAGGCTTGTTCATTTTAGAGCAGTTTTTCCCTTACAAAAGAAAAGATCGCTCCTCACCTGAGGTATGCGGTCTATTTCTGACGTAACGCCGATTTAAAAGTTAGGGTGGTATTATTCGATGGGATAAGTATCGGTTGTTGTGGTATAATAGACGAGATTTGGGCTTTATAGCGTTATAGGAGGATCACGCATGGGTAAAGTTTTTGTTTGCGATCATCCGTTGATTCAGCATAAGCTGACATACATTCGGGATGAGAATACCACCACGAAAGATTTTCGTGAGCTGGTGGACGAAGTGGCCACGTTGATGGCTTATGAAATAACAAGAGATATTCCGCTGGAGAAGGTACAGGTGCGTACGCCTGTTACGACTGCCGAATGCAGAGTGATCTCCGGTCGTATGCTGGGGCTCATTCCGATTCTGCGTGCCGGTCTCGGCATGGTAGATGGGATTCTGAAGCTGGTTCCTGCGGCCAAAGTGGGGCATATTGGGCTGTATCGCGATCCGCACACACTGGAGCCGGTGGAATACTACGCTAAGCTTCCGACGGATGTGCAGGAGCGGGAATTGATCGTGATCGATCCAATGCTGGCGACGGGTGGTTCAGCGAATGCGGCGATCGATGCGCTGAAGAAGCGCGGCTGCACGCAGATCAAGTTGATGTGTCTGATTGCTGCGCCGGAAGGTGTGGAAGCGGTGCAAAAGGCGCATCCTGACATCGATCTTTACGTTGCTGCCATCGACGATTATTTGGATGACCACGGATACATAGTGCCGGGCCTTGGTGATGCGGGGGATCGGCTGTTCGGTACAAAATAAGCTTTGGAATCGGAAGAAGGAAAGGAAGCCGGAGCGATGAGAAAGACGAAAGTGATTACTATATTCGGCACCAGACCGGAAGCCATCAAGATGGCCCCGCTGGTGAAGGAGCTAGGGAAGTATCCGGAGCACATCCAATCGCTCGTTTGCGTCACGGCACAGCACCGGCAAATGCTGGATCAGGTGTTGGACATTTTCGCAATCAAGCCTGACTATGATCTGGACGTCATGAAAGATCGTCAAACGCTGAATGAAATATCGATTCGAGTGCTTCAAGGGCTCGACCCGGTATTCCAGAAAGAGAAGCCGGATCTTATTCTTGTTCACGGGGATACGCTTACGACGTTTCTTGCCAGCTACGCTGCGTTTATGCAGCAAATTCAAGTGGGGCATGTAGAAGCAGGACTTCGGACTTGGAACAAGCTGTCTCCTTACCCGGAGGAAATGAATCGGCAGTTGACCGGCGTGCTTTCCGACCTGCACTTTGCACCGACGGCATGGTCGGCAGGAAACCTCCGCAAGGAGAACAAGTCGGAGCAAGCGATTTACGTTACGGGAAACACGGTTACGGATGTGTTCCAATATACCGTGAAGCAGGACTTCACTCATCCGGTGCTTGATTGGGCAAAGGATAAGCGCCTTGTCTTGATGACGGCTCATCGCCGGGAGTCTCAGGGAGAGCCTCATCGCCAAATTTTCCGAGCGGTGCGAAGATTGGCCGACGAATTTGAGGATATTGCAATCGTTTATCCGGTGCACCCAAGCCCAGCTGTAAAAGAGCCGGCCTACGAGCTGCTCAGCGGTCATGAACGCATAAAGTTGATCGAGCCGCTTGATGTGTTCGAATTCCACAATTTTTATCCGCATGCTCACCTGATATTGACGGATTCTGGCGGATTGCAGGAGGAAGCCCCATCGTTTGGCGTACCTGTATTAGTTCTACGTGAAACAACAGAGCGTCCGGAGGGTATCGAGGCTGGCACGCTCGAATTGGTTGGCACCGATGAACAAAGGGTATATGAGCGGGCGAAGGCTGTTTTGAGCGATAGCGTCTTATATGAAAGGATGAGTCAAGCGACGAATCCTTATGGAGATGGCCGTGCGTCAAAACGGATTGTCGATTCCATTCTTTATCATTTTGGGCACGCCTCGGAAAGACCAGAACCGTTTCAGCCGTGACAATCTCATGACAAACGTACAGCGTACAGTGCTACTGTTTGGTTTGAAAAAGTGGAAAACGTTGATACACCAAGGTTTTTTGACACTTTCCACTTAATTGAAGCATTGCATGCTTCAATTGACAAATGAAGTAGACCTTAGATAAAATATATGAGGATTGTTAGGGTATGCTTATGAATAAAAGAGATCCGAGCAACCAACCGTGGCGTGCCGCCGCTTTAGTCGGCGCCCTTGGTCTTGATGTCGCTATCTGCACATTGACCGGCTATTTTTTAGGCAGTTTAGCGGGGGAACATTTAGGTAATACGAAGGCTTGGTTACTCGGGGGCGTGTTAGCCGGGTTATTCATCGGCATTCTAATCGCCGTTCTAGTAGTCAAAAAAGTACTGGAGGACAAACAGGAATAATATGCGAGACCAGTTAAAGTCGATCGTTCGAGCCTCTTTGTTCTTCTTGTCTGCTTTGCTGCTTTTATGGGCTGTCTTTCCAGATTACCGTACACATGTAAACGGTCTGGTACTGGGTATGATGGTCAGCTTGATCAATGCGTGGATGCTGATGCTCAAAATTGAAGCGCTCGCTGTGATAATCGTGGACAAGGATAACGAGCAGACGAGGAAACGCATCAATATGGGCTTTATCTCCCGACTGAGCATGGCTATACTTGCAGTGATGTTTGCTGTGAGGATGCCGCAGTCATTCGATGTTGTTTTTACCATTATTGGATTTTCATTTATCCAAGTGGCACTACTCCTGAAGGGTTTGTTGTTCAGAGAGAAAAAATAACTTGTAATGCATGGAAAGGAGGGGAAAAGTTAAATGCATGAATTTGCGATACTTCATGTTGGTGGATTGAAGATCGATATTTCCACTTTTTTGGCGATTATCGTTTCTTGTGTGATCGTGTTCGTAGTGGCACGGTTAGCTGTCAGGAACCTGTCGGTTACAAATCCATCCAAGACGCAGAATTTTATGGAGTGGGTTCTGGAATTTGTGTACAACACAATTGCCAGCACGATGCCGGCAGAAAGAGCGAGGCCCTTTGTTTCGCTTGGTATGACGTTGATTTTGTTCATCTTCGTCTCTAACCTGCTTGGTTTACCGCTGATTGCTGTAACCGTCCATAAAGAACCGCTTGATCTCTTTGGCTTTACGATTATCTCTCAAGCGATGATCGATGCAGGCTATAAAGGTGAGCCGGGTGCGTCTGTAGCGTGGTGGAAATCGCCGACAGCGGATGTGGCCGTAACGTTTGGGTTGGCTACGATTGTGTTCTTGTTGGTCCACATACTTGGTTTAAAGCTGAACAGAAAACATTATATTAAACACTACTTTGAGCCGTATTGGTTTTTCTTCCCTTTGAACGTTATTAAGGAGATCTCCAAACCGCTTACACTTGGATTGCGTTTGTACGCAAACATCTTTGCCGGTGAGGTGCTGATTGCAACCATCCTGATGGCTGGGATTTTCGGTACTCCGCTGCTAGCGGCTTGGCAGGGCTTTAGTGTGTTTATAGGGGCCATCCAAGCGTTTCTGTTTACGGTTCTTACCATGGTGTATATTTCGCAAGCGACAGTACATCATGATGAATCGCACGACCATCATTAAATATGTTTAGCCTTATACATCCGAATGCAGCAAATGCATCCTCAGGAGTTTAAGATAAGCAAGTGTAAATAAAACAAAAATTAAATGAATATTTCGAGGAGGATTTTAACAATGGAATTTTTGGCAGCAGCAATTGCAATCGGTTTGTCCGCTTTCGGTGCAGGTATTGGTAACGGTATGATCGTAAGTAAGACGGTAGAAAGCATTGCCCGTCAACCAGAGCAAAAGGGTACTCTCCAAACGACAATGTTTATCGGGGTAGGTATCGTAGAAGTTGTGCCTATTATCGGTGTAGTTCTTTCTTTCTTGATTTTCTTCGGTGCATAATTCCAGATTACCTGGTTTGGCGCGGAAGGGTTAAAGCCTTCCACGCCTTCGTTTTGCCCTATATCACCGAAAGGAGTGACTTAGATTGCATTTTTATTGGGAATCCTTTGTGTTTGCGATTCTTGCATTCACAATATTATATTGGCTTTTGAGTAAGTATGCTTTCGGGCCATTGATGAACGTCATGGAAGAGCGTCGACGGATGATTTCGGAGCAGATTGATACTACGGAAAAAAATCGCCGCGAAGCCGAGAGTCTGCTTGCAGAGCAGAAGAAAGCATTGCAGGATGTTCGTGTTGAAGCCAGCGAAATTATTGAGCAAGCCAAAAATACGAGCAAAAAGCAAGGCCAAGAATTGATTGATCAAGCCAAAGAAGAAGCGACTCGCCTCAAGGATAGAGCGCTGCGCGATATCGAGGATGAGAAGAACAAGGCGGTTGCCGCTCTTCGCGGCCAGGTTAGCGCCATGTCCGTAATGATTGCTTCGAAAATCATCGAGAAGCAAATCGATGAGAAGTCTCAGGAACAGCTGGTTGAGCATTACCTGAAAGAAGTAGGGGGCAACCAATGAGCCAGGACATGATCGCAGCCAAAAGATATGCAAAAGCCTTGTTCGAGGTCGCACGGGAAAAAGGTCAAGTAGCTCAAGTGGAGCAAGAGCTTGAGTCGGTTATTTCCGTATTAAATGAAAATACGGATTTATTGAAGCTGATTAAACACCCGAGCCTTGAGGCTGCTGTGAAAATCGGGCTGATCAAGCAAATTTTTGAATCCTCCGTATCGGAAGCTGTGCTGAATACGCTGCAGCTGCTAATCGAGAGAAGACGCGAAGAGATGCTTGAAGCCTTAGTTAAAGCTTATGTAAAGATCGCAAACGATGCGCTTGGGCAAGCGAACGCTACGGTATATACGCCAGTGGAGCTTTCTGATGCAGAGTTAAACGAAATTGCCGTTACGTTCGGCAAATTGACCGGCAAACAAATCCGCATGGTATCGGTTTTGGATAAAAGCTTGCTTGGAGGCCTTCAAGTCCGAATTGGCGACCGTCTGTACGATGGCAGCCTGTCCGGCAAGTTGAAGCGTTTGGAAAGAACTTTGAATCAATCTCAAGCACTGTAGATAGGGGTGAGGTTCGTTGAGTATTAAACCGGAAGAAATCAGCACATTGATCAAGCAACAGATTGAGAAATATAATTCGGAAATTCAAGTGGTTGACGTAGGTACGGTCATTCAGGTCGGTGACGGTATTGCTCGTGTACATGGCTTGGAGAACGTTATGGCGGGCGAGCTGCTCGAGTTTTCCAACGGGGTTCTGGGCTATGCGTTTAACCTTGAGGAAAGCAACGTAGGTATCGTTATTTTGGGACCTTACACGGACATCCGTGAGGGTGATCAAGTCAAACGTACCGGACGCATCATGGAAGTGCCTGTTGGCGAGGAACTACTCGGACGCGTTGTTAACGCGCTCGGTCAACCGGTTGACGGTAAAGGTCCGCTTAACACTACGCACTTCCGTCCGGTTGAATCTCCAGCTCCAGGCGTTATGGCCCGTAAATCGGTTCATGAGCCAATGCAAACCGGGATTAAAGCGATTGATGCGATGATTCCTGTCGGTCGTGGACAGCGTGAGCTTATCATCGGCGACCGTCAAACCGGTAAAACGTCGATCGCAATCGACACAATCATCAACCAAAAGGGCAACGGCGTAAAATGTATCTACGTTGCCATCGGTCAAAAGCAATCCACCGTTGTTAACGTGGTGGAAACACTCCGTCGCAATGGCGCTATGGATTACACCATCGTTGTAACAGCGTCGGCTTCCGAGCCGTCTCCAATGCTTTGGCTGGCTCCTTACGCCGGCTGCGCAATGGGCGAATACTTTATGTATAAAGGCGAGCACGTGCTGGTTATTTATGATGACTTGTCCAAGCAGGCTGCCGCATACCGCGAGCTGTCCTTGCTGCTCCGCCGTCCTCCGGGTCGGGAAGCTTATCCGGGTGACGTTTTCTACCTGCACTCCCGTTTGCTCGAGCGCGCTGCGAAGCTTAGCGACGAGTTAGGCGGCGGATCTTTGACGGCTCTTCCGTTCATTGAGACCCAAGCAGGCGACGTGTCGGCATATATTCCGACAAACGTTATTTCAATCACAGATGGTCAGATTTTCCTTGAGTCCGACCTGTTCTACTCCGGTCAGCGTCCGGCGGTTAACGTCGGTATTTCCGTATCCCGGGTAGGGGGCTCCGCTCAAATCAAAGCAATGAAGAAGGTTGCCGGTACACTCCGTTTGGACCTTGCACAATATCGTGAACTGGCGGCATTCGCCCAGTTCGGTTCCGACCTTGACCGCGCTACACAAACCCGTTTGAACCGTGGTGTTCGTACACTTGAGCTGTTGAAGCAAGGCGTTAACCAACCACTGCCGGTTGAGAAGCAGGTGGTAGCGATCTACACGGTTACTAGAGGTCACCTTGATGAATTGCCGGTACAGGACGTACGCCGATTCGAAGCTGAATTCCTGGAGTACCTGGACTCGAACCGTCCGGAAATTCTTCAAAATATCCGCGATACGAAAGACCTGACGTCGGATAATGAGAAGGCTCTGACGGATGCTATCGGGCAATTCAAAAAAGGATTTGCTCCTTCCGCATAAATGAACGGTAACTGAGCTTTTCGTACGAAAAGCTCGGTATTCCTTTTTAAGCAACGTTAACGGGCTTATCCATAGATGGCGCTTCTTCCGAAGTGCTTCGAGAGAGAGGTGAGCAGGCATGGCAAAAGGTATGCGCGAAATTAAGCGCTCAATCAAATCCAAACAGAATACGAAGCAAATCACCAAGGCGATGGAGATGGTCGCGGCGGCAAAGCTGAGACGCTCTCAGGAAGCTGCAGAAGCGGCGCGTCCGTACGCTGTGAAGATGAAAGAAGTGATCGCGAGCATTGCTGCAGGCACGAAGGGTGTGAAGCACCCGATGCTGCAAAATCGCGAGGTCAAGAAGACCGGCTATCTTGTTATCACCTCCGACCGCGGTCTGGCTGGCGGTTACAATGCCAACGTGCTTCGTAAAGTAATGGCTGTCATTAAGGAAAAACATCAGTCCACCAGTGAGTATGCCATTTTCGTTATCGGACGAAAAGGTCGGGAATTCTTCCGTAAACGCAATATCTCGATCATCGAGGAAGTTACGGGCTTACCCGATTCTCCGCAGTTCTCCGACATCAAGTCGATCGCTGCTTCCGCTGTGGTGAACTTCGAGAATGAGACCTACGATGAACTCTACTTGGTTTACAACGAATTTAAGAACGCCATTTCGCAAATCCCACAGGTAAAGCGACTTCTTCCACTTGAGGAAGTAAACGGCGAATCAGTGGCGAACTATGAATATGAGCCGTCCGCAGAGGGCGTGCTGGAGATTCTTCTGCCGAAATATGCGGAAACGCTCATTTACAGCGCAGTGCTGGACGGTAAAGCGAGTGAGTTCGGAGCCCGGATGACGGCGATGAACAGCGCTACGAAGAATGCAACGAAGATGATCGCTTCGTTGACACTTCAGTACAACCGTGCACGTCAGGCTTCGATTACCCAGGAAATATCGGAAATCGTCGCCGGAGCAAACGCACAAAGCTAAGGAACGAAAGACGAAGGCGTATTTCGTTTAAGATACGGAAACACATAGGAGGGAAAACATGAACAAGGGGCGCGTTGTGAATGTAACAGGGCCGGTCGTTGACATTGAGTTCGAACGTGGACACCTCCCTGAGATTTTGAATGCGATCAAAATTGAAAGAAAAGCGCAAAATGACAGCGAACGCGATATCAGCCTAACAGTTGAAGCGGCTGTTCATCTTGGCGACAACATGGTACGTTGTATAGCGATGTCTACTACGGACGGTTTGGTCCGTGGTGTGGAAGCTGTTGATACGGGCGCGGCGATTTCCGTTCCGGTAGGCGCAGCTACACTTGGCCGCGTATTTAACGTTCTGGGAGAGCCGATTGATAATGACCCGATCGTCGATCGCACGCTGACAAGCCCGATTCATAAAGCCGCACCGGCTTTTGACAACTTGTCTACGCAATCGGAAATTCTCGAAACCGGTATTAAAGTTATCGACCTGATGGCGCCGTACGCCAAGGGCGGTAAAATCGGTCTTTTCGGAGGCGCAGGTGTAGGTAAAACCGTTACCATGCAGGAGCTCATCCATAACATCGCGCAAGAACACGGTGGTATTTCCGTATTCGCGGGTGTTGGTGAGAGAACACGTGAAGGTAACGACTTGTACCATGAGATGAAAGACTCCGGCGTTATTTCGAAAACAGCGATGGTATTCGGTCAAATGAACGAGCCGCCAGGCGCACGTCTTCGTGTAGCTCTGTCGGGTCTAACGATGGCGGAATACTTCCGTGACGAAGAAGGCAAAGACGTTCTTTTGTTTATCGATAATATCTTCCGCTTTACCCAAGCGGGTTCTGAGGTATCCGCTCTTCTCGGCCGCATGCCTTCCGCGGTAGGTTACCAGCCGACCTTGGCTACAGAAATGGGTCAACTGCAAGAGCGGATTACATCCACAAAGAAAGGTTCCGTAACGTCCATCCAGGCGATCTATGTTCCTGCGGATGACTATACGGATCCAGCTCCGGCAACTGCGTTCGCGCACTTGGATGCAACGACAAACTTGGAGCGCGGTATTGCCTCCATGGGTATTTTCCCGGCCGTTGACCCGCTGGCTTCATCTTCGCGGATCCTGACGCCGGAAATTCTCGGTGAAGAGCACTACCAAGTCGCTCAAGGCGTGAAGAAAATTCTTCAGCGTTACAAAGAGCTTCTCGATATTATCGCAATCTTGGGTATGGATGAGTTGTCTGATGAGGACAAACTGGTCGTGCACCGTGCGCGCCGTATTCAATTGTTCCTGTCCCAGCCGCTTCACGTGGCTGAGCCGTTCAACGGCATTCCTGGCGTTTACGTACCGGTTAAAGAAACCGTGCGCAGCTTCAAAGAAATTCTTGATGGCAAGCACGACGATCTTCCGGAACCGGCGTTTCACAACGTGGGTACGATCGAAGCCGCTGTCGAAAAAGCGAAGACGCTATAAAAGCGTAGCATAAGCTTACGAATTAGTTTGTCCAAGGGCAAACTTAGTGAATGCTTACGACGCAGTTTGCTCAAGAGCAAACTCTTAGGAGGGGAATCCAAGTGAGCACATTCCTGTTGGAAATCGTAACCCCGGAGCGCAAAGTGTATGCTGAAGAAGCGAACATGATCGTTGCGAAGGGTGTTGAAGGGGAGCTTGGAATTCTGTCTAATCACATTCCGCTGGTCACTCCTTTAAAAGTTGGGCCGGTTACCGTGAAGAAGCAAGGCGTGAAGGACGAATATATAGCGGTAAACGGTGGCTTTATGGAAGTGCGCAAGGATAAAGTGGTTATTCTGGCGGAAAGCGCCGAGCTGCCGAGTCAAATCGATCTCGAGCGGGCGCAAGCGGCCAAACAGCGCGCGCAGCAGCGTCTGTCCGCAGCCAAGCAAGATCATATCGATTTCAAGCGTGCCGAGCTGGCTTTGCAGCGGGCAATGAATCGAATTGACGTATCTGGTAAAAAATAATAATGGAACGATTAAAAAAGCGAAGGAATGCTGTTCCTTCGCTTTTTTGCATTGGTTCTGGTTGAAAATGTTAGACACTCCCAAGGGCATTTGTTATAATTGGTAAGGCATATATTAACAATAGTTATACTAGTGATAAGAAAACTTTAATTAAATGAGGGCTGCGTATTGCACCCTTACGCTAAGCTATGTTTTCAGACCGCTTGTAGGACTAAAGTTGTAACCGGTGTACATGGGTTGCCGTTGCCGGATACGAAAAGAGATATACAGGGAGGCGGTTCGTTCACGATGTATATGAACAACTATGTGGTCGTAACTTTTTTTCTCTTGTTGGGTGTGTTACTTCCCATCGCAGCGCTAAACATCGGGCGGTTGCTTCGTCCCCATAAGCCTGCGGAAGCCAAGTATACGACCTATGAAAGCGGTAACGTACCTATCGGTGAAGGACAAATTCGCTTCAATATTCGGTACTACCTCTTTGCACTGATGTTTGTTATTTTTGACGTTGAAACCGTGTTCTTGTATCCATGGGCCGTTGCCTACCAGCAATTGGGCTTGTTTGCGCTTGTCGAGATGTGTATTTTTGTAGGATTGTTAATCATAGGCTTACTTTACGCTTGGAAGAAGAAGGTGCTGCAATGGACTTCAATTTAGCGAGCATTTCACCAGAAGAACGGCAGGAGCTTGAACGCAATGTATTCATGACGACGCTGGAGCAGGTTAAAGCATGGGCGCGAAGCAATTCTTTGTGGCCGTTGACGTTTGGGCTCGCCTGCTGTGCGATAGAGATGATGGGAACGGGTGCTTCGCACTATGATTTGGATCGTTTCGGGGTTATTTTTCGGACCTCACCACGCCAATCTGATGTTATGATCGTTGCCGGTACGGTTACAAAGAAGATGGCTCCGCTGCTGCGGCGCCTGTATGATCAAATGCCGGAGCCCAAGTGGGTTATCGCCATGGGCTCCTGTGCTACGGCGGGCGGTCCGTACGTGAAATCGTACGCAGTGGTGAAGGGCGTCGATCAGATCGTTCCGGTGGATGTATATATCCCAGGCTGCCCGCCGAACCCGGCTGCTTTGATCTACGGTATTAACAAGTTGCAGGAAAAAATTCGCTACGAAGCGAAAACCGGTAAGCAGGTGACCAACCGATGAGCGACGAGCAAAAGCGAGATCAATCGAGCAGCTCGGCAAGCGAAGAGCAGAAGACTAAGGCGGAGGCCAATCAAAAGCCTCAAGATGGCGAGGCGTCTGTTACGATGAGCGGCGAGCCTGCGGTTGTGGAAGGCGCTGAAGTCACGAAAACGGGAGGCGCAGGAGAACCGCCGGGCGGTTATGCCGGCGCTGATGCATCGAAGTCTGAGGAATCGAAAGCTGCAGCTTCTGAGCCGAAGGAACCGCGTGCGGAAGCTGCGGAGTCTGGAGACGCTCCGGCTGTTGAGCGGGCAGCGCCCAGCGATGCTGAGAAAGAGGCGAAAGCCAAGGCTGCAGCCGAAGCGCGTGCGGCACGGGCGAATGCGCGAGCCGCAAAGACGGGAGGGGCCGAGCCAGACGCGCCGAAGGAGCCGTCGCCTAATCAACCACTGCTGGATCGGATTGCAGCCATTCTGAAGGGGTACGGAGAAGATCTGGTGCAGGAAGCATTCATTAATGAAAAGGGCGGACACATCCCATATCTTATTATCAAGGGAGATGAATGGCCGGCCGTTGCTGAGCTGTTGAAGACCCATCCCGAGCTAAAGCTGAATTATTTGCGCAATGTGTCTGGTATTGATATGGAAACACATCTAGAAGTGGCGTACCATCTGATCTCTCTTGAGACCAAACGGGAATATTGCATCAAAATTAAAACCGACCGGGAAGCTCCGTCTATCCCATCGGTTACTCCGGTATGGCCGACGGCGGACTGGAACGAAAGAGAAATCTATGACTTGTTTGGCATCGATTTTCCGGGACATCCCGACCTGCGCAGAATTATGATGGCTGATGATTGGGTAGGCCATCCGCTTCGCAAAGATTACGAACCGCTCGACCCGGAGGTGTGATGAAGCTTGGCCATTAGAACGGAAGAGCTGCTATTGAACGTAGGGCCGCAGCACCCAAGTACACACGGAGTATTTCGGATTATCGTCAAGCTGGACGGCGAGATCATTACGGAGGCCATCCCGGTTATGGGATACCTTCACCGAGGAACGGAAAAGCTGGCTGAGAACCTGACTTATACTCAGATCATTCCTTATACGGACCGGATGGACTACGTATCGGCGATGACGAACAATTATGTGCTTGTGAACGCCGTTGAACAGCTGATGCAGCTGGAAATTCCGGAACGAGCTGAATTTTTACGTTTGATCGTCATGGAGCTTCAGCGGATAGCCAGCCATATGGTATGGTGGGGCACATATTTACTTGATATCGGGGCGATGAGTCCGTTTCTGTATGCATTCCGCGACCGCGAAATCATCATTAACCTGTTCACCGAGCTGTGCGGTGCACGCTTGACCTATAATTACATGCGGGTCGGCGGGGTGAAGTGGGACGCACCCGAGGGCTGGATTGAGAAAGTACGCGATTTTGTCCCGTATATGAGAGATAAGCTTGATGAATATCATGAGCTGGTCAGCGGCAACGAAATCTTTCTGGCGAGGATTAAAGGCGTCGGTAAGTATGATGCAGAAACGGCGATCGCTTACGGCTTAAGCGGAGCGAACCTGCGCTGTACCGGGGTTGACTGGGATCTGAGGAAGGCTCAGCCTTACAGTTTGTACGACCGCTTTGAGTTCGATGTACCGGTGAGCCATAACGGGGACTGCCACGACCGCTATTTGCTGCGGATGGAAGAAATTCGTCAGTCGCTGCGTATTTTAGAGCAGGCCATAGAGCAATTTCCTGCCGAAGGTGAAATTATGGGTAAGGTGCCGCGGGTTATACGCCCCGCCGAAGGGGAGATTTATTCTGCCATCGAATCGCCGCGCGGCGAAATTGGGTGCCATATTATATCCAAAGGCAAGGATAAGCCTTACCGGTTGAAATTCCGCAGGCCATCGTTCGTCAATTTGCAAATATTGCCCAAGCTGCTGGTAGGAGAAACCATGGCAAACCTGATTACGATTCTCGGAGGCATTGATATTGTCGTCGGGGAGGTGGACTGCTGATGCCTGAATTGTTACAGCAGCAGTTGACTTGGACGAATGCAGCGATCATGTTCGCTTGGGGTGTCGTCATCCTAATGGTCGTTCTCGGATTTGTCACCTATGCCATATACTTTGAACGGAAGGTTATCGGCTGGATGCAGCTGCGGATCGGTCCGAACCGCGTTGGTCCGTTCGGCCTTCTGCAATCCGTGGCAGACGTACTGAAACTTCTGCTAAAAGAGGATACCATACCCAAAAAAGCGGAGCGAGAGCTGTTTATTTTAGCGCCGGTCATTACATTCATCCCGGCCTTTGTGGTTATTTCTGTTATTCCTTTTACGGATAGGCTGTTCAGTACGGATATGAACGTCGGCGTCTTGTTCTATATTGCTTTGTCTGGTATCTCCACCATCGGCATCGTGCTGGGAGGGTGGGCCTCAAACAACAAGTACGCTCTGCTTGGGGGAATGCGTTCTGCCGCGCAAATGATCAGCTACGAAATACCTCTGGTCATCTCCATTGTAGGCGTTGTGATGATGACGGGAAGCATGAATCTGAATCGAATTGTTGAGGGCCAAGCAGGCGGTTTCTGGCACTGGAACTTCCTGCCGCAAATCATAGGCTTTGCCGTGTTTGTCGTGGCCGCGATTTCTGAGCTTAACCGGACGCCGTTCGACCTGCCGGAGGCTGAATCGGAGCTGGTTGCGGGATATCACGTGGAATACAGCGGTTTTCGCTTTGCCTTCTTTATGCTCGCGGAGTATGTTTATGTATTTGCCATTGCGGGTTTAACAACAGCGCTATTCTTGGGCGGATGGCAGGCTCCGCTGCCGTTTCTCGATTTTATTCCGGGCATTGTTTGGTTCCTGCTTAAGTTTTCGTTCATCGTGTTCGTGCTGTTCTGGCTGCGGGCTACGCTTCCGCGGGTCCGTGTGGATCAATTGATGGGTCTGGGCTGGAAGGTGCTGCTGCCGCTCGCGCTGGTGAACATTTTTGTAACGGCCATTTATATGGCCATTGCCATGTAACTGGATGCATGCTGCCGGATGCTGAATACGAAAGGGTGAATCGAAATGAAGGGCATCATGAAAGGGCTCGGCGTTACGTTAAAAGGCATGACTTCCAAAAAAATAACATACGCTTACCCCGACGTTCCGCTGGAGATGCCGGACCGTTTTAGGGGAATCCAGCATTTTGACCCTGAGAAATGTATTGTGTGCAATCAATGCGCGCGCATTTGTCCTACGGAATGCATTAATCTGGTGGGAAAACCAAACCCGGATCCTGAGAAAAAGGGAAAGGTCATCGATACGTACGATATCAATTTTGAAATTTGTATTTTGTGCGATTTGTGTACCGAGGTGTGCCCGACAGAAGCGATCGTCATGACGAACAATTTTGAGCTGAGCACTTACAGCCGGGACGATTTGTTCAAAAATTTGGAGTGGCTGAACGAAAACAACAACAACGTGCGTAAAGAGAACAATTCGGCGCTTCCGAAAGGCGGGGCGAAGTAGATGTTCGGAAACATAGCTGAATTTTTATCCAGCGGGGAGAATATCGCTTTCTTTATATGCGCGTTGTTTGCCATCGGCGGTGCTGTTTTTATGCTCAGCTTCACTAAGGTGGTGCATATGGTACTGGCCATGGCACTGACCTTCCTCAGCCTCGCGGGACTGTATTTCGTGCTCGAAGCCGAGTTCGTCGGTGTGGTGCAAGTCTTGATTTATGCCGGTGCCATCTCGATATTGATGATCTTTGGAATCATGATGACCAAGCATAAGGAAGAAGAGGAGGAGCCCAAGCGACCATGGCATAACGCTCTGCTTTTCGTGGGTGCGGCTGGGCTGTTCGGCATCATATTTTATGCGATACAACAGTCGGAGATTCCCGCCGGCGAGTTCCCTTCTTTACAAGACAATACGATGGAAATCGGGAAGCTTCTGTTCACCTTGCACGTGATCCCGTTCGAGCTGATGTCGGTGCTGCTCACTGTCGCTTTCATCGGCGCCATCATTATTGCGAAGAGAGAGGAGGATTGATGGCATGGGAGCAAGCGGTTTGGCAACGCCTTATTTGACATTGGCAGCAATTTTATTCTGTATCGGTCTGTATGGCGCTTTGTCGAAGAAGAATGCGGTGATTGTGCTGCTTTCCGTAGAGCTGATGCTTAATGCGGTCAATTTGAATCTCATCGCTTTTTCAAAGTACGGTGTGAATCCCGGCTTGACGGGACAAATATTCTCTCTGTTCAACATCACGGTTGCCGCGGCGGAAGTAGCCGTTGGTATTGCGATTCTTATTGCGTTGTATCGTAACAAAGGGACAACGGATGTCGGCGAGATGGATTCGATGAAGCGATAATATGGCTTTGAGCCGCGCCGCCTGCCGCACTTACCGGCTTACTCGCGGTCGAAGCGAACGCTTAGAGGAGGACTTAAGCTCATGGTATCGGCTTACTCGCAATACGCTTGGCTCATCCCGTTGTTTCCTTTGCTGTCGTTTTTAATTTTGACGGCAGCAGGACGGTCTTTACGGGATGCAGGCGCTTATATTAGTATTTTAGCCGGGTTTGCATCGTTTATTTTATCCGTTCTCATTTTCTGGGAGCGCATCAGCGGACAGGTGGAAAATTTCACGTGGAACAATTTGGAGTGGATCAAGCTCGGCGACGTAACGCTTACGATGGGATTCGAAGTAACCAACCTGAATGCTTTGATGCTGGTCATCGTCACGTTGGTAAGCTTGCTCGTCAACATCTATTCCAAAGGTTACATGCATGATGATGAACGGATTAATGTGTTTTTCGCATACATAGCACTGTTTACTTTCTCGATGCTCGGACTGGTCATTTCTGAGAATTTGGTGCAGCTCTTCATCTTCTGGGAGCTCGTCGGTGTATGCTCGTTCCTGCTTGTCGGTTTCTGGTACTTTAAGCCAGAAGCGAGGGCTGCGGCCAAGAAGGCGTTCATTGTCACCCGGATTGGTGATGTGGGGCTGTTTATCGCTATTCTGCTGTTGTTCTGGGTCATGCCTAACAACGCGCTCGATTTCACTTCTATCAGCAACGCTTTTGAAAGCGGGCAAATTCCGGATCATATCGCAACGTGGATCGCGATCCTAATCTTTATCGGCGCGATCGGGAAATCTGGGCAATTTCCGCTGCACACGTGGCTGCCGGATGCTATGGAAGGTCCGACGCCGATCAGTGCTCTGATTCATGCTGCTACGATGGTTGCCGCCGGTGTTTATCTCGTGGCACGGACATTCGATATTTTTACGGCTTCGCCATCGGCGTTGACGGTGGTTGCGGTCGTTGGTGCATTCACGGCCATCTTCGCTGCGACGATTGGTACAACGCAGAACGATATCAAGCGCATTCTGGCCTACTCTACGGTAAGTCAGCTGGGTTACATGATGATGGCGCTCGGTATCGGTACGGCTGCCGCGTATACGGCAGGGATTTTCCACTTGTTTACTCATGCGTTCTTTAAGGCTCTGTTGTTCCTTGGAGCCGGCAGCGTCATCCATGCGGTTCATACGCAAAATATTCATGAAATGGGCGGCGTCGGCCGCAGCATGAAAGTCACCGCATGGACATTCGCCATCGGCGCTTTGGCCTTAAGCGGAATCGCTCCGCTCTCCGGTTTTTGGTCGAAGGATGCCATACTCACCGAAGCTTACTTTACCGGGCATTACGGTCTGCTCACCGTGGGGTTGATTGCGGCATTTTTCACTGCATTTTATATGTCGCGGTTATTCTTTTTGGTATTCATGGGCAAGCCTCGTCAGGAGCAGCACGGTGTGCATGAATCGCCTGCATCCATGACGATCCCGTTGGTGGTATTAGCGGTGCTTGCTGTAGTAGCGGGTTTTGTGTTTACACCGTTCAATCCATGGCTCGGCAGCTGGCTGACAGGACATGGGCCGGAAGAGCATGTGTCTATATTCGTCATCGTCATGTCGAATGTGGTTGGACTTCTTGGAATCGGGCTCGGTTATCTCGTTTATATGAAACGCTCCGTTCCGGCGGATGCGATTTCGGCGCGGGCTCCTTGGCTGTACTCTCTTTTGTACCGGAAGTACTACATCGACGAACTGTACCAAACGGTCATTGTTCGTCCTTTGAAAGGACTTGGTCAACTGCTTCATTTGTTCGACATTTATGTGGTTGACGGTGCGGTTCGGTTGTCCAGCTTTGCGGTGAACGGTCTCGGACGTCTCGGTTCCCGTATGCAGAATGGGCAGGTACAAACCTACGGCTTGGTTACGCTGATCGGGCTTATCATCATCATGCTGGCCATAGCTGGAAGGAGGTTCATCGATGCCGGATAACTTTCCCATCTTATCATTGATTGCTTTTTCGCCGCTCATTGGTGTGCTGATACTGATGTTCATGCCCAAAACGCAGGGCGGATGGATCAAGACAACAGCGATTGTCGTTACGCTCATTCCGCTGTTGTTGTCCGGATGGCTGTACTCTCAATTTAATACGAGCTTAGAAGGTGTGCAGTTTAAAGAAGAGCTTCCCTGGATTCAAGTGCCTTTGAACAAGGAAACGCAAGGGCTGAGCCAGCTGACCTCGTTTTTCTTCGAGTTCAACTATACGATGGCGGTGGATGGACTTTCGCTCCCGCTTGTATTCTTAACGGCGCTGGTAGCCACCATGGCTGCACTTGCTTCTGTTTATATTAAAAAAAGATGGAAGTCGTATTTTATCTTGTTTCTGCTGCTCGAAACCGGCATGCTGGGCGTCTTTATGTCTCAAGATCTGTTTCTGTTCTTCGTATTCTTTGAGATGACGCTGATTCCGATGTTCTTCCTTGTGGGCATCTGGGGATTCAAGGATCGGGAGCGTGCGGCGAACAAATTCCTGATTTATAACGGGATCGGGTCCGCGATTATGCTGATTGCTTTCTTGATCCTGGTCAGCACGGCCGGCTTCAGTCAGACGGTTCAAGACAACGGGGTATCGATCCATTATTCCGGAAATTTGAACGTCATTATGGAGAATCTGTTCCAAAACCCGGATTCGTATGTGAATCAAGGCGATTTAGAGGGCAACCCGTTCTTTTTAAGCGAAACGATGAAATGGTCGCTGTTCCTTATGCTTCTCGTGGCATTCGGTATTAAGCTTCCCATTTTCCCATTCCATACGTGGATGCTCAAGGTGCACATGGAAGCACCTCCTGCGGTGGTTATGATCCACTCGGGCATTCTGCTGAAAATGGGCGCTTACGGTTTGATCCGTTTCGGCATTCTGCTGTTCCCGCAGCAAGCTATGGAGTGGGCCTCCGTACTTGCTGTTCTGGGTGTCATTAATATTTTGTACGGGGCGATTCTCGCTTTTGTGCAGCGGGAGTTCAGGCTGGTTCTTGCCTACTCCAGTATAAGCCACATGGGCATCGTACTGCTCGGGATTGCGGCGTTCAATACGATCGGGCTGCAAGGAGCAGTATTTCAGCTTGTCTCGCACGGCTTGATCTCCGCTCTGATGTTTCTTATCGTAGGAAGTATTTACGAGCGGACGCGTACCACCCGGCTGGATGAGCTTGGAGGATTGGCCAAATCCGTGCCATTCATTTCTGGTATCCTGCTTGTAGCCGGGATGGCGTCTTTGGGATTGCCGGGCTTGTCCGGATTCATCAGCGAGTTCCTGGCGTTCATGGGGCTGTTCGAAACGCAAAAAATCATGACGGCTGTCGGTGCGCTTGGTATTATTCTGACAGCAGTATACGTGCTGCGGGGGGTACTGGCCATTACTTACGGACCGCTTCGAAAGGAACTGCCGGAGATGCGAGATGCGCGGCTGATCGAGGCCATACCGATGATTACGCTGGTCGCTTTCATTGTAGTGCTCGGTATCTACCCAAGTGTATTAAGCGATCCGCTGCATCAAACGGTCAGCGGTTTCAATCAATTCATTCACAGCGTAGCGAAGATGGGGGGTTAGACCGGTGGAACAGATACGTCTTCAAGCCAGTGATTTGATCCTGCTGGCCCCGGAGCTCACGCTAGTCATCGCGGCTGTCGTACTGTCGCTTATCGATTTGTTTCTTCCGCAGAAAGCGAGCCGTACGTGGCTCGGGTGGCTGTCGCTTGCCAGCATCATCATTTCCGCCGTCTTCGTCATTTCCTACCTGAACCCGGCAGAACCAAAGCAGCTTCTGCAGTTCAGTTACCGGATCGACGATTTCGCGAATATTATCAAGCTGGTACTGCTTACGGGCGCGGGGCTCATCACCTTCATGAGCATCGGCTCGGTAAAAGAAGAAAACATTCCTCACATCGGGGAATTTTATTACCTGCTGTTACCGGCAACGCTCGGCGGGATGATTATGGCCTCTTCCGGCGATCTGATTACGCTCTTCGTCGGGCTGGAGCTGCTTAGCATCACCTCCTACATTTTAGTTGCCATGAACAAAAAGAATTTGCAGTCTAACGAAGGAGCATTTAAGTACCTTGTGCTCGGTGGTATCTCTTCGGCCATTATTTTGTACGGGATGTCGTTTCTTTACGGTATGTCCGGATCAACGACAGTAAGTGAGATCAATGCTGCCCTAGGACAGAACGCAGAGGGAATGCTCCCTCTCATCTATTTAAGCTTTTTCCTGCTGCTTGCGGGCTTCGGCTTTAAGGTGGCGGCGGCTCCGTTTCATATGTGGGCGCCGGATGTATATCAGGGGGCGTCTACACCGGTTACCGCGTTCCTCGCGGTCGTTTCCAAAGCGGCAGCCTTTGCCATCCTGTTCCGTCTGATGTATAACATTTACATGGTCGGGGATTTGATGAGCAGGCCGATTCATCAGGATATCATGACATCCTTAATGGTGGTGGCAGCGGCGGCGATGGTTGTCGGTAACTTCGTTGCTCTGCGCCAGACGCACATGAAACGACTGTTGGCGTACTCCGGAATTGCTAATTCGGGTTATCTACTGGTACCCATTGCGATTCAGTTCTCGATGGTGCAATATTCGAACTTCGCCCAATTTACCTATTATTTGATCGCGTATCTGTTTATGAATATCGGTATCTTTGCCGTGCTGATGATCATCGAGCGGTCCACGGGCGATGAGACGCTGAAGGGCCTAGCGGGATTGTATTACCGGGCACCCGGTACGGCGATTGCTACGGTGCTTCTGGTACTGTCTCTGGCAGGACTTCCGGTGTCCGGAGGCTTCTTCGGAAAGCTGTACATTCTGCTGGCTACGATCTGGACACAGCATTATTGGCTGGCTGCGGTCATGATCGGAACGAGCATCATTGCGTACTACTTCTACTTCGGATTCATCCGTCAGATGTTTATGCGCACCGACTATGAAGCTCGGGACGTTCGCGTCCCATTGCCACTCGGCATCACCTTGTGGCTGTGCGCAGCGGCCAGCGTGCTGATCGGTCTGTTCCCTCAGTGGGTGATCGGTTATATTGAGCGGGTCTTCTCGCTTACTCAGGATTTGTTTATGTTTTACTAATCACCATTTGTTCACGAAAGCTCAGTTCTCCATTCATGGGAGGGCTGAGCTTTTTAGGTTATGTCTGATTCGTGAACGTTGGGGTCAGGATTTGAATTCCAGTTGCAGGGAATGCGGTTAAAGCTTAGAATGATATAATGGAGTTAGGCATACGAAATCAAGGCAAAGGATTTTGAATGCGATGAAAATTGATACGAATAAACATATACCTTTTTTGTCTTTCCTCAGCCTCGCATTTTTTCTGGCTTGCGCGGGTACTTCTTATGCTGCCCAGGCGGATGACCCGTTTTATGTGAGACAAACGTACTTGCAGCAAATCGGGATGAATCAAGCATGGGAAGTGGCGAAGGGTAACAGCGGCCTGACGATAGCGATCGTGGATACTGGAGTAGACCTGAAGCATCCTGACTTAGAACCGAATCTCGTTCAGGGGATCAATCTGATCAACCCCAAGCAGCCTCCGGCTGATGACAATGGACACGGCACGAATGTGGCCGGGGTTATTGCCGCTGTAGGTAACAATGACCGGGGAATTGCAGGGATGCTTTGGAATGCCCGCATCATGCCGATCAAGGCGCTTGAAGCGGATGGATCGGGCGGCGAGACGAAGCTCGGTGAAGGGATAAGGTATGCCGTCGATCACGGAGCCAAAATCGTTGTGCTTTCGCTCGGGCTGAATAAGTACTCCGCTTATATGAGTGACATTGTGCGTTATGCCGAAGAGAAGGATGTCCTTTTGGTGGCCGCTACGGGTAATGAAGGAAATCGGGTTAAATATCCGGCTGCTTATCCGACCGTGCTTGCTGTCGGCGGAGTTTCTCCTGGAGGAGAAGTAGATCGGAAATCGAATACCGGCCCTGAGGTGGACGTAGTTGCTCCATGGGATGTGTTTACGACGGGACTCGGGGGTACATATGAACCGAAAGACGGCACCTCCATGGCTGCACCGCAAGTGGCGGGCGCAGCGGCACTGCTCTGGTCGCAGCATCCTCAGATGAAAGCCCATGAGATTCGTCAGTGGATTCGGCAAACCGCCCAAGATTTGGGACCAAAGGGATGGGATCCGGCTACGGGCTATGGATTGCTTCGTGTCGACCGATTAATGACCGAGCCGTATTTGAGTGATATGTATGAGCCAAACAACCGGAAGGATCAATCCGCAGCATTGTCCATCAGTAAGAAGGTGAGTGCGTCTTTCTCTGGTGGAGCAGATTCCGATTGGTTCCATATCGATGCTGCTTACGACGGAACCGTGAATCTGACCTTTGATATGGACAGCAGGGTCACGGTGAATGTACAGCATACGAATGTGTCTGGACAGCTGACCAGCAAATCCGTGCAAGGGGGCCAGACGGTAGCTTTCCAAGTATCGAAAGGGCGTAGTTATTATCAGCTGCAGTTAAGTGATCGTAACCGTACAGATGAAATACCTTATCAGCTCATGACATCATTTGATATTTACCGTGATTTGTTTGAGGATAATGACCGTCAATTTAAAGCCTATGTGCTGCCTTCTCGCAGCTTATCGGTTAAAGGGACGTTTCATCAAAACGATGATGTGGATTGGTTTGAATTTCCCATCCCCCATTCCGGTTCTTTACGCATCCGGCTATCGACGGATACGGCCCGTATGGACCCTGTTCTGCTGGTACAAAAGCAGGGAGAGAAATCGATCACGATCGATGGAGCGGATGACGGAGGAACGGAATCGTATTATTTACCCGAGGTGTTTGCCGGAAGCTATTATATTCGGGTTACAAATGTGAAGGAATACGCCAACCCGGTCGTAGGGGAGTATACCCTTTCCATCGAATATGACGCGAAGCTGAACGACCCGAACGAGCCGAATAATCGTTCTTACCAAGCGACAACGGTATCTCTGGATACGCCTTACTCGGGCTTGCTCGACAGGCCTGATGACATCGATTGGTTTCAGTTCCGCTTAGAGGAAGAAAGTTTGGCGCAGATCAGACTGAGTGACATACCTTCACCTGTCACCATATATATGCAGTTGTATGATGGATCAATGAAGCCGATGGCAGGCTCGATGAATAATGCTTCGACGGATACACAGGAGCTGTCAGGACGATTTTTACCGGGATCGTATTATCTTAGGCTGTCATCCAACCGGACGTTCACAAATCGGATGTATCAGCTTCAAGTGAATGCCAAGCCGCTTACAAGCGGGTATGTGGATATTCGGAGCCATTGGGCGCGGAATGCAATAACAGGTCTGACCGCGAAGCAAATCATAGACGGTTACGGAGATTATACGTTTCAGCCCAATCGTGCGATTACCCGGGCGGAAGCAACGGCTGTGCTGTCGCGCGCTTTCAGCTTAACCAATGAGCGAAACGTTGCTTTCTCGGATTTGCGAACTACGCACTGGGCCTACTCGTACATCGCAAGAGCGTATCAGGCAGGCATGATTGAGGGTTATCCGGACCGAACCTTTGCGCCTGACCAACCGGTTACCCGGATGGAAATGACCGCCATGCTGGCCCGAAGCTTGAATATGACCGGGAAGTATCGAGGCTTGTCGCCATTTACTGATGTAGATGAGCGTTATTGGGGGATCGGGGTGCTGAAGCAGATGCAAGCGGAAGGTCTGATCAGCGGTTATGCTGATGGCCGTTTCCGACCGGATCAGCAGGCAACTCGAGCTGAGTTTATCCAGGTTTTATACGAAATATTGAATAAATAACAATAATATTTTTATTTTTGGTACAAAAGACCGATTAACGATGCAAAAACGTGGGTAAAAATCCATGACGAGGCCTCCTGCACCCGAATCATCCGGTGGTTCAAGCTCAGAATGGCTTCGTCAAAACGAGGAGCACTTTCTGTCATGGACTATTTAAATCAAATGAATGCTTCAATGGGCATGAAGGGCTTGCTGAATATTGCACTGGTACTGGTATTCATTGGCGTTTCCTGGTGGTCGTTACAGGAACTGAAGCTGGAGAGTATCCTTAAACGGCCGAAAAGTACGCAGGCTAAGCTGCTGCAAATCCTGCTCTCCATCGCTCTCGGATATCAGACAGCCCGTTTCGTCATCGACTACCTGGAGTGGTCAACATGGTTTTCGGGGATGTTCTAATCATCACATTTTCGAATAACCGAGGAGATTTTTGTCAACAATGGTTATTACAACCGCTATAAATTCGAAATTTGCCACGAATACTATTTTATTGGTGGAACCAACGACAATAAACAAAGAGAAATACGCGGAGGGGGATCATGATGAACAAAATTATCGTCCGCGGCGGCAAGAAGCTATCTGGCAGAGTCAAGTTGCACGGCGCCAAGAATGCTGTTCTGCCGATTATCGCAGCCTCTATATTAGGATCTGAAGGAGAAAGCGTGATTCTCGAAGCGCCTCCCTTGGACGACGTCCTTGTCATCAACAAAGTCCTTGAAAGCTTAGGTATTGAAGTCGAGTATTCAAATGAAACGATTCGCGTCAATGCAGGCCTTATTAACACATGTGAAGCATCCTACGAGCTGGTACGCAAAATGAGGGCTTCTTTCCTCATCATGGGACCTTTATTGACCCGAATGGGTCAGGCTCGAATATCGCTTCCCGGGGGCTGCGCGATTGGAACCAGGCCGATTGATCAGCATCTGAAGGGCTTTGAAGCTATGGGAGCCGAAATCGAGCTGGGTCAAGGCTTTATTGAAGCTCGAGTGAGCGGCAGGCTCAAGGGTGCGAAGGTGTATTTGGATGTAGCAAGCGTAGGTGCCACGGAAAATATCATGATGGCGGCAACGCTTGCCAGCGGCACGACTTTGATTGAAAATGCCGCCAAGGAACCGGAAATTGTGGACTTGGCCAACTATTTGAACGCCATGGGCGCGAAGATTCGTGGCGCTGGGACAGGCGTCATTCGCATCGATGGGGTGGATCAGCTGAAAGGCGCCGTGCATACCGTCATTCCAGACCGGATTGAAGCGGGTACATATATGATTGCCGCAGCGATAACGAAGAGTGACCTGTATATTGAAGGAGCGATCGGAGACCATCTGCGGCCTGTCATTTCAAAAATGCAGGAGATGGGCGTGCAAATTACGGAGGACGAGAACGGCATTCGGGTGTACACAGACCGACCGCTCCGTGCGGTAGACGTTAAGACATTGCCATACCCTGGTTTTCCCACCGACATGCAGTCTCAGATGATGGCACTGCTGCTAACGGCTGACGGCACTAGCTTGGTGACCGAAACGGTGTTTGAGAACCGATTTATGCATGTAGAACAAATGGCGCGAATGAATGCGCAGATTAAGGTAGAAGGACGCACGGCTGTCATCAGCGGCGGGATCGGGCTTCAAGGTGCGAAGGTATGCGCAACGGATCTCCGCGCAGGAGCCGCGTTAATCTTGACTGCTTTAGCGGCGGAGGGAGATACGGAAATTACCGGCCTTCACCATATTGATCGGGGTTATGTCCATATCACCGAGAAGCTGAGCCGTCTCGGGGCGGATATCAAGCGGCTTCCGATCGAGATCGTGGAAACGGAAGCCCTGGAGGAATCGATGCCTCTTTTCGCCGTACAACCAAGCATGGCCTAATGAATATAAGAGAACCGACTCTTCCAGAGATGAAGAGAGTCGGTTCTCTTTCTTTTGTTCTATTCTATCTTTTGAACTCATAAGATAATGTTACCTGCAGCGGCAGCTAGCGAGATTCTGAAGACGAGGACAGAAAGATGGAGGAACGGCAAGATGAAGTACAAGCTCAATCGGACTCAGAAATCATGGATTCGCTGGCTCGCCATATGGCTGGCCAGCTTCACAGCGGTCGTTGTGCTCATACCGCTACTGCTCGTTCGAACATTGCCAGGCAGCGATCCCGTGCCGGATACCATAGCCGATAATGAGGGCTTCGACGTCTCCCGTCAGGGGGAATCTCCCTGGATTCCCGTTTACTTAGTGAAGGAGAAGAGAACGGAGCTTGTGAGCCTGGAGCAATATGTACGGGGCGTAGTTGCCGCCGAAATGCCCTTGGAATTCGAAATCGAAGCCCTCAAAGCTCAGGCCATGGCCGCCCGCACCTATATCCTGCGGCGGCTTCTGGACGGTGACCAGAGCAACGTCCCGGTCCCGGAGGCTGTGGTCACGGATACCATTGCACACCAGGCTTATGTGACGGATCAAGAGCTAAAGCAGCGGTGGAGTGGGGATGTGTATATCTCTCATATGGAAAAGCTGAATCGCGCGGTGAACGAAACGAAGGATATGATTTTAACGTATCAAGGACAACCGATAGAAGCGAGCTTTTTCTCTACCAGCAACGGCTATACAGAAAATTCAGAAGACTATTGGAATACAGCTATTCCTTATTTGCGAAGCGTAGCCAGTCCGTGGGATGCCCAGCTGTCTCCCAAGTATAAAGAAACGGTCACCTTGACAGGACGAGAACTGCAGCAAAAGTTGGGACTTGCCAAGGCGATCCCTGCTTCGTCCAGTGGACGGGACTCTATGAGGGTCATCGAACGCAGCGCTGGAAACCGTATTAAGAAGCTTTCTATCCATGGGAAGCTGTTTACAGGCCGGGAGGTTAGAGAGAAGCTTGGACTGAATTCAAGCCAATTTCAATGGATCTATAAGAACGGCAAATGGGAGTTTACCACTTTCGGTTACGGTCACGGTGTCGGGATGAGCCAGTGGGGAGCCAACGGTATGGCCAAGGAAGCACGGAAAGCGGAAGAAATTGTGAAGTATTATTATACAGGCATAGAGCTTGGGAAAGCATCGAATCTATTGAAAGACAAAACTTTCTAAAAAATAGGTTTTCCTGCGTATAAATCTCGTGAACCTGGTAAGAATGGTTAGCGAGGTGATATACATATGAGTGAACAAAAAAGAGATTTGCCAAAACAAGAAGAGGCTCCTAAATCTATCGAAGGAGCGAAAAACAGCTCAACTTCATCCTGGAAAAGATTGCTCGCCAAAAAGTGGGTATTTCCGGCAATGTACATGGCAGCAGCGGCAATCATTTTAACGGTAATGTGGGTGTACCAGGGAGCAGGGACCATGACGTCTGACAAAGTCAGCGTCGATGCCTCTCAGACCGGTACCGTCACGGACAGCGTTACAGGTGAGGACGCCGTAGCCACCAATGCCAACCAGGAAACGATGCAATGGCCGTTTAAAGACAAGAACGAGCTGGACGTCGTCCTCCCGTTCTTTGACAACAAGGCTACGAACGAAGTTAGACAAGCGGCCATGGTAGAGTACGGCGATACGTTCACGCCGCACATTGGAATGGACTTCGCAAGACCGGACAACCAAACGTTTGATGTCATGGCTGTGATGAGCGGCAAGGTTACCGCTTTGCAGAAGGATCCGATTGTAGGCCACCTGGTTGAGATTACGCATAGCACCGGTCTTGTTTCGGTCTATCAAAGCTTGGCTGAAGTGAATGTAGCCAAAGACGCCGAGGTGAAGAAGGGCGATGTAATCGCTAAAGCGGGACGCAACGAACTTGAGAAAGAGCAGGGCGTGCACCTTCATTTCGAACTGCGTCAAGGCCAAGGCGGTCCAGCGGTTAATCCGGAGAGCTATATTCCGGAACAGTAAGAGTTCGCGCACGCGCGTTAGGCAGGAGGGAAATCCATCTCTCCTGTCTTTTTTGCGATTCCCTAGTGTTTGTCCGTTTGAAAAAAAGAGCTTGTCCTTGAAAATAAATGTGCCATGCGGGCTTGTCAGGCTTGTGAAACAAAGAATATAAGTGCACACCCCTCATATAATGTACCAAACTAACTCGAGTAGGGAGGCGAGGGGAGTGCACGATTACATCAAAGAGCGAACCATTAAGATCGGCCGCTGCCTGGTGGAAACCAAGCATACGGTTCGCACCATTGCAAAAGAGTTTGGCGTTTCCAAGAGTACGGTGCACAAGGACTTAACGGAGCGCTTGCCGGAAATCAATCCGGAGCTGGCCAATCAGGTGAAGCATATATTGGAATACCACAAATCAATTCGTCACCTGCGTGGTGGAGAAGCGACCAAGATTAAGTACCGCAAAACCCGCAGCCCGAAGGCGCAAGAGAAGCTGGTCACCGTAAAATGATGTGATGTACCCGACTGCTGCCAGAAATTCATCACAGCCAAGGCAATAGGGGTATGCAGACGCTTTCCCGGCCGTACCGTGAGCGGCACGAAACAGCGGATGGCGGCCAGCTTCGTCCCATCCGGTGCCCTTGTCTACTGACGGTACGATCCCGCTCCCGAACCAGCGAGAAGTAATGCGGTATTTGTCGAAAAATCAAGGCACAAAAAGAGGAATTTTGAAATTCATGGCGAACTTACCTAAGTAACGTATATTATAGGAGTGCCGCTTCTTATATGAGATGGACGGTTGGCTAGGGAGGATTATTTGGATGTTAAGCAAGGATATCGGCATAGATCTCGGGACTGCGAACGTCCTGATTCATGTGAAAGGGCGGGGCGTAGTCCTGGATGAGCCGTCCGTCGTTGCTATCGAAAGTGAGTCGAAACGGGTACTGGCTGTCGGTGAAGAAGCCCGCCGAATGGTGGGGAGGACTCCCGGCAATATCATTGCCATTCGCCCGCTTAGGGACGGCGTGATCGCCGACTTTGATGTTACGGAAATGATGTTGAAATATTTTATCACTAAAGTTGGGGGCAGGAAGTGGTACAGTCATCCTCGCATCCTGATCTGCGCTCCGACCAACATTACGTCCGTGGAGCAAAAGGCTATCCGGGAAGCTGCGGAACGAAGCGGAGCACGTGAAGTGTTTTTGGAAGAAGAGCCTAAAGCTGCAGCTATTGGAGCCGGTATGGATATTTTCCAGCCGAGCGGAAACATGGTGGTGGATATCGGCGGAGGGACGACGGATGTAGCCGTTTTGTCAATGGGTGACGTCGTCACCTCCTCTTCAATTAAAATTGCAGGGGACAAGTTCGACTCCTCCATCATGAAGTATATCAAGAGCAAATATAAGCTTTTAATCGGCGAACGGACAAGTGAGGACATCAAGACTCGCATTGGAACGGTACATCCCGACGGAATGCGGGAGACCATGGATATCCGCGGCAGAGATATGGTGAGCGGATTGCCGCAGACGATCACGATCAACTCGCAAGAAATTCAAGAAGCGCTTTGGGAGCCGGTGTCTTCCATTGTTGCGGCGGCCAAGAGCGTGTTGGAACGGACGCCTCCGGAACTCTCGGCGGATATCATTGACCGCGGGGTCATTTTAACGGGCGGCGGTGCAATGCTGCACGGAATCGATCAATTGCTGGCGGACGAGCTCAAGGTGCCGGTCTTGATTGCTGAAGATCCTATGCATTGTGTGGTCAAAGGCACCGGCATTATGCTGGACAACCTGGATAAAGTGTCGAAACGCAAGTTTTAATGGTTTATAAAGTATAGGAGGCAAGGGATCCATGTTAAGAGGCTTGTACACCGCCGCATCCGGCATGATTGCTCAGCAGCGCAAACACGATATTGTTACCAATAACATTGCCAATATCAATACGCCGGGCTTTAAGGGGGGCAACGGAATCAACCGTTCGTTTCCTGAAATACTGATCTCACGGGTGCGAAACGGGAAGGACGAGCCCGGTTCGGTTTCCGTAGGACGACTGAATACCGGCGTTCTGGCAGAGGAGAATGTCTCTCTGCACGCACAAGGCGACCTTCAAGAAACGAACAATCCCTTTGACTTTGCTTTAGTATCGAATATCCAGGTGCCTGGCGCCGTCTTTGACAGCTCTGGGAAATATGTGGACGAGAACGGTCAGCGTGTGATTCAGCCCCAGGCGTTTTTTACTATATTAAATACTGCGGGCGAGGAACGCTATTCATTGAACGGCAAGTTTTCTCTGGATGTGACCGGCCAAATGATCGATTCTGAGGGACATCAAGTGCTGGGGCGGGATGGACAACCTATCGTCCTTGTAGAACCAGGAACAGGTACTCCGATTACAAATTTCCGCATTATGCGCTCTGGACAGTTCACGAATGCGGACGGGCAGCCGCTGCTCGGTGCAAACGGACAGCCGATGAGTCTGATGATTACTCGAGTGGAAGACCCCAATCAGCTGATTCGTGAAGGGAATGGCCTGTACCGTTTAAATCCCGAGGCGCAAGGAGCCTTTCGTCCGATTAATGCGGAAGATCAGGTGGAAGTGCGCCAAGGCTACATCGAGCGTTCCAACGTGGATACGGGTCAATCCATGGTCGATATGATGGCCGCTTTGAGAGCATATGAAGCGAATCAGAAGATGATTCAATTTTACGATAGAAGCATGGAAAAGGCCGCTAACGAAGTCGGCCGAGTGTAGGAGGTAACACATGAACAACTCCATGATTAAATCGTCGGTATCAATGCATGCGCTGCAGCAGAAGCTGGATTTGATCGCCAATAATATCGCCAACGTTAACACAACCGGCTATAAACGGCGTGAAGCGTCCTTCCAGGATGTGCTCACCAGCGTACAGCAGCAGCCGACAGGCTTCCAGAGAGAAGGACGACTTACCCCGCTTGGATACAATCAAGGATGGGGCGCGAAGCTTGTGGAGTCGCAGCTGAACTTGGCGCAGGGTTCTCTGAAGGCTACGGACAGTCCACTCGATACGGCAATCGAAGGCAACGGCTTGTTCGAGATTTCCGCTATTGTCTTGGATGCAGAGAATAATCCGGTGCAGTCCACAAGATGGACTCGCACTGGTGCATTCGAGCTCTCTCCTTCAGCTGACCCGCTGGACCCGGACGGCATGTTCCTAATTACGAAGGACGGACATTATGTCGTTGGGGCCGATAATAATCCGATACGCATACCGAACAATCATCGAATCCTTATCGGGACGGACGGCACCATCATGGCTTATAACGATGCCGAACCAGGGGCGGTACCCATCGAAGCAGGACAAATCAAAATGGTGCGGGTCGTTCGTCCTCAGTTGCTTCAGCAGTTGGGAGATAATCTTTACGGCATGCCGGCTAACGTAACGCCGGCTCAGCAAGAGGAGATACTGCAAATCGTTACCGCTGCGAATAATGCGGTTGACCCGATAACGGTCCGACAAGGCTTTCTGGAGCAATCCAACGTCAATTTATCTGATGAAATGACAGAGCTGATGACGGTACAGAGAGCGTATCAATTGAATTCGCGAGCAGTCAGTTCGTCCGATCAAATGTTGAACCTGGCTAACAGTTTGCGCGGCTAGCGGCAATACGCAAAGTGAGGTTGGTAAGTTGAACACACCCCAAAAAGAGGCGCCGGCAGAATCGAAAAAGCGAAAAAAAATGATTCGTCGGATCATCAAGTGGACTTGGATCCCTCTTACATGCGCGGCAGCGCTTTTTATAGGGCTTACGATCGGATATGTATATATTGGTAAGCAGAGCTTCCGTGAAGTGCTGGATATAAGTACGTGGCGCCACATGTTCGATTTAATATTTTTTGACTCCTAAACTCCCTAAGAGGGAGTTTTATTTTTTTTCTCATAACGGTATAATGTATGGATGGGAATGGATATAGAGAGAAAACGTAGAGCGACCAGTGCTGCTGGCCTGACCAATCTGGAGGGGGAACACTAGTTGTTGTGGAACTTGCCCAATATACTAACGTTGTGCCGGTTTTTACTGATCCCGGTTTACTTGATTGTGTTTGGGGCTGGTAACATGAAGTTAGCCTTCTTTGTTCTTCTGCTTGCCGGGCTGACCGACGTGCTGGACGGCTATATCGCGCGCAAAAGCAAGCTTGTTACGCCGCTGGGCAGTATGCTCGACCCACTCGCAGACAAATCGATGATGATCGCCGTCATTTTGTCGCTGGTATTTTCCCAGATGATCTCATGGCAGGCTGCTGCGGCGATGTTTTTGAGAGATGCGGGGATGATCATAGGCTCGGTAGTCTTCCATTTTCGAGGTAAAAAGACGGTTCCTGCCAATGCTCTGGGCAAGCTGACCACGGTACTGTATTATGTGGCCATTCTGATGATCGTTTTTCAGCTCCCATACGCCCATGCGTACTTATGGTTTGTTATTATCGTTTCTTTGATTACCTCCTTGATGTATATCATCCAGTTTTATTTACTGAACAAACGAAGTCTGAATGCCGATTGACTTGTTAAAAAGAGCTTATGTCAAGGCCTGCCGTTCGCGGCAATCCTGCACATAAGCTCCCCTATATCAACCTTCATTACTGCAGATCATGAAGGGACATAGTTATTTTGCGTTAAAAGATTCGAACTTATACCATGTGAAGGGAGCATCCGCTTTGTTAGATGCCGTACAAATTCAAGAGATCATTCCCCACCGATACCCGTTCTTGCTGGTAGACCGAATATTGGAAGTGGAGGCCGGCGTTAGAGCAACCGGTATCAAAAACGTAACGATGAACGAACCCTTTTTCCCGGGACACTTTCCAGGTTACCCCGTGATGCCGGGAGTGCTGATTGTGGAGGCATTGGCCCAGGTTGGCTCCGTAGCGATGCTGATGGTGGAAGCCAATCGCGGAAAGCTTGGTTTTTTTGCAGGGATTGATAACTTCCGGTTTCGCGGACAGGTGATACCTGGCGATACGTTGACCTTGGAAGTCGTCATTACCCGCTTGAAAGGAAGCATTGGTAAAGGACAGGCAACAGCCAAAGTCGGGGATAAAGTGGTGGCCGAAGGAGAATTGATGTTTGCTCTGAAGGATAGAGAATAGTACCGATCATATTTCACACTAATACATAAACCCATGGTGGAGGAGACGGAATGATGAATTCTCAAACGCGAGTGCAGGAGCAATATGAGCTTTGGTTAAACGACGAGGCTATCGACGCAGCGACGAAAGAAGAGCTTCTCTCGATTTCGAGTGACCCGAAGGAAGTGGAGGATCGGTTTTACCGCGACCTGGAATTCGGTACCGGAGGGCTTCGGGGCGTTATCGGAGCGGGAACGAACCGGATGAACGCTTATACGGTGGCCCGGGCGACGCAAGGGCTAGCTCAGTTTCTGTTGAAATCAGGCAAGGAAGCTCCGTCTGCTGTCATTGCCTACGATTCACGGAATCAATCTCCCGAATTCGCACTCGAAACCGCTAAGGTACTAGCAGGTAACGGAATTAAGGCTTATCTATTTGAGTCGCTTCGTACTACACCGGAGCTCTCTTTTGCCGTACGTTATTTGAACGCCGATGCGGGAGTCGTCATTACGGCCAGTCATAATCCACCTGAATACAACGGATATAAAGTATATGGGAACGACGGAGGGCAGCTTGTTCCGGACCAGGCGGAGCAGGTGATTGCGGAAGTTCGAAGCGTAGCGTCGTTTGCCGATGTCCGAAGAAGCTCGCGAGCGGATGCAGAGAGAGCCGGACTGCTGGAATGGATCGGAGAAGTGGTGGACGAAGAGTATATTCGAGCCGTTACAGCAGTTAGCCTTAACTCAGAGCTGGTAAGCCAAATGAGTGATGATTTCCGCATCATCTATACACCGCTGCACGGTGCGGGAAACCTGTCCGTACGTGCAGCCCTTGGAGCCATTGGCTTTGAACAAGTCCATGTGGTGGCCGAACAGGAGAAGCCGGACGCGAATTTCTCGACGGTAAAATCGCCGAACCCGGAGGAACGGGAAGCTTTCACGCTAGCTATTGCCGAAGGAAAGAAGATTGACGCCGACATTCTGATCGGTACGGACCCGGATTGTGACCGAATGGGTGCAGTGGTTAAGGACGCGAGCGGAGAATACTTCGTTCTTAGCGGCAACCAATCGGGTGCAATTATGGTTGATTACCTGCTCGGCAGCTTGCAGGAGCGGGGAGAGCTGCATGCGGATGGCGTGGTCATCAAAACAATCGTCACGAGCGAGATGGGTGCGGTCATTGCGCAGCATTACGGAGTCAAGGTACTCAATACACTGACCGGGTTTAAATATATCGGTGAGAAAATGACGCAGTTTGAACATAACGGAGAGGCGAAATTCTTGTTTGGCTACGAAGAAAGCTACGGTTATTTGGCCGGTACCTATGCTCGCGACAAGGATGCTGTCATCGCCTCCATGCTGATATGCGAAGCTGCAGCCTATTACAAAAGCAAAGGCAAGACGCTGTATGATGTGCTTCAAGAACTGTATAAACGGCATGGTTACTTCATGGAAAAGCTGGAATCGCGCACGCTCAAAGGCAAGGATGGCGTTGAGAAGATTCAAGGCATCATGGAAGATTGGCGGAAACAGCCGCCTGTAGAGCTGAACAGACTGCGCGTGACCAAGGTGGAGGATTTCTCGCTAGGCTTGTACGGGCTGCCTGTAGAGAACGTGCTCAAGTATACTTTGGAGGACGATTCGTGGTTCTGCCTTCGGCCGTCTGGCACGGAGCCTAAAATCAAAGTTTACTTCGCCGTCCGAGGCAGCTCTGCGCAGGCTGCCTCCGATGCGATCGATATGCTTGTTCAAACCGTCATGTCCCGTGTGGACCATAACTAACCTTGGGAGCTGACAGCATTGAAAGAAAGCTACACGAAGTGGAATCAATTGGCGCTTAAAGGACTGTGGTGGCTGGTCATTCTCGGGATGCTGGCCTCCATTCCCATAGCTTATGAACGTCATCAAACGGAGCAGCAGTCCGGGCGCAAGGTCGAGTTTGCCATGGATTATCGCGACTTGCTCGAAATTTCCGATACCCAGACGGACCCGCGTAAATTCGTGAGTGAACAGCTTCTCAAGCTGAAGCAGCATGGCGTGGGAAGTATGGCTGTATACGAGTCGACATTGAATGAGCTGAGGCTCAGCCGGCGTATCGAGGTGTTCTCGTCTCGCGATGCAACCGCACTAATGCAAGCTCCGTTCTCCCCAGGTGAGAACTTCACGTATATTTTGTTCACGGAGACGGATTCGCAGCGTCGGCTTCAGCCGCTCATTGAGCGAACATTCCATGATTTGGGTGTAAGGACCAAGCCTTGGAGCTTCAAGAATCAGCCTGGTATGGTCATTGAGATGGCCATGGATGAGGCGATGCTCAAAACGATGGACCCTGATCCCATTACGCTTCAGATGCTGAAGGACGAGGGTTTTTCAATCGTCGTTCGCATGTCGAACCGTCGGCCGTTCAACACGAACCAGATGGACGCTCTGCTTGCGGAGTTGCGGAAATCCGGCGTCAAGCGGTTTATTGTGGATGGGGAGACCGTACCGGGGTTCATCAGCGAGAAAGACACGACGAATTTAGACAAGATGGGCGAGCTGATGCGTAAGCACCGGATAGGGCTTGCAGTCATCGAGCTGCAGAAAACGCAGCAACAAGGCTTTGCCGGCTTGGCTAAACGAATTCAACACAATGTGGTAAGGCTCCATTCTTATACGGAGAACGACGCTCAGAAGCTGACGGAGAACTTGTCTGAAGAAGAGTTGAAGGGACGCATACAGGGCGTATCAGATCGCTTCGTTCTCGCTGTTAAAGACCGCAACATTCGGATGGTGTTCTTGAATGCCCGCGCGGTCAAAAACATGGATAAAGGCCAAATTCTGCACCCGCTGGATTCCATTTATGCCGCTCTGGACGGGCCAGACGGCGCTATTCCGCGTATCGAAGCTGCGGGTTATACCATAGGCCAGGCGGAAAGCTTCCAATACGTATACTCCGGATGGCAGAATGCGGCGAAGGTTCTGGTGTGGGCAGGGGCTGTCGCATTGATTGCGCTCACGGTCGCTTATTTCGTGCCTGAGCTTGCACTAGCGCTCTTCCTGCTCGGGATGGCAGGCTCTGCAGGACTGCTCGTGCTTAGCAGCAGCCTGTTCGCGCAAGCTTTGGCGCTGGGCGCTAGTACCTGTGCTCCGACACTGGCGATGATGATGGCCATACGGGCATGCCGGGAAAAATGGTCTCGACCGGAAGGCTCGAGAATTGGATTTGCCCTGCTGCTGCTGCTCCGAACCACGTTAGTTTCGGCCATTGGTATCTTCTTTATCGTCAGCTTGCTGAATCAGATTACTTATATGCTGGTACTGCAGCAATTCCGCGGAGTCAGCGTACTTCACTTGGCTCCAATCGCATTGGTGGGCGTCTATTGGCTGCTATTTAGCGAGAAAATGACTTACAAGGAACGGGTCCTTCGCGGCCGCGGCATCCTATCTTCAAACATCAGTGTGCTTTGGGTTATTGCAGCTGCTGTCATTGCAGCCGCAGGCTTCTATTATTTATCCCGCACGGGGAATGAGGGGCAAGCTTCTGCGTTGGAACGGTATTTCCGGTCCTTCTTGGAGAACACGCTGGGTGTTCGTCCGCGAACCAAGGAATTTTTGATTTCTCACCCCTTGTTCTTGCTGGGGGCTTACCTCAGCTTTAAATACCGGAGTGCGCTGCTGTTCATTCTGGCCGGCGTGATCGGACAAGCTTCGGTCGTCGATACGTTTGCTCATCTGCATACGCCGCTTTTGATTTCGTCGATTCGCGTCGTATACGGGTTGGCTTTTGGGACACTAATCGGTATTGGTTTGATTGCATTATGGGAAATTGTATCTAGGAGTTGGCGGCGATGGGTACCTCGGTTAGACGCATAGCGATTTCAGGTTATTACGGGTTTAACAACAGCGGCGACGAGGCGGTACTTCAATCGATTCTGCTGGCTTTAGAGGAACAAGGAGAACGACAGGGCGTAACTTTTGTCCCTGTCGTTCTGTCCGTGAATCCGGAAGAAACGTCCCGGACTTATGGAGTGGAAGCCGTGCACCGGATGAAACCGAAAGAGGTGTGGCAGGCTTTACGCAGCGCAGACGGACTAATCAGCGGCGGCGGAAGCTTGCTGCAGGATGAGACGAGCCCGAAAACGATTCCTTATTATATCGCCATCATTCGCATGGCGCAGTGGCTGAGTATACCTGTATTTATTTATTCCCAAGGCATCGGCCCAGTGCATCGTCCGTTTTTCTTCAGATGGATTCGTTCGGCCTTTCAACGCAGTTCATTTATAACGGTTCGGGATGAGGAATCTAAGGCTTTACTGGGCAAGATGGGCATATCACCGTCGGATGTGGAAGTGGTGCCAGATCCCGTAATGGGGCTTCCCATGCGCGGACAACCCACACAAACGTCCGTACGCGAAACGAAACCTATTATTGGTGTTTCCGTTCGATTTTGGAATGAAGACCGTTCCGAGCTTCATGCGGTGGCGGACGCTCTTCAGACGGTGCTGGAGCAGACGAATGCCGTTGTTCGCTTCCTGCCATTCCATCTTCCTTCTGATGAAAAGGCGTCCTTGTATGTGATGGAGCGTATGGGGGGAATCTACAAAGAACGGCTTTCGCTAGCGCACAAGGTAACTCATCCCCAGGATATGCTTGCGGAAGTAGCATCCTGTCAGGTGCTTCTCGGCATGCGTTTGCACTCCTTAATCTATGCGGCCAGCCAGTTCGTCCCTATGATCGGACTCTCTTATGATCCCAAGATCGATCAGTTTTTGAACCGGCTCGACATGAAATCAGCCAGTAGCACTAGAAAGCCCCGTGCAGAGGAGCTTGCTCAAGAGACACTGCGCTTGCTTGCGGATAGGAGTTCTTGGAAGCGGGACAAAGGGCAGGCGATCGAACGATTGAAGATCGAAGCCGGGCGTCCGGCTGAGCGCATCGCATCATTTTTTGCTAAAGGACGGGGGATGCAGTGAGTTTTCCCAAAGTATCAATTTTCGGCGTGCCGATTTCAAAGATGAATATGAAAGACACGGTTGCTTATTTGAGTCAAGTGATCGATCAGCGTAAGCCTCATCAGATTATTACGGCTAACCCGATTATGGTCATGACTGCGCTCGAGCAGCCGGAATATATGCGTATGATGAAAGAATCGGAGCTTGTGGTCCCCGATGGAGCAGGCGTGGTGTGGGCTTCCGGCTATGTCGGTAATCCGGTAGCGGAACGTGTTGCAGGTTTTGATTTGATCCAAGAGTTAATGAAGGCGGGGGAACCGCATGGCTGGAAAGTATACCTTATCGGCTCGTCCCCCGAAGTTATAGAGGCGGCCGCAGCCCGATTGCTGGAGCTGTATCCGGGAATCAGGCTTGTCGGTTTCAGGGATGGATTTTTTGGTGAAAAAGAAGAAGCCGACGTCATTGAAGCGATTCGCGCCGCGGATCCGGATATTCTGCTGGTCGGACGGTCAGCGGACAAACAAGAGCCTTGGATAGCTAAGTACAAGGATAAGCTAGGTGTCCCCGTCATGATGGGGGTCGGCGGCAGCTTTGACGTCCTGTCGGGAAAATTAAAGCGCGCGCCAGGGTTATTTCAAAAGCTGAAACTTGAATGGTTTTACCGGTTACTGCAGGAGCCTTGGCGGTATAAAAGAATGCTTGTACTGCCGAAATTCGCTATGAAAGTCATCCGTGAAAAAGAAAATGTGCAGAAACCTTAACTAGAGCTGTGAAAACAACCTGAAAACTGCCCAAACAGCCCGAAAATGGCAGTGGTGTTTCCAAAGACATCAGAGTATAATTTGGAGTGTTTGGGGTTTTCATAGAAAAAGGGGCTGTGAACATACACATGAGTTTGTTATACGGAATCGGCTTTTTCGCTGCATTATTCATTGCTTTGCTTATGACACCGTTAGTGAAACGCTTTGCTTTCTGGGTCGGGGCTGTAGATGCGCCGAATCACCGCAAGGTACATAGCCGTATCATGCCGCGACTGGGTGGACTCGCCATATTTATTGCATTTATTGGAGCATATTTTGTTGTTTCTCCTGCTATCGATACGCTAAAGAATGATGTGGTATTCGGCTTGCTGGTCGGAGGTGCGATCGTTGTCTTGATTGGCGCGCTGGATGACCGCTTCGATTTATCTCCTAAGATTAAGCTGCTGGGTCAAGTTTTGGCCGCGAGCGTCGTCGTTTATTCAGGTGTCACCATTGAGCTCGTCAATGTACCTTTCGGGGACGGAACGATCTCGTTGTCATGGCTTTCCGTACCGCTGACGATTTTCTGGATCGTGGGCGTCACTAATGCCATCAACCTGATTGATGGGCTTGACGGTCTCTCCGCAGGTGTATCAGGTATTGCAACAACTACTATTTTGGTGCTCGCTTTAATGATGGGCAATACCACAGTAGTACTGCTGTGTGTGGTCCTGCTCGGCAGTATTGCAGGTTTCCTGTTCTACAACTTTCACCCGGCGAAAATTTTCATGGGCGATTCTGGCGCGCTGTTCCTCGGATTCTGCTTGGCTACATTGTCCGTGCTTGGTTTTAAACAAGCCACGGTGGTCTCCTTGCTTGTACCGATTATGATCCTGGGCGTTCCGCTGTCCGATACGTTCTTCGCCATTTTACGCCGTTGGGTCAACAACCTGCCCATCTCGGTTGCGGACAAAAGCCATCTGCACCACTGCTTGCTGCAGCTTGGTTTCAGCCATCGCACAACGGTGTTGATCATTTATGGGATAGCACTGCTTTTTGGATCTTCAGCCGTGCTGTTATCTTACATGTCAGAGCAGCAAACGCTGTGGGGAGCGGTCATTCTCGTTACGATACTGCTGTGCATTCTGGTACTCGGAGCTGAAGCGATCGGCATTATCAGCAAGACGAAGAAGCCGGTACTTAAATTTTTAAATAAAGTTCGAGTGAAGACGATGCGGCTGAGTGATCGTTCACGGATGTTTAAATAGCACACCATCGCTGCAAAACCCAGACCTGTTAGGTTTGGGTTTTTTGTTATGAAAAGAATCGGTAACCCTAAAGTTTTGGAAAGGTTTGACCGATAAAATAATAAACCTTGTTTTTTTATTCATATCTACATAAGGAGGACAATCAGCTTGAAACGCATGATACGCCAGTGGGTTAGCATCAGTTTAGCCATTGCTTTGTTGATTAGCTTGCTGCCGCCGACACCGGCTATGGCCGCAGCAACCATTACCATTACGAACATGTATACGAATCCGTCAGGTGGGGGCACGAATGCTCCGCAAGATCCGAACAGTGTAACCCGGGTAACGAGAAACCCTTTTGAGATTAAAGCCAGCATAACCAATATTAGTGCTTCTCAGATCAATACGCTGTTTTATGAAATTACGAATACGAGCACTGGCGAGAGATTAGAGGAAAAGAACAAGAAAGCGGTCATGACTTCCAGTAGTGAAATTACGTTCAGTAACGTGGAACTGACCGAAGGTTTGAATAAAATTGTAATCAAAATGGGTGATACGGGTTCTTTAGTGTCTGCACCCGGTTGGGTTTACTTCACCCCTGCAACGAATTTGTCAGAATTCGAAATCAATAATCAGCCATGGGATGAGTCCAAGTTCTATCCGGAGACGGTTACAGGCACCTCTACCGGATTGACTATTAAGGGATTTGCGCCTAATGCCAAAGAAGTAAAAGCTTATTTACCGGGTAATACAACCGCGAAGAATGCTTTCATCAGTAATGAGAATGACTTTTATTACCCTGCAGATATTAATACGCGAATTGCTTGCGATTCTACAAGCGAGATTTGCTTACAGCGGGGAGACAACCGGATTAAATTTGTTTCCTCCAACGACACGAATTCCTATCAAACAGAAAAGCTTCTCATTTATAATGACGGAAATCCGTTCGCTTACAATGTCAAAATGAGAGATGTTTCCGGTAACGCCAATTCCCCCGCTGCCCAAACATCGGACCGGTACTTGGTAGACCTACCGCAATTTGTAAAGCCTGTCGGCGGTATGAATCTGACATTCACTGCGCGAATCAAGATTGACCTGGTCCCGGCTGGAGCCGGTGCCCCGATGGCGAAGTATACAACTACCGATTTAGATATCAACGGAACCTCGCTTAACTTAAATTTGAATAATGATACGATTGCACCGGCAACGGACGTGCCAATTACCGGTACAATGACCTACAGCATCCTACCCGATATCGTAACGGATACTGTAAAGAATCAAAAGTTTTATACCATTGAAATTAAAGGCATACAAGACATTACGCCTGTAAGTCAAGATATTCAACAATTTTCATTTAAGTTTTCGGCAGCAGGGTTGCCGGACATTCGTTCCACTTATAAGTTCATTTATTATGATGACACAGCGCCTTACGTAGCCAAGATGACGCAGGTTGTCGGTAAAGACGGCGCAACGGGAAATGACATCGAAGTACAATTAGGAGATATGCCTGCCGTAAACGAAATTGCAGAGCTTCCGGCAAAGGTGAAGCTTTATGCCAACGGTAATACGACTGCTTTGGATTTAACGGTAGGATCCCAAACGTTCACTGCGGACTCAGGTTCTCCTGCAGCTGTTAACGGTCAACAGGTATTTACATATACCTTGGCGGGAATTTTGGACGGTACCCATACCCTTACGGCCATACCGAAGAACGGCGGGACAAACGGTCCGACGAAAACATACAACATTAGAGTAACCAACGCGCCATATATTATTGTTACCAATATTACGAATAACAAAACGATCGAAAAATTAGCGGATCTCACTTGTACTGTGAGCGGGACCCCTACAGTTGCTTGCCTGACGGGCAGAGTGGTGAACTTTAAGAAGAGCGCCAATGAAGCCACTGCTACAAACTACATTGAAGTTCATGTGAATGAAAAAGTGACTAGGATTCCATACGCCAATATTATCGATGCTACAGGAAATTTCACCTTTGATCTTCGGAATATTGCTACAGCTTACGGGATACCTGCGACTGATTTTGAGAAATTGATGGTGGAAGGAATAAATACGATTAAGTTCAGTATTTATGTGAACGGCTCCCGTGTGACGGAAGCCAGCTATTCGATCTTTAAGTTTTCCACCGAAGCTCCTTCGTTCACAGATATCGTTCCGGATAGCGTGAATGGTACAAGGTTATACACTTCGGCTCAGAACAAGGATTACTTCACAACAAGCGAGCGCGTAGTTTCCTTTAAAGGGACGTATTACAACAATCCGACCAAGGGTGGGCACAGTACCATCACTCTCAAGGTCATCGGTAAAGACGCACAAGGTAATAATTTTACGGAGTACCATACGATTGGCACGGGCACCGCGGGAACGGGGCAGGTTACGACCAAAACGGTAGCTGACCCAGGTCGGTTTTTCTTTACAACAGCTCCGTCCAATACAGGAGGGGCCAACAATACCAGCTTTTTATTCAATACCTACGATATCAAGCTTCCGGATAAAGGCGATATCGTATTCGAATTCTCTGTAACAAATGATTTGTCCCAAATTACGGCGTTCAAAACGATCACGATCAGCAGAACACCCGTACCTTACGTGATAAAGGCGCCACTGCTTTACAAGAATGAGAAAAATCAGGACCAAGCTAGCGTAAATAGCAACTTCTATCTTGTTGTCATTGAAGCCGAGAATGCCGATAGCGTAACGATCGGCAAAGATAATGCTTTGAAGAAAACGGAGCTCGACGGTTCTGTATATGTTGACAGATATTATTATGAGGTAAAAAATCTTAAGCCTGGAAGTAATCAGGTGAAATTCACTGTCAATCGTGGCAGCCAAAAATCGGACGGCGCATTTATTCTGTTTAATACGAACACACCGCTTGAGGGGGCCCAATATCTTACTGGCATGGGCAACAAGCTCTCCGCTTTTAACAAGGAAGTGGAGCTCCAATTTCCGAAAGATACCAAGCTCAAGCGCTTGCGGCCGAACAACAGAAATAACGAATTCATTACTGTGGAGCGAAACATTCTTTTCGGCATTGCGGATTCCAGCACCGGGCGTGTGGATAAATCCAACACAGCTTTTGTCGACGAATATGCCAGCTCCAGAATCACAAGAAAAGTCACGGAAAACACATTCCGGACGGCAAGCAAGCTTTACTATATTGATGCTGGCTTCATAGGTGACCAGTCTACACCTGAAGTGACGATTCCATATTTGGAAGACGGACTGAAAGGGAGAGGAATCGAGCCGTTCGATCTCAATGCGTCAACCGGATTCTTCAACCGAAACGCAGCTTCTACTTTTGTTCCCACTCAGCGGGGAGAAATAACACTGCAATTCGATCCCTCTATTCGAGATGATGCATGGAAATATATTACTGTCATGGCGCTTACGGTCGATGAAAACTTGAGCGGGGCTACCGACATATCGTGGAAAAACATCGGCGGAGTAGTCGATATGAAGAAAAACACTATCAAGGTGCCCTTCGATAAATTCGGTTACTATCAAGTGATGTATATGGATCGTGGATTTAACGATATGACAGATCATGCTTATGCGCGAAACGAGCTGGAGACGATGTACTCCAAGGGTCTGATGAACAGCAGAACGATTGCTACGTTCTCTCCATCCGAACCGATTACCCGCGGGGAGTTTACAGCCATGATAGTTCGTATTTTCGATATTCCACTGAATTACGAAGGTCCGAACACCTTTGGCGACGTGCCAAAAATCGAAACAACCAACCGTTTATATAATTACAAGCTGGTGGAAACAGCAGCCCGGGCTGGTATTGTTCGCGGATTATCGAACAATATTTTCAGTCCTGAATCAACGCTCACACGTCAAGACGCTGCTGTCATGATTGCTCGAGCCGCGGATTTGAAGATGAACTCGGACCTCCAGAAAGCGCAGGATAGCTTAAGCAAGACATTTACAGACGGGTATGATGTGAATATCTACGCAGCTTCTGCGGTAGAAGCCATCACGAAAGCCGGGTTTATTGAAGGCAGGGAAAATGTGCTTTTACCGGGACAAAGGAAAGGCACCGTGCGCTTTGACCCGACAATGAATATGACTCGTGCCGATACGGCCGTAATTGCCATGCGCGTGCTGAGCAGCCAGAAGAAAGTGCCTAGATAAGAGCGGTTAGAATTCAGAAGCAGACCCATAACCTTTGTTAAGGGTCTGCGACATCCTAAAACCGCCGCCGACCCTTTATTTTGGAAAATAGTTCGTAATGACGGACATATGATATAGTTGTATACTAAATTCTGTTGAGCTAGCGATACAACAAGTTGATATACGCTTTTGTGACACTGCTTATAAGAAAAAACATAAAAGTTTTTTCAAAAAGCGCAACTTTTTAAAACCCTTTGCGTTTAATACAATGAATCAAATGAAAGCAAGATAAAGAGTTGATCCTTTGGATAAATTTCTCAAAATTAACTCTTTACCTTGGTTGCATGTCGGTGTATAATGTTAAATGGCATGCGACTCTCTATTATCGTTTACTAGTTTCTGCAATTCATACATTGCAGACATAACTAATAAAAATCATTTCGCTCAACTCTAGGAAGGGGGTGAATCGGCTAATGAGGGAATCGAGCTATAATTTATCTAAAAAGAACTCTCGACAACCGAAAGATATTCAAGGAGGAGAAAAAAAGGTTATGAAGAAAAGTTTATCTGCTATTTTATCCCTGGCTATGGCATTCTCGATGTTTTCTTCCGTGGCAATGGGCGCAGAAGCTGCGAAAGATTCGTCCAGCTTCAGCGATTTGAAAGATTTGGATGCAGCTACTAAAGCTAAATTTGATGCATTGATTGCTGCTGGCGTATACGACGGCGTAAGCGAAGGTGTATTTGGTCTTAACGACAAAATGAACCGCGCTCAATTCGCTAAAGTTGCTGCCTTGATTTTCAATCTGGATGTTGACACTTCCCTGACAACTTCCACTTTCTCTGATGTAGAATCCAACGATCCGGCTAACGGATACGCGCTTCCTTACATCGAAGCTTTGAAAGCTGCAGGTTTGACTGACGGTTATGCACCTGGTCAATACAATCCAGCGGGTGAAGTTACGAAGCAAGAGCTTGCTACATTCTTGGTTCGCGGCGTTGGCTTGGAATCCCAAGTTGCTGGCACTCCTGGTGTAAGCGACAAAACAGTTTCTGACTGGGCTAAGAGCTATGTTGCTCTTGCAATTCAACAAGGTATCGTAACTAGCGGCGAAGACGGTTCGTTTGGCGGTACTTCCGCAGCTACTCGTTTGCAGTTGGTGCTTGCTTCCTACGAAGCTCAACGCGTTCATGGCGAGATCAACAAGCCTGCTAAAGCATCCGTAAGCGAAGCTAAAGCTATCGGTTACAACCGCGTTGAAGTATCCTTGAACCGCGATGTTGATACTGAGAAAGCTAGCTTGGCCTTGAAAAAAGGTACAGTTAACGTTCCAGTTACTGTTAAATTCGCAGAAGACAAAAAATCTGCAGTTCTGACATTGACGGATCAAAGACTTTCCGCTGGTACTTACACAGTTACTTTGGGTGGTATTGATGCAGCTGAGATCGACAAAGCATCCGCTGAGTTCACTGCTGAGAACGAGACGATCACTAAGATCGACTTCTTGAACTCCAATGACACAATTGCAAAGTCAAACAGAGCGATTGTTAAGCTGAAAGCTTCCAACCAATACGGTGAGAATGCATCCATCTCTGCTGGTGCTTACACTGTATACGCTGGTAACAACAATGGCGCATATGTAAAATTGACAAAGAATGATGCTGGTGAGTTGCTGTTGACTCTTGACATTAGCTCCAATGACTACCAATCCGGTATCGGCATTGTTCCAGTTAACATTTATCACAATGATACTCGTGTAACTGCTTCGAAAAACTTCAAAGTAGGTACAACACCGTTCATTACGAAAATGGAAATTGGCGAAATCAAGTACTCCAATGGAAAAGACTTCCTTGGCGGCACTGGTGAAACTGCTAAATTTGACCTGATCAACTACGACCAATACGGCAACGTGATTGCGTTCAATACTCACGCAACTGATGGTGACGTAGCAAACACAAGAGTAATCTTCAACGGATATGAGCCTGCTCTGCAGTATGTTGTAGGCGATGATAACAACGATGAAGTTACAGATGTAAGAATCTCCCTGAAAAACAACGTTGACAAAGAAGGTAACTATACTTTCACTGTTTACAACCAAGCAGGTACAGCAACTGGAACGGTAGCTCTTAAATCTGCGAAAGTTGCAACTAAAATTGAAATCGGCGATATGGACAACGTTGTTGCAGCTGGCGATAACGATGCCTACATCCCAATTATTGCTTATGATGCAAATGGCCAACAATTGAGCTTGGAAGATTTGACAAGCGATGAGAACTTGAGAAGAATCAAGATTACTTCTTCCGCTGACTTGTCCACTACACCTGCTAACTTGAAAGCGGCAATCCAACAAGCTGGTGAGCATAAAGGTAAGATTAAGCTTAATGTGCTCCCTACTAGTTCGAAATCCGTATTCTCTGTTACAGCACTTATTGCTGAACCAAATGTAAATAGCACAGCTACAAAAACTTATACAGTGTCTGATGCTCGTATTCCGGATCGTTTCGTAGTTAAGAAAGATTCCGCTAAGAAAATCATTGCTGGTACTGGCGCAGAAAGCAAATTCCAAATTCAAGTTTACGATCAATATGGTAAAGAGTTGAAAGAATTCAACCGCGTTGATCAAAACGGTAACGTTGTTACATCTGGCGGAAGCACTTATAAAGTTACAGTAACAACTAACACTTACGGTGGAGTTGCAGTTGTTCCTCACGCTGATTATACAAGTGCTGGATTGCCTGCATGGACCGGCACAGCCGACATTACAGGTACTGGAGTAGAACAATTCAACAAAGAGCATAAGTTTACATTTGCAACAGATGCAGCTGGTATTGATGATTCCGCAGAATTTACTGCTAAGATCTACAAAACAACTGGCTCCCAAACTGTTGATATTGCAACGGTTACTCGTAAAATCGAGACAATCAGCAACACTGCCGACCTGACTTACTCCGTAAGTCCGTTGAATTCCATCTTCAATGCAGGCGACAACGCTGCTGTTGTTGACAATGTTTACGGTACTGGTACAACTTTAAAATCGGAACAAAGAGATCCAGTAACCAGCAAGTTGGCAAAAGAACTGAAGATCACTGCTACTGATGCAGCTGGTGATTCCGTTGCATTGCCAAGAACAATTACTTCTGTACAGTCTTCCAACACTTCTGTTGCAACTGTAGGAATTGCTGGAGACAGAAAAGTATATGTTCTGGGTAACAAAACAGGCTCTGCTACAATCAACGTTGCCTTTGTTACTAACAAAGGAACTACAGTGAACAGAACGGTTAACGTAGATGTTAAGAGCGATCCTATCACTGTTGAAACAGTTACAGCTAAAAAGACAAGAACAATTACTGAATTGAGAGCGAACACCAACGCATTTACGTTGATGGAGCTTACAACAGTTAATAACTACGGTACTGAGATCAAGGAAGCAGACGCTCAGAAGTACAACCACCTTCTTGGTTTTGTATTCAGCGTATCTGGTGTAGTTGGTACAGGTAGTGTTACAGTTGATAGAAACGGCATCATTTCTGCTGACCCAGGAGTAACTGGCTTCGACTTGACAGCTACAGCTCCAAACGGTAAATCCGTAACAACTGCTATCTCTAACTAATTCAATCTTTAAGGAAAGGAGACCCTAGTGGTCTCTTTTTCTATTTAAATGAGGTGAATCCATGCGAAAATATGACCCTTTGAAAATTGTCATTTCTGCCACCCTTCTTTGGACAAGCACGATTCTCATCGCCAGTGCAGATGGCAAAGCTCCAGGTGTACAACCAGGTTCCGTAGATGATCCGATTATTACCAAAAGCTACTTTGATCAAAATATTGATCAAAAAATAGCGGACGCTATAACAGGTCAAAGTGTAAATGAAGAAAAGCTCAAACAACTGATCGCTGCAGAGGTAGCGAAGTCAGGAACGCCCAGCACGCCTGGGGTTGGCAACAATAACGGACAGACAGATGCAGGTTCTGGCCTCACGGTTATCAAGCTCGAGCAAGGCCAAAGTTTATATGGTGGTGCAGGGACGGAATTCATTGTTCGAACGGGCAAGGTTGTTGCTTTTAGCTCCACTGCAGACGGGATTGCTGATGTAACAGCGGCCAAAGATATTACAGCCGGTACTAGCGTTGAACTAAATCACCTGCTCATAGTTCCGCGTGAAGGACGTGGGATTAAGCCGGACCCAAAATTCAAGCAAGAAATTTACGTCATGGTGCGCGGCAGCTATTTATTAACTAATGCTGATGGGACTAAGGTTACTCCATAATTTTACCCGTTTCTCCAATCATTCATACGTTTGCTCGCTTACATAAAGGAGACACTAATGCGTACATTCCGATAAAGGAGGTACTTTATAGTGGCTAAGAATAACAACAACAAGAAAGTGGTACCGGAGAGCGGAAAGGCATTGGATGTAATGAAGTATGAGATTGCTGCGGAGCTTGGGCTTCTTGTAGGCAAACAGGTGGCGGATATGAATGTTGAATTTGCAACTGAATTAGGGGCGATTCCATCATACACGGTAAAGGAAGATTATTGGGGACATATTGCATCCAGAGATGCGGGGGCGGTCGGGGGAACGATTACAGCCCGGTTGATCAAAAGAGCCGAGGAAATGATGCTAAATTTATAATCATGACAGCTATGTTAGTTTGACCAGGTCTCATCATAATTTGTTGACACACTTAGACAAATCCAGTAACATACTATAAAGAAGGTAACAGATAAAGAAACCTTTTCCAAGCGGAAAAGGTTGATTTTTTGTATGTTTACTTATGTAAAATGAATACTAGCAATAGGAGGTTTTTCTTATGTCTAATCCAGTGGGTCGCCGCTTATTCACTTCAGAGTCTGTTACGGAAGGCCATCCAGATAAAATTTGTGACCAAATTTCGGACTCTGTATTGGATGCGTTCTTGACGAATGATCCGAATGCCCGTGTAGCTTGCGAAGTCTCGGTAGCTACAGGTCTTGTGCTTGTGATTGGTGAAATCAGCAGCCGCTCCGAATATGTCGATATTCAAGCGATTGCGCGTCAAGCAATCAAAGACATCGGTTATACCCGCGCCAAGTTTGGATTTGATTCCCAAACGTGTGCTGTTCTCGTTTCTTTGAACGAGCAATCTCCTGACATTGCCCAGGGCGTAAACAAAGCGCTTGAAGCCCGTGAAGGTCAAATGTCAGATGATGAGATCGAAGCCATCGGTGCTGGTGACCAAGGGATGATGTTCGGCTTTGCCGTCAACGAGACGCCGGAATTGATGCCGTTGCCAATCTCGCTTTCGCACCAGCTTGCTCGTCGCCTGACGGAAGTTCGTAAGAACGGTAAGCTTGCTTACCTTCGTCCGGACGGAAAAACGCAAGTAACAGTGGAATACGACGGTCCTACTCCGGTTCGTGTGGATACGATTGTTGTATCGACGCAGCATGGGGAAGAAGTAACCTTGGAGCAAATCCAAGCGGATATTAAAGAGCATGTCATTAAGCCGATCGTTCCGGATAACCTGATCGATGCGGACACCAAATACTTTATCAATCCGACAGGCCGATTTGTTATTGGTGGGCCTCAAGGGGATGCCGGTTTAACAGGCCGTAAAATCATTGTTGACACCTATGGCGGGTACGCTCGCCATGGCGGCGGCGCTTTCTCCGGCAAGGATCCGACGAAAGTCGACCGTTCCGGTGCCTATGCCGCTCGTTATGTTGCTAAAAACATCGTAGCCGCAGGTCTCGCCGATAAATGCGAAGTGCAGCTGGCATACGCGATTGGTGTGGCGAAGCCGGTATCGATCTCTGTCGATACATTCGGCACTGGCACAGTAAGTGAGCAGAAGCTGGTGGACATCGTTCGCAAGAACTTCGACCTGCGTCCTGCAGGCATCATTAAGATGCTTGATCTGCGCCGCCCAATTTATAAGCAAACCGCAGCGTACGGACATTTTGGACGTACAGATGTGGACTTGCCTTGGGAGCGCACGGATAAAGCAGAGCAGCTGAAAGCAGATGCTCTAAGCTAATACAGCAGCACTGATCTGTCTAAGCAAGACGATCCGTATAACGGATCGTCTTTTTTGCGTTCTTGCCCGGATATTTTCAGAGGAATATCGTAACTTTTTGGATAGTAATAGAGTCTAAACTAAAGGAGAGTGGAAACGAGAGGAGAACAGAAGAGTGATTTTGCAAAAGAAATGGCGAAAGCTGTCGTGTGTCGTGCTTACAGCGTCTTTGCTTATGTCGTCTTGGCCGGGAACAGGTGGGAATGCGGCTTACGCAGCGACCGAACCGACCGTGACGATGGTAAGTCAGGAAATTTTGACATCCGGTGCTGTGATGAAGAACTATGTTTGGAAATCTACGCGAAGTAATAAAGAAATCCTGGTTAATGGAAAGGTTATCGAAGTCGATCTGACGAACCCTAACGTGAAGCTGGATGTCATGACCGGTACGGGAAATCAGTTTACGAAGAGACAAACTATTCTGGGTATGACGAAGGAAACAAAGGCGGTTGCCGGGGTAAACGGTGACTTCTATAATACGCAGGCGGAAGGTGTGCCCATGGGGCCGCAGATTTCGGGTGGAGAGCTGATGGCTACGCCTCCATATTTGCATGGATTTTATTCCTTTGGGTTGGATAAAGATAACAAGCCCGTTGTAGATTTATTTACTTTTAAAGGATCAATCATTGCCAAAGATGGAACGGCCTACCCGCTGGGCGGCATCAATAAAACGTACTACTGGTTCGAGCCGAACGGAGAACATAGCCATATCGACGGCATGTTTATGTACACGAACGCATGGGGTCAGATCGACCGCTCCAATGACGGAGTAACCGTACCAACAGAGGTTTTGGTTCAAAATGGCATAGTCAAACAGATCGCTGTCAATGGAATCATCAGGATGGTAGCCCCAGAGGACGGTTACATTCTTCGCGCGTCCGGCAAAGCGGCGGATTTTGTAGTCGCGCACTTGAAAGAGGGCGATCCGCTGAAAGCCGATTATCAAGTGCTTGCACAGGATCCGAATAAGACTTATGACGTCAGCACGTTTAAAATGATGATTGGCGGTCACACTATCATGGTGGACGAGGGTAAACCTGCCAGTTACTCGCGTGAAGTGTCCAGTCTTTGCTGCAATCGTTCGCGTACAGCAATCGGGTATTCGAAAGATATGAAAACGGCCTATCTGATTACCGTTGATAACTTCGGCGATAGCAAAGGTCTCAGTATGAAGGAACTGCAGCAATTTATGATTAAGGTAGGCGTGTGGAAAGGTCTGAATCTGGACGGTGGCGGATCGACGCAGATGGCCGCACGTCCACTCGGGGAATTTGAGCCGGTTCTAGTCAATAAGACAGAAACGGGAGCCCAGCGGAGTGTTGTCAACGGTGTAGGGGTGTACTCGACTGCGCCGCAAGGAGAGGCGAAGGAGATCTTCATCCAGGCCCCGAGCTTCATGTTCGTGGGAGAACAGGCGACTCTAAGCTATAAGGGCTATGATATTTACTATAATCCGGTGGAAACCAGTAAAGTGCCTGCTCAGTGGAGCGTAACAGACAATAGAGGCACCTTTAAAGACAGTGTGTTCACTGCGACGAAGTCGGGGGTGGCCAAAGTGACCGCTGTGAGCGGTAAGGGGCAGGCGACAGCAGATATCGAAGTGGTAGGCAGAAACCAATTGAAGAGCATGAAAATCAACACCGATGAAAGGGCGCTTTCCGAGGGGGAAACGGTTAACCTTCCTGCGGTCATCGCGACTAACTTGGCTGGAAAAAGCAGAGAAATCCCGCCACAACTTATTCAATGGGAAGTACTCGGCATTAAGGGAGAAATGGCCAACGGAACATTGAAAGTAACCAGCTTGGCTGGAAGCACTGGTGCCCAGCTCATAGCCAAATATGACGGTTACAGCACAACGGCCGTGATACCTGTAGGGGTTGATAAGGTTTGGTATGATCTGGACAATTTTGCAGTTATGACCCAGACCAGCGTGAAGCCTCAGGAGGTTAAGGCTGGAGTAGCTATTAAGCCAGGTGAAACAGGAAACAAGTACCTTGAGCTGAATTATGATTTCACGCAAGGTAAGGGGAATAAATGGGCGTATGCGACGCTGGATACTGGCGTTGTAATTGAAGGTCAGCCTCAATATATGAAGGTAAAGGTCAATGGTGACGAAAGCCTGAACTGGCTTCGTGCTGAAATACTGGATAACGCGGGTAAGGTTCATTTGGTGAATTTGGCGCGCAGCATCGACTGGAAGGGATGGAAGCAGGTGACCGCCGATCTGTCCGATTACCCTATCAGTTATCCGATCCGGGTGAAAAGCATTTATGTTGTGAATGAGGAGATTGGTCAGGATGAGCGGCTCGCCAAGAGCGCTATCGGGATTGACGACATCACATTTACGTATAGAGGCAGCATGGAGAAGCCTTCTTTCAATTCGATTAGCTTGACGATCAATAAGATAGCAGTGACCGTGAACGGAAAAGGGATGACGCTGGAGCAAGCGCCAGTGATTGAGAAGGGGAATACATTGATCCCGATTCGTTTTGTGACGGATGCTCTTGGAGGTACGGTACGTTGGGACGATGCGGAGCGCAAGGTCACCGTCATTCGCGGCGGCAAAATGATTGATCTTTGGATTGATAATCCCGACCTGATCGTGAATGGTCAACGAGTCACGGCAGAGGTGCCGCCGGTAATTAGGAACAATTTAACGATGGTTCCGCTTCGCATTTTATCGGAAAATTTAGGATGGAAAGTGACGTGGAACGAGAAGACCCGCCAAGTGACCTTGCAATAATTAGTACTATCAGCCCTCACAATCTTTCGGAAATATGGTACTATATTGCTAGTACTACCAAGAAAAATGGCGAAGGAGCTTTGTCCGGATGTCTGTCGATGTTTTTGACCGCGTCATCAAGAATGCCATTGATGTCATGGAGAATAGCAAATACCAAATTTTCGAGATCTGTGAAAGCGTCCGGGCAGAACGCGAAGCGCTGAACAAAGAACTGCAAATGGTAATCGAAGAAACGGCGAGAACGATTGATACGGTAGACCGCTTTGAGGTGGAATACCGGCGTTCTCGTGTGCGTTTGACAGAAGTAAGCCGTGATTTCAAGCGTTTCAATGAGGAAGATATTCGTACGGCTTATGAAGCGGCTACCCAGCTTCAAGCCCAATTGGCGATCCATAGGGAAAAAGAGCTGCATCTGAAGATGCGGAGGGACGATCTGCAGAAACGTTTGAAAAACTTGGACACGCAGCTCGAGCGAGCGGAAGCGCTCGTTTCTCAATTCAGCGTCGTGCTGGAGTATTTGACCGGCGATTTGAATCAAGTTACGCGGCTCTTGGAGTCAGCTAAGAATCGTCAGCTTCTGGGACTCAAAATTATTTTGGCTCAGGAGGAGGAACGCAAGCGGATCGCGCGTGAAATCCATGACGGACTGGCCCAGAATATGGCGAACATGGTGCTTAGGACAGAAATTACTGAAAGAATGCTGGCCAAGCAGGCTTATAATGCTGTGAAGAGTGAACTCAATGACTTGAAGTTTAGTGTCAGGAGCGGGATTGAAGAGGTCCGTAAGATCATCTTCAATCTCCGTCCCATGGCGCTCGACGATCTTGGTTTAGTCCCGACATTAAGGAAATTCATACAAGATTATGAAGAGAAATCAAAAATTCGAACGAACTTTGAATTAATCGGCAAAGAAATCCGTCTGCCCTCCGGCATGGAGGTGGCGGTGTACCGTTTGGTTCAAGAAGCATTCTCCAATGTGCATAAGCACGCCGCAGCTTCATTCGTCACACTAGAGCTCACATTCCAGCAGCAAATGATCAAACTCACGATCACGGATAACGGGGTCGGTTTCATTTCAGACAATATCGATAAGAAAATCGCTGACGGTACTCATTATGGGTTAATGGGCATGCGCGAACGCGTGGAGCTGCTCGAAGGAAGACTCGATATTCATTCTACCGTTGGGGTTGGAACGAAAGTATCCATGGTCATACCGATCAAGTCAGAATCCAAGGAGGATTAATCATATGGACCTTATGGGCAGCGGCAAACTCCCTATTAAGCTTGTTCTCGCGGACGACCATCAACTGTTTCGCGAAGGGGTTAAACGCATTTTAAATATGGAGAGCGACCTGGAGGTTGTCGGGGAATGCGGCGACGGCATTCAGGTTCTTGAACTGTGTAATACACTGCATCCGGATATTGTGCTGATGGATATCAACATGCCTATCGAGAACGGTGTAGTGGCTACAGAGAAGCTGAAAGACATTTTTCCGGACATTAAAGTGATCATTTTGTCCATTCATGACGATGAGAGCTACGTGTTTGAAACGCTTCGTAAAGGTGCATCCGGCTATCTGTTGAAGGACATGGAGGCAGAGTCGCTGATTAATGCCATTCGTTCAGTCGTCGCAGGGCACGCTTATATTCATCCGAAGGTGACCGGGAAGCTGATTAATCAGCTTCGCCGCATGACGTATCTGGACGAGCAGGGAGTTGCCTCATCCAGTATAGCAAAAGAGGCTGATGTAAAATATGTACATATGGATAACAGTCCGTTGACGCGCCGGGAAGCCGAAGTACTCCGCCTGATGGCCGAAGGCAAGAGCAACAAGATGATCGGTGAGTTCCTTTATATCAGTGAAAAGACGGTAAAGAACCATGTCAGCAGTATTTTGCAAAAAATGGAGGTTGACGATCGTACCCAAGCGGTTATCGTGGCGATAAAAAACGGTTGGGTCACGTTATAAGAATACAGGCGTCATCATTGTCTGATCAGGTATTGGGATAGCGGTAAAGGAACCAACTTCTCTTGAGCGGCATATAATGCTCTTAAGGGAGGGAGCCGCTATGATGCTAGGCTTGGTTTGGATTATGGGCTGTTACGCTGCGGGGATCGTGCTCGTTCATTTGCTATATTGGCGTTGGAAACGACGGGGAACCGAACCTGCTGCACATTATGTTCTGCGAACATACAATAATCAGCTGCAGATGGAGTGGTACCTTCGCTCGCTATACTTTTTTTCTTGGACAAAGGGCAAGACGATCACCGTTACCATTGCCGATGAGGGATCGACTGACGATACATTGGCTATTGTCGACAGGTTAAGATTGGAGCATCACTTGAATATCTGGACGACAGCGGACATGGACTGGGATGAATGGGTTCTGAAGCATCAGAATGAGCAGGTGATTGTGATCCAGCTTAACCAGAACGAGGGTTTGGATAACGCTTACAGGTTTCTATAAGCAACGGAATGGAGGAGATTGGACGATTCATGAAGGCTTTGGTCTATGTTTTGCTTTATCCGAAAGGCAGTTCCTGGCACGTTTCCTTGGATATGCGAGCCGACAGAGACCATTGGGTCGGATTACACGGCAACCGATTCAAACTTCGTGTGCTGGAGCCCGCCTTATCTTTCGGACAAGCTTTGGAGCTGGTGCATTATATTTCGCAAAAGACACCGATGGAGAAGCAGCTGGACATGCTGCGCAGCGGAGGCAGGGAGATCGGGATCACTCGGGAGAAGCTAAGAGAGTGGCAGTTGTGGGAATGGACGCCATCTCAGCGGGGGCATTCTTCTATGGACGGTGATGCAAAGCTAAAGCGAGTGCTCACGGCGATGACGGCGTCGCTGGAGGGGCGTTTTTTGCTTTTGGGGGAGTTTCAGGCATTCATGCAGCACCAGGACGAAGCATATTGGGCAGAGGCACCGGATTACTACTTGCAGCGTGCTTGGCTGCAGGGACGCATCGTGCTCGAAGCTGGCGTGGAGAAGCGGGAGCCTATCTGGGGACTGAGGTCCTTGCTGCCTAGGGCAACGAGAGGGCGTTGTAGACGGTGTGGGAGCCAAGGGGCTCAGCGACATCTCAAAGGGGAGGGAACCGGACAGCGGCCCGGAGAAGAACCGGAATCGGTTGTATGGACCGATTGCCCGCATTGCGAAGGCCCATGTCCTTACTGTGAAGCGTGCTTAACGATGGGACGCGTACGGTACTGCACACCATTTATCCGAGTAGGGGAGTGTAGTGATAGGCGAAAAACGGGCGAGATGACACCAGAGCCTGATCGGCATGCTTTGCTCAGCCCATGGGGGTTAAGTGAGGTTCAAGCAGAAGCATCGGGATCGGCGTTGAAATTTTTGAAAGCAAATAAGTCCCTTTCAAGGAAAAATGATAAAATGCAGCCGGCTGCTAAATTTTTGATCTGGGCCGTGACCGGAGCGGGGAAAACGGAAATGATTTTTCCGATGATTCAATATACGCTGGCTTGCGGCGGTAAAGTGGCGATCGCTACCCCTAGACGCGACGTGGTGCTTGAGCTGAAGCCGCGGCTTGAGAAAGCTTTTCCGTCGGCCAGGGTGGTCACGCTCTATGGCGGGAGTGAGCAGCGATGGGAGCAAGGGGAGCTTACTTTGGCTACAACGCACCAATTGATGCGGTTTCGCCAGGCGTTCGAGCTTGTGATCGTGGACGAGCTGGATGCATTCCCTTACCACAATAACCCGCAGCTGCAGTATGCGGCGGAGCAGGTTTGTGTCTCGGGGGGCGCGTATATCCTGCTGTCGGCAACACCACCGTTAGAACTGCAGAGGGCGGTACAAAAAGGAACGCTGCCGCATGCGCGAGTAGCCGCAAGGTATCATCGGCATCCTCTTCCGGTGCCCTCCCTGTTGGTGTGTTCTCCTTTGAGGCAAACGCTTCAGCAGGGCGAATTGCCTGACAAGCTAAAGCAAAAGCTGAAGGCTTCGCTTGACCGAGGCGCTCAAATCTTCATATTTGTGCCGAAAATCGCGATGGTCGAGCCGTTCACGGAGCTTCTGCGTGGGTTCTTCCGCGACATAAACATACAGGGCACGTCTTCCAAGGATGCAGACCGCGCGAGCAAAGTAACCGAATTTCGTGCCGCGAAAATTCGAATGCTGGTGACGACGACAATTCTGGAGCGGGGGGTTACGATACCCAAATCGGATGTGTTTATTTTGGATGCGGACTCGCCTGTTTTTGATGCTGCTGCGCTGGTCCAAATGGCCGGAAGAGCGGGGAGATCCGCTCAGGACCCAAAGGGGCTTGTCGTGTTTGCCGCAAAAGAAAAGACCCGTTCTCAATCTCAGGCTGTAAAGCAAATCGAGGATATGAATGTTCTGGCTCGAAAGAAAGGGTATATCGATTCATAGGAGGGGTGCCGTTTGTTGAAGGTTAGCCATGTGATTCGGTGGATTGCCCGCTGGATAGGCCAGACGGAGACATTGCTTACGCCGAGTTCCTCGTCCTGCCTCGTGTGCGGCGGAAGAGAAAGTGGGGTCAGGCGTATACCCGTCTGCCGGCGCTGCTATGAGCTCATTCCATGGATCCATGAAGTTCGGTGTGATCGGTGCGGACGGCATGAGGAGTGCCCGGACTGTCCACGGCGCATAGATACACATTTCACCCAGAACCGCAGTGTTGTTCGTTATGACGAACATATGAAAGATTGGCTGGCCATTTATAAATACCGGGGCAAAGAATCACTTGCAAAGGTGCTCGGCCCTATGCTGCTGCACGCTTATCATATGCATCATAAGGGCAAGGTTATATCTGATGCGGCCGAGTGGATCACTTACGTTCCTTTGAGTGGACAAAGGCTTGCCGAGCGGGGGTTTAATCAAGCGGAGCAGCTCGCTAGAGAACTTGGAAGGTTGACCGGCATACCTGTGGTTCCTTTGCTGACCAGAACGCGTCATACCGACAAGCAAAGCTTCAAAGCCAGAGCCGAGCGGCTTGATGACATGCTGGGGGTTTTTGCTCCTGATCTTGGTCAAATCACTCCCATTGCCGCGGCATGCAGAAAAGGACAAGTACGCCTCTACCTTGTAGATGATGTGTATACGACGGGAAGTACCTTTAACGAATGCGCCCGCACGATCAGGACGATTTTGCCGGTTCGTGTATATGGTATCAGTTGGGCAAGGTAGGCCCAGGTGTGAATTTCCTCACATTTGTCGAAAAAAGGTGTGCATTGTCGTATTTTTTGAGATACACTATAAGGTAGAGATGGGTCCGAAAGGAGCGGGTTGTCATGAGTCTCAATGTGGAAAACTGTGTGCGCTGCGGTAAAGTGTATTTAAAAAATAACTTTGGTATGTGTACGAACTGTATTAAGGATATTGAAGCTGAATATGAGAAGTGCTTAAAGTTCCTTCGGGAAAACCGGACATGCACGATTCAAGAGCTGAGCGACGAAACAGGCGTGGATATGAAGCAGATTGTGAAGTTTATTCGTGAAGGACGTATTTCCATTAGAAATAATCCGAATATGGGCTATGAATGTGACATGTGCGGAACGATTATTCGTACGAACAATATATGCGACAACTGCCGATCTCGCTTGGCCAAGGACTTTGATCATCTTCATGAAGACGAGGAACGGAAGAAATCCCGAGAGGAACAACAAAGGGGTTCTGCCTTCAAAATCAGGGAAGATCGAACAAAAAATTGATTTTCATATAAACTTTTAAAAACAACCCACCGATAAAAGTAGTAACGTGAATCGGTGGGTTTACTATTGCTGTCAGTTGAGGTGAGTTAAATGAAGATTAACGGGACGAATCAAGTGAGTTCGGTAAATCAATATAAGAAGAGCCAGGAATATATGCAGACAGCTGCATCCGATAAGAAGAGCAAGTCGAAAGATCAGGTGGAGATTTCGGATGTAGCCAAGGAGCTGCACGGCAATTCGGGGATCGTATCGGCCGACCGGGAAAGACTAGACGAATTGAAGAAATCGGTGAAAGCGGGTACGTATCATGTCGATGCCCGCACGGTGGCTGAGAAAATATTTCCATTTTTAAAATCCTAATTGGAGTGGATAGCCATGTCTTTGGAAGCCTTGCTACAAACAATGGCAGAGCTGAATGATGTTCATAACACCTTATTGGATTTGGCAGAGCGGAAGAAGCATGTGCTTATCCATAATGAAGTGGAGCAATTAACGCAAATTGTGAACAAAGAAAACAAGCTGCTGAAGCGGATCGGGGAATTGGATCAGCAGCGGGTGGAAGCGACCGGGGCCTTTTTGATGGAGAAAGGGTATAAACCGAACCCCCGAGTGACCGTCAGCGACTTGACGAAGATAATTTTTAACATAGATGAGAAAAAAATGTTAATGGATGAACAGAAGCGACTCATGGCAATGATTCGCAAGCTGCGGGAGAGGAATCAGTTGAATCAGCAGTTGCTGGAACATTCACTGGCGTTTGTTAATTATTCCCTGGACCTTATTGTTGGGGCACCTGAGGATGATGTAGTTTACACCAATCCACAGCAGCAAACGTACGGTACGAAACGCCAAGGGCTTTTTGATACAAGAGCATGACAGAGTGAGTGATCGGAAAGGGGGCATAAGGGAATGCGTTCTACATTTGGCGGGATTGAAATAGCCAAGCGAAGCTTGTTTACACAGCAAGCAGCTTTAACGACAACCGGGCATAATATTGCGAATGCGAATACCAAGGGATATTCCCGTCAGGTTGTGAATATGGTCGCTTCGAGGCCGATCGAGTACCCCGGGCTTATGCGCAGTAATGTGCCGGGGCAAATGGGGCAGGGTGTAGAGTTCGATCAGATCAAGCGGGTTCGAGAAGGATTTTTAGATAACCAATTTCATAATGAGAACAAAGCACTGGGCGAATGGTCGATTAGGAAGGACACATTGGATAAGCTTGAGGCTATCATTAACGAACCGTCAGATACGGGAATCAGACAGACCATTGAAGGTTTTTGGAATGCATGGCAGGAGCTTAGTAAATCACCTGAAAACACTACGGCGCGGGTTCTAGTTAAAGAGCGAGCACTGGCAATGACGGATGCATTTAACCATACGGCTCGACAATTGAAAGAACTTTCTGGTGATTTGACGGAGAGCGTGAGCATCAAAACCAATGAAGTAAATACTATACTTTCGCAGGTTGCAAAGCTGAATGAAGAAATATACCGAATCGAAGGACTTGGTAATAGCGCCAATGATTTACGTGACCAGCGCGATTTACTTGTAGATAATTTGTCTAGCATTATTAACATTTCGTACACAGAAGAAGCGAATGGTTACAATATTCAGATGGGGAATGTTCAATTGGTTGCAGGGAGGCAGGTAGCGACTGTTTTTACGAGGGAGTCGCTAGAAGCGCATGTCGCTACCGGCAATCTGAACAGCGGCGAAGTATACGGGATGCTCCAATCCCGAGACTATAATGTGGCCAATTATCAGTTTCAGTTGGATTCCATGCTGAAGGTATTGGTGCAAGGCGACGTCCAAGTCACGCTGCCCAAGGATGCAGTGATTCCGGCAGGAACAACGTTGACTGTCGTTAATCCTGATGGCACGACCCAACCTAGAACTTTTGGAACAACGATAGCAGAACGTACTTTGACTGAAGACCTTCCGGTTATCGTGAAAGGGTTTAACGGTTTGCATGAACTTGGATATTCCGGAAGTAGTCCTTTGACATCGGGCATTCCCTTCTTCTCTTTAAAGCCTGGGACTACAGAATTCAGTGCGGAGAACGTCACGGTTAATGCAACAGTATTGAATGATGTATCTAATATTTCTTCCTCTTTGAGAACTTACATGGATACCGATGGAACAGAGAAAGTAGTAAAAGGTAACAATGACATGGCTTTACTGCTGGCTGGTATCCGAGGGAAGAGGGTTAGCTTTGAACCTTCGCCCACAGGCAGACCCATTCTGACGGATGGTACCTTTGATGAATTTTTCCGTTCTATGGTTGGAGAGTTGGGTGTGCAGAGCCAAGAGGCTGCACGTCAAGCGACCAATCAACAGATTTTGGTTGATCAAGTGGACTCCAGAAGACAAGCCGTGAGTGGTGTGTCGCTTGATGAAGAAATGGTCAATATGATTAAATTCCAACATGCCTATAATGCAGCGGCGCGCTCATTAACCACCTTCGATGAAATGCTGGATAAAGTAATCAATGGTATGGGTGTAGTTGGGCGATAGCATCTAAGGGCTTCAAATAATTCGAGGTGAAAACAATGAGCATGCGGGTTACGCAGGGAATGCTGAACAATCAATTCCTTCGCAATATGAATACGAACCTTAATCGAATCAATGACCACCAAAATCAATTATCGACCGGGCGCCGTATTAATAAGCCCTCGGACGATCCGGTCGGTATGAGCTTCGCTTTGCGTTACAGAAGCGAACTCTCCGCGAATGATCAGTACGAAAGTAATCTGGATACAGCGACCTCTTTGCTAGATTTTACAGATACCATGATGGGTCAAGCTAACGACGTCATCCAGCGGGTTCGTGAGGTGGCGGTTCAAGGAGCCAATGGTACGAATCCGCAGCAGGCGCTTGATGCCATGAGAAGTGAAGTCGATCAGATATATAAGCAAATGGTTAGCATTGGAAATAGCCAATTCAATGGGCGATATGTATTCAATGGGCAGCTCACGGATAATCCGCCTTATTCAGAAGCCACAGCCGCGACGGACAAGGTAGATACCGGAGACATCGTATTTGAGATCGGAGTCGGTGTCCGAATAGCGGCCAATAAAACGGGGAATAAAGTATTCGGGGAAGCGGTTGACCTTAACAATCCGGGTGCCAATGATAATATTTTTAAAGTTATGCAAGATCTTTCTGCAGCTTTAGCAAGTGGCAATACGTTAGAAATAAACAATACGATAGGCAGACTGGATCAATGTAATGATAAATTCCTCGAAGCTAGAGCGGATGTAGGTGCTAGGATGAATCGAATGGAGTTGGCACAATCCCGTCTGGCTGATATCAACGTGAATCTTCAAACGCTGAAGTCAAAAACAGAAGATGCGGATGTGGCCGAGGTGATTACCAACTTGAAAACCGATGAGAGTGTATATCAATCCTCACTCTCAGTCGGAGCTAAGATAATCAGGCCAAGCCTTATTGATTTTTTGAGATAACATAAGAGGGTAGCCAAATGCAGATTCCCCAGATTCAGATTAGACAGCAAAACGCCCGATTGGGTATAGATGCCGATCCTGGACAGCTGGTCATAAAACAACCCAAAGCTACGATCGAAATGCAAGCTATTCACCCAAAGCTTCATATCGATGCAGAGCAAGGGAAGCTTTACATTGATAACAGGCGGGTCCAAGATGCACTTGGAAACGGTCCTCATTTGGAAGTCATGAACCGGATATACTCGAAATGTAAAGAAATCGTGTTGCAAGGAATAGCTAAGAAGGTAGAAGACGGAAACCGGATGGCTATGATTCACACGGGAGAAGACGCGATCGTCGCCCTTGCTTTGCAAAGTACTCAAGACCTGGACTTCTTTGAGTATATGTATGTGGGCGATGCTTCTTTCGACAATATTGATATACGTTTCGAGCCGGGTAAATTCGATATTCAAGTTGAAGAAGGCCGAGTGGATATACACGTACAGTCGAATCGTCCTGAAGTCCAGTATTATCCGGGAAAGCTTGATATCTATGTGTCTCAGTATGCCCAGGTTGAAATTATACCACCTCAGATGAATATTAAAATATAATATACAAACAATGGAGCTATAGATCAGTACAGTCTATAGCTTTGATTTTTATATGTAACGTTATTTTTGAGATTGGAGTTGTTTTAACATGATCGTGTTGAATACAGCGAGTTTAGGCGAGATTGAAATATCCGAGGAACAGTTAATCGCGTTTAACGAAGGCATACCGGGGTTTGAAGAGGACCGGAGATTTGTCATCCTGCCGGTTGATCCTGAATTACCTTTTGCCTACTTGCAGTCTGCGGATGACGAAAGAATTCATTTTGTTGTCGTCGATCCTTTCTCCATGTACAAACCGTATGAATTTCATATCGATGAAGAGACGCAAACAGAGCTTGGGATCGAGAGTGAAAAAGATGTAGAAGTATGGTGTGTAGTTACAATTCAACAATCTTTGGAGAAAGCCACAGTTAATTTACTGGCGCCTATCATTATCAATTCAAACCATCGAACGGGAAAGCAAATGGTTCTGCATCAATCTCAATATCATACTAGACATTTGATTTCGGATTTAGTGCATCAAACGGAAAAGGAAAAGGGGTGATTGCATATGCTGGTCTTGTCCAGAAAGCTCGGAGAATCTATCATTATTGGCGACCAAATTGAGCTCGTCGTGGTAAGTGTCGAGAAAGATGTGGTCCGTCTAGGGATTAAAGCACCGAAGCATATGCCCATCTTTCGTAAAGAGCTGTACGATCTACTAAAAGAGTCAAATGAAGAAGCCTCGAAAAGCGAATTGAAGCCGGAACAGTTTAAAAATCTATTGAAGAAAAAGGAAGAATAATTTTTTTAAAAATGCTATAAACTTTCGCGTACCATCAGACGATATATGTAGTAACGAGTTGAGAGGCCAAGGGCGGCCGACCTAAAAGGTCTCTCATCTCTAAACTAAATCCACATGGATGTGGATTCGACCAACTTCAGGGAGGAAGTATATATCATGAGAATTAATCATAACATTTCTGCTTTGAACACTCACCGTTCTTTGACTGCAAACTCTGCAAACACTGCAAAAAACATTGAGAAGTTGTCTTCCGGTCTTCGTATCAACCGTGCTGGCGATGATGCTGCAGGTTTGGCAATCTCCGAGAAAATGCGCGGCCAGATCCGTGGTTTAGACATGGCTTCCAAGAACGCTCAAGACGGTATCTCTTTGATTCAAACAGCTGAAGGTGCTTTGAACGAAACACACAGCATCCTGCAGCGTATGCGTGAACTGGCTGTTCAGTCTTCTAACGATACCAACACAACTTCTGACCGTGGTCAATTGCAAAACGAGGTTAATGAGCTTGCGAAGGAAATTACTCGTATTGCTAACACAACTGAGTTCAACACGAAGAAATTGTTGGATGGTTCCGCTAGTACTGGTTCCGGTGTAACTGCTGCATCTGACTTGACTTTCCACATTGGTGCGAATGAAGGTCAAAACATTACACTGACGATCACTGCAATGGATGCTACAACCCTTGGCGTAGCTGGCGCGACTACTGCTAACACAGCAGCAGCAGGTGCAACTGCAGCTAACACAGTTGATGGTATTAGCATTGCAACTCAAGCAGAAGCAGACACAGCAATTACGGCAATCAACACTGCGATTGAAAGTGTTTCCGCTGAGCGTTCCAAACTTGGTGCATATCAAAACCGTTTGGACCACACCATCAACAACTTGGGTACTACTTCCGAGAACTTGACTGCAGCTGAATCCCGTATTCGTGATGTAGACATGGCGAAAGAAATGATGGATCAAACGAAGAATAACATTCTTGCTCAAGCTGCTCAAGCTATGCTTGCTCAAGCTAATCAGCAACCTCAAGGCGTACTTCAACTTCTTCGTTAATCGTACTTTCGTAAAAAACCTTAGGCTTAAGCCTAAGGTTTTTTTTATTGGAATTTAGTGAATTCGGAAACTTGGTCAACATTAAACCAGATGTTTCCAAAATGCTCACAATACTATCCATATCATCCGATATATTAGATTATATAAGCCTTGTAATCAGGATAGACATTTAATGAGAGGTAAGGTAATCGATGAACAAACAATCTATATCACTTTGCATGATAGTAAAAAATGAGGAAAAACATCTGAATAAATGTCTGGAAAGTGTAAAAGAGATTGTAGATGAAATAATCATTGTCGATACGGGCTCGAGTGATGGTACTTTGGAAATTGCAAAGGAATATAACGCTAAAATATATCATTTTGAATGGGTAGATAGTTTTGCGGCAGCACGAAATTATTCAATCAAGCAGGCCTCTTCCGATTATATTTTGCATTTGGATGCTGATGAGTATATCGAGCCAGGAGCCGATATCCAAAAGGATATGGAGTCAGGAAAAGATTATTATTTGATGAAGATCAAAAATTCTATATCAACTGGGGGAGCATTTACTCATACCGCTGTCCGGTTATTTAAAAATAACAAAAACTTCTATTACCAGAACCGGTTGCATGAGCAATTAAATATACATGATGAGGTTAATGAGTTTACATCAGGGGAAGCGAACTCAATCATACACCACGTAGGGTATTCCAATGATATCATGATTGAAAAGAATAAAGCAGATCGAAATCTGCCGCTAATGTTAAAAGAGGTCGAAGAAAACCCCACCGGGTATAATTTGTATAACATGGGCAAAGCGTACATAGCAAAGGATAATTATGCAGAAGCCCTTCCTTATTTTACCAGGGCCTATCCTCTAAGCAGAGACAGAATCTATTTAGGCGAGCTTTTAGCTAAGATGAGTCTTTGCTTACTTGAACTTCAAAGGCATGAAGAAGGGCTTCAAATATTAAAAGATGCTGTAGAGTTATTGCCGCTGGATGCAGATTTGCGTTATACACAGGCAAGAATTTTCTACGAATGGGGATATTTAAAAGATGCTGAAATTTCACTTAAAAAATGTTTAGAAATTGGCGATAAAGGCGTTTTGGTAACAGAGGGTTCTGGTGGTTACCGGGCTCAACTAATGCTTGCAGAATTATATGAAAAACAGGGGGATTTATTAAAGAGTTTTAACGAAGTAACGAAGGTTTTGAAACAGAAAAAAACGTTTGTGCCTAACATCGTAAAATATTTAAATATCATGTTGCAAACAAATATACCTATGGAAGATGTTTATTCAAACCTTAAGAGCTTGTATAACATAGTTAGTGTGGACGAGCTGACAAGTCTTCTAGAGGTTCTATATAACCTTCGTCATCCGCTATTATACCGCTATATTTTAGATTATAAACTTAATGTGGAAAGCCATGTTCTGGCGGTTGCTAAGCAATATGCGAAATCTTATGAGGACGCTCGCGAAGAATGGTACTCCCTGTCCCAAATAGAAGATGAAAATGTGACGGACATCGTGTTACTTTCTTTCGTTTTGGGAGACAAGGAATTGCTTTCAGTTAGGAAATCTTTATTGAATTTATCTAATAAAGATTGGAAAGTTCTTAACAAGATCGTGATAAAGGATAATGTAGAGGAAAAGATAAGCGAAGAAATAGAAAAAATCTTATTAAAGCTTTCAACTCATCTTATTGTCCTTCAAGAATTTGATCATTTTGAGTATATCTCTAAGCTTTTATTGAAGGGTTCGGCCAATATAGTATTTGAATTAAGTAAGACCCTTTATGACTATGGATATAATGACGTCTCGGTTGATTTTCTGTTAGCTAATATGGACCGCCATCCGACTCACATAAAAACGATTGAATTATTAGGTGACATTTGTTTGCGAAATAATAACGATCAAGATGCGCTAGTACTCTATAATCGTTTATTGAATTTTAAAAAAGATTATCCGACCTATGAACGTTTATATAATCTTTATGAAAAGATGAATGATAAGGAGGGAATGAACAAGATTAGGCAACAAATCGAAGCTTTATTTCCGTTATGTAATTGGGTTTAAAATTAGCATCAATTTTTATGGCTACCCTCTGATAATTAGATAAGTGGAGTTGAATAGCTGGATGTCGAATCCAAAAGAAGAACTAGAACAACAAAAACAACTTTTTAAAGATAACATACAAGTTTTGATCAATAACGGGAATATAGAAGAAGCATGCTCCTTAATTAAGGAATATGAAAAAATAGAAATGAATGATATTGACATTGTTAATATGAAAGCCATTATCTTTATGATAAAAAATCAACTCGAAGAAGCTGAACAGTTACTTTGGCGCGGAGTCGAAATAGATAACAAAAACAAAGATCTCTTGTTTAACTTGGCGTATCTATTTGAAATACAGGGAGAAATTCAGCCCGCTATTAACTTTTATTCGAGAGTAATGAAAGCAACAGAAGACTCTCACCAAAAAAATGAAATATTAAATACGATATTAAAATTGAAAATGACTGAAAACGCCGCGGAGAGGAAATTCATTATTCTCTCTTCATGTCCTTGGGGTATGCTCCAACGGCCTCAGTACATCTCCGAGTCTTTGACGAAGCTCGGCTACGCTGTTGAGTATGTTCAGCCGCCTACGAAGGCTAGTGCTCAGGATTCAAACGTGACGCTTAACGAGGCGATGCAGTTCAGTGAAAGCAATGCTAAAGAAGCGGGGCTTGTTCATGTTCATGCACCGTCATCGGTCTATTACGAGGACAATTTAATAGTAGATAACTATAAAGAAATCGTACAAGGCTTGATTGACTCCGCAGCTGAAGAGGTAGTTGTTATCTGTTATCTCCCGTCTCAAGTAAACATGATTCATCAATTGAATGGAAATTTTAAAGTTGTGTATGATTGTGTTGATGAGGTCAGCGTTCAAGAAAATGATCCGAACGGCAAAAGTGATAGAGAGCATGAGATGTCACTTCTCAAAAGAGCGGATATCATAACCACAACCAGTGCTTCTCTTTATTTATCAAAATCCTTAGATAGGTACAATGTTTATCTTCTAAAAAATGCTGTCCGTTATGAGGACCTCGGAAAAGATGTTCATGATAAGATAAGGAAAGAGTTGACGGGCATTCCCGGTCCCAGAGTATGTTACCTGGGGGAAATGGATCTATTGTTTGATGCGGAGCTATTTTACAACCTAGTAAGACAAAATAGGGACAAGTCATTCGTAGTTATAGGTGATGATAAAGATAACGTTCTATCTATGAAAGAAGACAATCTATATGTTCTAAATACAGAACATCAGCTCATTGAAGGTTATCTCAAGAATATGGATGTTGGAATCATACCTTTGAAAATTGATAATGACATGATTTTAAAATACGATTCTACAACCCTGTATAAATATGTAATGAACGGTTTGCCCGTCGTTTCCACCCAACTGCCTGAAATCGCCTTAGCGAAAGATGATATAAAAGTATGCGCTGGGTTAAAGGAATTTAATAGATCTTTAAACGAGGCAGTGAAACAAAAAACGGACAGAGAGGCATTCCGAGAACTTGTCAGGGAGAATACATGGGATGCTCGTGTAAAACAATTGTTAAATATATTGGATGGGAAAACAAAACCATATATTAAGACGGAAACGATTAAAAACTTGCAAGCGGGTTTGAATAAAATATCGGCAGCACAAAGTAATCCTATCATTAAATCTTTATACTCACTTACGTTTGCAAAGTCAGATACGAATATGTTCTACCAGCTTGCCAAAGAAGCATATATGGAGTTAAAAACACCTTTTACATTAACCAATTATGCTTATGCATCGTTTCTTACGGATCAATGGTTGGAATGTGCTAATATGATTGCCGAAGACGGAAACGCAGACCCTACCTATAAAGCGGAATTGCTGTTTTTGTTGGAACATCATTTACACCAAAACCTTGGTATCAGGCTGCTTCATCTGGCAAAAAGATATCCTGATATACAGGAACAAGTTGATAAACTGGAAGATGCTGATTTATTTAAATACGAGCTTGCCCATTACTGTTTCGAAGTTGGAAACTACGATAAAGCTTTCTTGATGTATCAGGAGATGTTAAGCAGCTCTTTTTTAAGCGGCAGTCCTTTATTGAATAAAAATGTATCTGATATCCTGATCCACAATGGAAAGCTCATGGATAGCCAGATTTTTAAACAAAAATGGGCTGATTTGATGGAAAAATATATGGGCGACAAAGCGAGTCAAAACCTGGGGGTTGCGATGAAGGCTAACGATAATCAACCTAGGTTTAGCATTGTCATCCCGACAAGAAACAACCAAAACACCCTTAAATTTACACTCGACACCTGTCTTCATCAACAATTTGATCATTTTGAGATTGTTGTTAGTGATAACAGCAATAATGACAACACCAAAGAGCTAATCGACAAAATTGCTGATAAACGAATTAAATATTTTAAGCCTGAACGAGAGCTCGCGATGACCGATAACTTCAATTTTGCAGTTTCTAAGGCAAAAGGAGAATACATTATCGTTTTAGGGTCGGATGACGGGTTATTATTACATGCTTTAAGCACCTTGGATCGTATTTTGTATTCATTGCAAACCAAGCTGCTTCGCTGGAACTTGGTTCCTTATGGATGGCCTGATGTGAAGATCAAGGGATATGAAAACTATTTTCAAATACCAAAGACCACCTTGGGCAATATAAACCATGGGATTATTGAGAGTGAGAGCTTGATCAAAAGCGTAATTCAATTAGAAGTCCCTTATAACTCATTGCCGATGCTGTATATGAACTCGGTCGTACACCGAGACTTGATCACGCTGCTCCAAGAAGAAACAGGCTCCGTTTTTAAGGGAATAAGTCCGGATGTGTACTCTGGTTTTGCATTAGCATTTATTGAACAAAAATTTGTCTCCATCGACCTGCCGATGAGTATAGGCGGATCGTCCGGTAATAGTAATGGAATAGCACATTCTTATGGCAAAGATAAGGAATCTGAAAAAATAAAGCAGGATTTTATTAAATTGAATAAAGGTGTCGGGGTCAATCGTTTTCATATTCTTCCCGATGTGCCTGATGTAGCCGTAGCTGTAGCAGAATCTTTCATTACAGCTAAGAATGAATTATTCCCCAATCATGTTGAATTGAACCTGGATAGAAAAAGGCTAGCTCAATATTGCGCTGAAAATCTAAACAGAACAGACGAAAGCTTCAACGACTATTTACAAAATATATATATGTCGCTAGATGATGAGCCTGGCCTTAAAAAGTGGTTTTTAGAAAACTATATGAACCGGTCGGATTTTGGTAAAGCGGGCAAACCTGCTTTTAAGTATAAAAAGGGCTTTTCGGCTAACGGGGCATTAAATTTGGATGCAAGTGAATTTGGTATCACGGACGTGTATGGTGCTGCAGAATTGTTCAGAAAAATTACTGGGTGGTAAAACTAAGAAGAACGTATCGCGCGTTAGTTTCCGAGAGCAAAGGAAGTGAGTTCATTGAAAGCCGTCATTTTAGCAGGAGGCTATGGGACAAGAATAAGTGAAGAAACCCATTTAAAACCCAAGCCGATGGTTGAAATCGGGGGGAAGCCCATACTGTGGCATATCCTGAAACTCTACTCTCATTATGGGATCAATGATTTCGTGATTTGTTTAGGATATAAGGGTTACATTATTAAAGAGTACTTTGCAAATTATTTCCTTCATACGTCGGATGTAACATTTGATATCGGTAATAATCAGATGGAGGTTCATTATCGTTCTGCCGAGCCTTGGAGAGTAACGCTTGTGGATACAGGGGAACACACCATGACAGGCGGTCGTTTGAAAAGGGTGCAAGAGTATGTGGGAAATAGCACCTTCTGTTTTACGTATGGCGACGGGGTTAGTAACGTGAATATTAGCGATTTAATTGATTTTCACAAAAAAATGGATGTTAAAGCAACGGTGACATCGGTTCAACCGCCTGGAAGGTATGGAGCCATAGATGTAAAGCAAGATAAAGTCATTAGTTTTCATGAAAAGCCAAGTGGTGACGGGAATTGGATTAACGGCGGATTTTTTGTATTAGAGCCTTCAGTATTCGATTACATCAACGGGGATGAAACCACGTGGGAAACAGAACCCTTGGAAAGTTTAGCTCTGGAAGGACAATTGGCGACTTTTCGTCATAAAGGTTTCTGGCAGCCCATGGATACATTACGGGATAAAGTAAAACTTGATGAATTATGGATGCAAAATAGAGCGGAGTGGAAGGTTTGGAGCTGAACAGATCTTTTTGGGAAGGTAAGAAGGTTTTAATAACGGGTCACACTGGATTCAAGGGAAGTTGGTTGACCTTATGGCTGACACAATTGGGGGCGGAAGTGATTGGATTTTCCTTGAATCCAACCACTTCTCCTAATTTATTTGAATTAGCTCATGCGGATGCCGGCATTACATCGATTACCGGGGATATTTTAGACTTGGAAAGTCTAAAGAATACTGTAGACTCTCATGAACCTGAAATCATTTTCCATCTGGCTGCCCAATCTTTAGTGAAAAAATCATACACGAATCCGACAGATACGTTCTCAACGAATGTGATGGGAACAGTAAATATTTTTGAAGCGTCTCGACAATCCAAGTGTGTAAGAGCCGTTGTGAATGTAACAAGTGATAAATGTTATGAAAATCGAGAATCGCCCTATTGGGGTTATCGTGAGAATGATCCCATGGGGGGATATGACCCTTACAGTGCGAGCAAAGGTTGTGCGGAGCTCGTTACAAGCTCGTACCGAAATTCATTTTTTAAAGATCAGAGCCCGGTTAAATTAGCTTCGGTTCGAGCAGGAAATGTAATAGGCGGCGGGGATTGGTCGGCCGATCGGTTGATTCCTGATATTGTTCGAGCCATTGAGTCCCAAAAGTCGATTGCAATAAGGAATTTATCGGCCATTCGTCCTTGGCAGCATGTGTTGGAGCCCCTTCATGGATACCTTTTGTTGGCTCAAAAATTATATGCCGGCCATAATGACTACACCGAAGCCTGGAATTTTGGACCTAAAGAGGACGGAATCGTTTCTGTAGGTACGCTTCTTTCTTTATTTGAAGAAGCGTGGGGAGAAAAATTAAATTATATTTCGGATGTTCCCTCTCAGTTCCATGAGGCGCATTTTTTAAAATTGGATTGTTCAAAAGCAAGTTATAAATTGAATTGGCATCCGAAGCTTAATGTGAAGGAAACGGTAGACTGGACGGCTGCATGGTACAAAAACTATTTTAACCGGACAGATATACGTCGATATACATTAGATCAAATTGAAAAATACATGCAGTTATAAGAAGGTGGGTTATATGGCAAATCAACCGTGCCGCTTTTGTAATCATGATTTAACACATACCTTTGTTGATTTGGGAATGTCTCCATTATCGAATTCGTATGTCTCGCCTCAGCAATTAAAAACGGCAGAGATCACGTTTCCTTTACATGCTTATGTTTGTGAGAATTGTTTATTGGTTCAATTAGAGGAATTTCAATCGCCGGAACACATTTTCAATGATTATGCCTATTTTAGCTCTTATTCGGATAGTTGGTTGAAGCATTGCGAACATTATGTAGATATGATTGTGCCTGAATTAGGCCTGACGGATAAGTCGTTCGTCATGGAGATCGCAAGTAATGACGGCTATTTGCTGCAATATTTTAAACAAAAGAATATTCCGGTTCTTGGTATTGAACCTGCAGACAATGTAGCTAAAAATGCACAAGAAAAAGGGATTGATACTTTAGTTTCTTTTTTTAATACCGGCACCGCTCAAAAATTAAAAGGGAAACATATGACGGCTGATTTAATTATCGGCAATAATGTGTTAGCTCATGTACCCAACCTTCGTGACTTTGTGGCGGGTTTAAAAATGGTTCTGAAGCCGCAAGGAGTTATTACGATGGAATTTCCTCATTTGCTAAGGCTTATGGAGGAAAATCAGTTTGACACCATCTATCATGAGCATTTTTCTTACTTTTCGTTGTTAACGGCGCAGAAAGTTTTTAGTTCTCTTGGCCTTGAAATATTTAAGGTTGATGAAATTGCAACGCATGGCGGTTCCCTTCGAATTTATGCAAAACACAGTGAAGATGCTTCGAGGGAAGTTATGGATTCGGTTAACCATATCATCGAAAAAGAAGTTCATGCAGGACTGAATAAAGTAGAAGCTTATTTTAAGTTTTCGGAACAGGTTAAAGCCACCAAACGAGCTTTAGTAGAGTTTTTGATTCAGGTGAAGAAGGACGGCAAAACCATTGTAGGATACGGCGCTCCGGCAAAAGGCAACACATTGCTGAATTACTGTGGAGTTCGAAACGATTTCATTGATTACACCGTTGACCGTAATCCCGCAAAACAGGGCATGTATCTCCCTGGAACCCGTATTCCGATCTTTTCTCCAGATCAGCTAAAGGAAACGAAGCCTGATTTCATCTTGATCTTACCTTGGAATTTAAAAGATGAGATTATGGAACAATTGGCATACGTACGAGAATGGGGATGTAAGTTTATTTTACCTATTCCAAAACTAATGGTGATTTAAATGATCTTTACCGAAACCGAATTAGCAGGGGCCTATATCATCGGTCTTCAGCCGCTGGAAGATGAGAGAGGCTTTTTTGCCCGAACATGGTGTCGAAAGGAATTTGAGAGCAGCGGTTTAAACCCTAATTTAGTTCAGTGCAATTTATCCTACAACAACAAAAAAGGCACCTTGAGAGGCATGCATTTTCAAGCTGCTCCTTATGAAGAGGCCAAACTCGTACGATGTATTAGAGGAGCGATCTGTGACGTCATTATCGATTTACGTCCGGATTCCAAAACCTTTAAAAGGTGGATCAAAGTCGAATTAACGCAGGACAACCACAAGATGCTTTACATTCCTGAGGGCTTTGCCCACGGTTTTCAAACGTTGGTTGATCATACAGAGGTTTTCTATCAGATGAGTGAATACTATCGCCCTGAAAGCGCACAGGGTGTTCGTTGGGACGATCCTGCATTTGGTATTGAATGGCCGATGGATCGGAAGATCATATCTCCAAAAGATCAAATGTATGATCTCTTTGAATATCAGATGAAGGAAACGGATGAATAAAAATGAAGGACATGATTTTCTGGGGTGCTACGGGCCATGCAAAAGTGCTGAACGAATGCATGAAAAGCTATGGGCACCGTTTGGTTGCATTATTCGACAATAATAATAAGCTAACCGCTCCGATCCCGGGTGTTCCCCTATTTTACGGACAAGAAGGTTTTGAAGAATGGAATCATAAAAGGGACCCGGATCAACCCGTTGGTTTTTTGGTTGCCATCGGAGGCAGTAACGGAAGGGCAAGAGTAGGGCTGCAAGATTGCCTTGAATCAAAAGGGCTTGTAGCTTTGACGGCTGTCCACCGTAAAGCGTTTGTAGCTGACGATGCCGTGATTGGGCAGGGCACGCAGATACTGGTAAATAGTACGGTAGGTGTCGAAACCATCATCGGTAAAGGTTCAATTATCAATACGGGTGCGATTGTCGATCATGAATGCCGCATTGGGGATGGTGTTCATATAAGCCCTGGTGCGCATTTAGCCGGTTGTGTTGAAGTGGGCGATTATGCAACTGTTTTTACAGGAGCTGTCATTATTCCAAGAATCAAAATTGGGGAGGGAGCAGTGGTGGGAGCCGGTGCGGTGGTTACCAAGGACGTACCTCCTTACACTGTGGTCGTTGGAAATCCGGCAAGAATCCTGAAGAGACTTCCAGTTAATCAGTAAGACGACGAATACGAATATTCATGTTGGGGGAAAAATGATGAACGAAAAATTTGAAGAAGAAAAAAAGAAGCTTATTGAACAAGCCGGTAAAGATGCCCAAGCAAAGGATCTCAGTCTTCAATGGCTCAACTATACGGCAAAGTATAAATACTCTTATAATTTTAGCTGGCTTGGACGTCCCATTATTCAGTATCCGCAAGATATGATGGCCATGCAGGAAATTATTTGGAGAGTTAAACCGGACTTAATTATTGAAACCGGCGTCGCTCATGGAGGCTCGCTTATTTATTATGCTTCATTGTTAGAGTTGATGGGTGGAGACGGAAGAGTCGTTGGAATCGATATTGATATTCGGGAACACAACCGGATAGAAATTGAAAAACATCCGATGTATAAGCGGATTGATTTAATAGAGGGCTCGTCAACAGACGAAAGCATTATTCAACAGGTGAAAGAAATATGCAAGAATAAACAACGTGTACTGATATCCTTGGATTCAAACCATACACATGAGCATGTGTTGGCTGAAATGCAATTGTACTCCCCTTTTGTAACCAAAGGAAGCTACTTGGTTGTGTTCGATACGGTAGTGGAAGATATGCCGGAGGATTTCTTTCCGGACCGCCCTTGGGGAAAAGGAAATAATCCGAAAACCGCTGTTTGGGAGTTTCTTAAAACCAATAAACGGTTTATCATCGATGAGGAAATGGAGAATAAACTTCTGATTACCGTTGCACCTGATGGATACTTAAAATGTGTGGAGGATTAATCCCATGAACCCATTCGGAAGAATTCCCGTCTCCGGCCCTTGGATCACCAATAAGGAAATTGAATATGTAACGGATGCGGTGACGAATGCCTGGTATGAAAATGCAAATACATATAATCTTAAATTTGAAGAGGCTTTTTCTTCCTACGTCGGTACCAAATATGCGATCTCATTGCCTTCATGTACTTCAGCCATCCATTTATCGCTGCTTTCATTAGGTATCGGACCAGGCGATGAGGTTATTGTCCCTGATATCACTTGGATAGCTTCAGCCGCTCCGATCAGTTACGTTGGGGCTACTCCCGTATTTGCGGACATTGACGACAAATCCTGGTGCTTGTCCGCCCGAAGCTTTGAAAATAATATCACTGAAAAAACAAAAGCAGTCATACCTGTTGATTTATACGGGAATGTGCCGGATATGGATGAAATCCGCAGGATTGCAGATAAATACAATATTGCGGTGATCGAAGATGCCGCGGAAGCGCTGGGCAGTGAATACAAAGGCAAAAAAGCGGGATCTTTAGGCGATGTCGGGGTATTCAGTTTTCATGGCTCGAAGACTTTGACGACAGGTGAAGGCGGCATGTTAGTAACGGATAGAGAGGACATTTATAATAAGTGCCTCTACTTACGGGATCATGGACGTAAGCCCGGCGACAAAATGTTTTGGAATACGGAAGTCGGATACAAATATAAAATGAGCAGCTTGCAGGCGGCGTTAGGTTTGGCCCAGCTTGAACGGGTTGAAGACCTGGTGAAGCGTAAAAGAGAGATCTTTTCATGGTATGCCGAGGAACTGGCTGAGGTTGAGGGGATTCGGCTTAATAGTGAGAACCCCGATGTGAAGAATACCTATTGGATGATCACCATTATCTTAGATGGAGTAAGCGGTATAAAAAAAGAGGCTTTGATTGAGAAATTGGCAGAAGATTATATTGATTGCCGGCCGTTTTTTTATCCTTTAAGTATGTTGCCTGCTTATGAGGATTTAAGTACGGTACAAAAGGCCAAAGATGATAACAACATCGCCTACGCTATTTCACCATACGGAATAAACCTGCCAAGTGCATTAAATTTATCCAGAGCTCAAGTTAAGTATGTTTGTGAAAAACTTAAGGATAAGCTTAAATTTAGTTAAAATCCTAGAATGAGTGGAGTCAGTCCTCCGTTGCCTGATCCGGTCTGAAAAGCCGGATTTTTTCTTTTATAATCGGTACTCACATGGAAAGGCGAATTTTTCAGAAAAATTTTAATTTATTCTTCCATTACGCTAAAAAAAATCGCAATTCAATCCGATAGTATTAGTAATGGTGTGAATATGGCTTTATCGTATTATTTATAACCATACCCCCTAAGACATATGATGAGAAGTACCTTATAGAAAAAATGATAGATGGGTTATTACTGAGTGAAAAGTAAGAATGATTTTTAATAGATAGAAATAGGTAGGTGGACGATTATGGTAGGTTCAATTCGTTTAGGCGGGTTAATCTCAGGGCTTGATACAAACACGATCGTTTCGGATTTAATGAAAGTTAGGAGAGCTCCACTAAATCAACTTTTACAGAGGAAGCAAACTGAGGAGTGGAGACGTGACCAGTTTAGAGAGATGAACTCTCTCTTACTAGACCTAAAGAATAAAACCTTTGACATGAGAATGCAGGGAACCTTTCAAAAGAAGGCTGTAGCATCTGACAGTGAAGCGATCGTTTCTGCTAAACAAAAAGGGACCCCCACTTTGTCTACCTATAATGTGGAGGTAACAGCTCTTTCCGATCCGGCGAAAGCTGCTTCTGTGAAATTTGTCAATACCTTGGCGAATGACACTACCGAGATTGGAGAGGCATTTGATTTTAAGATTGGTACGACTACCATTAATGTTACAGCTACCGATACAATCAGCAGTGTACTATCTAAAGTTAATGCTGTTTCATCTACAACGGGAGTTACCGCTAGCTATCTCAAAGATGACAAATCCATTACTTTTACAACAACTGCTACTGGTGCCAATGCAGCTATTTCGATTGATGTCGTCGCTCCTGCCACTACCTTTGGAGCTAGTAATAAACTTAACTTGTCTGTTGGTACGATTGATAGTACGGGAGAGACGTTTGCTACAGATGCTGGATTTCAACTGTCAAAAGACGCTACAGCGGGAAGCGTTAAGATAAACGGGATTGCTTATTCCGTTACTAGTTCTACATTCAATTTTGACGGCGTTGAGTTCAACATCAAGGCTCTTGGAACTACTAAAGTAAATGTAAAGCCAGATGAGGATGCAGTTTTCAACTCTATTAAAGGCTTTATTGATAAATATAACGAGGTTATTGAAAAGATTAATGCCGAAATAAGGGAAACCAAATACAGGGACTATAAACCTCTATTAGATGAGGAAAAAGAAGCTTTATCTGAAAAACAAATTGAACAATGGGAAGATAAAGCAAAGAGCGGTTTGTTGCGCCAAGATCCCTTGCTTTCTAATGCTTTGGCTGAAATGCGGAGAGTTTTTTCGACTAATGTAACAGCTGCAGGTATGGACCCTAATTTTGATGCACTTAGTGAAATTGGGATTACAACTGGTAATTATATGGAAAGAGGAAAGCTCCATATTAATGAAACGAAGCTACGTGAGGCCATTTCTCAAAATGGAACGAAAGTAATGGACTTGTTTACGAAAGCGAGTACCTCGACAGATCCTACAACGAAATTTAATGAGAGTGGTTTAGCTCAACGCTTGTATGATCAACTTAATATCTCCATGAGTAAGATCACCGATAAAGCAGGTAGCTCTCTTTATTTAGCGGATAACAGTTTGATCGGTAAAGATCTAAGAAGAATTGATACGGACATAAGTAGGTGGGAATCCCGTCTGCAAGATATCGAGGACCGCTACTGGAAAAGCTTTAGCGCAATGGAAACAGCAATGAATAGGGCTCAATCCCAAAGTGGTTGGTTAGCGCAACAATTCTGAAAAAGTTAAAATTAATGGGAGAGATTAATCATGTATACTGTAGCTCAGAAGTATCAAAATAATCAAGTGACAACATCGACTCCTGGGGAACTAACTCTTATGCTATATAATGGTGCGATTAAGTTTATTAAGCAGACGAAATCAGCTATCTTAGAAAAACAATTGGACAAGGCTCACCATTTCAATCTTCGGGTACAGGATATCATCAATGAATTAATTATTACATTAGACCGTTCCTACCCAATCTCGGAACAGTTACTTATCATGTACGACTACATGAAGCGTCGAATGATTGAAGCGAACATCAAAAAAGATGGGACCATCATTGATGAGGTGGAAGGCTTTTTCGTACAGTTTCGTGATACGTGGAAGGAAGTTATGATACTGTCCAAACAACAAGCATAGAAAGGGGGAATGATGAATATTACCTCTCTAGATGCCATATTACAAGACTTGCTTGAGCTTACTCTTTTTTTAGAGAAGAAAGTTCAAGCAGAAAGTGAACCGGAGGAATGGATAGAGCTACTGGATAAGAGACAAGAGGTGATGAATCAGTTATCAGGACTGTTTGCAGAAGGGGTCTCTTTAACAGAAGTTCAAAAACAAACCTATCTTCAACCAACCTATGAAGCGGATAGGAAGATCGTTCCAATCATGGATGCGAAAAAAAAGGCAACAGAAACCCAGCTAGCCATTATTCGAAAAAGTAAAGCTGCCAACCAGCAGTATGGAGGATATGGTAACTCTTATGCTCCGTATGGTGCTTTTTTTGATAAAAAGAAATAATCGAAAAGAAAAGGAAAAATGGTCGGAACCTTCGTCATTTTTCCTTTTCTTTTTTTACATTGCACCTTTATAGCCAATGTGATACATATTGTTTAGCTTTCTTTGGTGCGTTGGACTTTGAGGGGAACGAAATTTTTAATATTCCTGAATATGACTAAAAGAACCACAGTGGATATCCGATATATATGGTAATCGAAAAGCATGGGGGAGTGTCAATGGAAATTTATTCTTTTACAGGAGGAACACCAATTAATCATTCTTCAATTGGGCCGCAAGGCATCAATGGATCATCTAAAAAAGGCAAAGAAGACGTTATATCAGATTTAATTCTTTCCGATACTGCCAATCTTCAATCCGTCCAAACCATTGAAGAAATGAAAAAACTCAAACTGCAAGGCGAAAAAATTACAGTTAGTGATGCTCAGTTAATAAAAGCCATTGAAAAAGCCATCAAGGCTGTTCAGGGACCCGAAACCACATTACAATTTTCTATCCATGAACAAACTAAACAAATTATGGTGAAAGTAATGGAAAAGCAAACGGGAAAATTGATCCGAGAAGTTCCTCCGGAAAAAACGCTTGATTTTGTCGCGAGTATTTGGAAAATGGCGGGTATTTTAATTGACGAAAAAAGATAGTGGTGCGATCAAATTTTGCAAGCAAGCCATTAAATCAATTTAGCAAAACAAATGTAAGGATGCCCAGAATAGTTAACTAAAGCGCAAGATATTATAACCGAATTAATGATTACGCTGGACGAGCATGCATTATTGCAGAGCCGCTAATAAAGCTGTATGAATATTTATTTTTTAATTGATTGAAAACACCAATACCAAGAAGAAAACGGAATTCGCGGAAGAAGTGCGCGAGTATCTTTTACAACTAAAAGAAATCTGGATGGTGTTGCGAAAGTATGACAAAATATTAATACCAAGCTTGGATGAACTATTTGAATAGAGGGCCAATCATAGGAAATTTAATTAACCGACCTCTTGGCTTGTGTTTTACTGCATGGGAAGGTAGACGCTAATAAAGCGTCTTTCGGACTCTTGTTCCTTCACAAGGGTCTTTTTGCTGTTCACACTACCCTGTGGACAATGTGCATAACTCTGTTGATAACTTTTTAGAAAATGTCGAAAAACCGCGACAGAACGGGCTTTTTGACTGTGAATAGGTTTTTAACAGAATGTTAATACAGGAATTTTCAAAATATTTTTATAACAGGCCGAAGCTGCATTGACACGGATAAGTTTGGGGTGATATATTCGAAATGTAGGCTGAAGCTTGCAGTTATTTGATAACGAAGGGAATGTTTTTGCATGCAAGGTAAAGTAAAATGGTTTAACGCAGAAAAAGGCTATGGCTTCATCGAACGTGAAGACGGGGGCGACGTATTCGTACATTTCTCCGCTATTCAAACAGACGGTTTCAAGACATTGGAAGAAGGACAATCCGTTGAGTTTGATATTGTAGAGGGCGCACGCGGTCCTCAAGCGGCTAACGTCATCAAGTTGTAATCATCCGGCCGGATTCGGCCGCGTTTATAGATGGTTATGTTTGAAGATGGCTTGACACCCTGGAAGAAATTCCGGGGTGTTTTTTTGTATGCGCATACTTTGTCGAAACATTAGTAGTTTTGTGTCAATTTTTCGTAAAAAATAGGACTAGAAGGATGAAGGATTTTTAAAGCAGAAAGAGAATATATATAGTGTAGGTATGAAAGGAGGAGTACTACATGAAATTCAACATTCGCGGAGAAAATATCGAAGTGACAGAAGCGTTGAGAGACCATGTTGAGAAAAAGCTGAGTAAGCTGGAAAGGTACTTTGAAGCTCCCCCTACATCTGAAGTTAACGTAACGCTAAGTGTTGTGAAAGGCATGCAGACCATTGAAGTGACGATCCCCCTTACAGGTTTGATGCTGAGAGCGGAAGAGAAGCATGCAGATATGTATGCATCTGTAGATCTTGTGGTAGACAAGCTGGAGCGGCAAATTCGGAAGGCCAAAACGAAGGCGAACCGTAAAATCCGCCAAGAAGGCGGGATTAAGGATTTATTCCGGGTCGAATCAGAACCAAGCGCTTCCTATTCCCTTGAAGATGAGGATGAATACGAATTGGTGCGGACGAAGCGGTTTATGCTGAAGCCGATGGATGTGGAAGAAGCCATTCTGCAAATGAACATGGTAGGTCATAATTTCTTTGTATTTGCTAACTCCGATACGGAACAGGTCAACGTGGTGTATAAGCGTGACGACGGGAGATACGGCTTGATTGAGCCCGCCCGGTAATCCCTTAGCTTGAAAGAAGATCCGAGCTTGCCTGAATCGCTGGTGGTGCGTCGTAAGATGCCCGCGGCGCCCGGGCAGGCTCTTTTTAGTAATATAGGGAAATACAGTGGTCTGTTGCGGCGAGAAGAGCAAACTGCTACAATTTAGGCTATAGGATATTGTTCGAAGAAAAGAAAGGGGATTAGCAGAATGCTAGGACTCGTGAAAAAAATATTTGGAGATCCAAATGACCGCGAACTGAAGCGGATGTGGAAGGCGGTTGAGTATATCAACTCGCTGGAGCCGTCTATCGAAGCTTTATCGGATCAGGAGCTCCATAATAAAACATATGAATTCCGCGAACGTTTGGAGAAAGGCGAGGATCTGGACGATCTGCTGCCGGAAGCTTTTGCGGTGGTAAGGGAAGCGTCCAAGCGTGTACTGGGCAAGCGTCATTATGACGTACAGCTCATTGGCGGTATGGTGCTGCACGAAGGCCGGATCGCGGAGATGCGGACAGGAGAAGGTAAAACGCTGGTGGGTACGCTTCCGGTGTATTTGAATGCGCTCCTGGGTAAAGGCGTTCATGTGGTAACGGTCAATGATTATTTGGCGCAGCGCGACAGCGCAGAGATGGGTAAAATTTATCAGTTTCTGGGTATGACCGTCGGGGTCAATCTGAATAGTCTAGAGCATGTTCAGAAGCAGGCCGCTTACGCTTGCGATGTTACGTACGGAACGAACAACGAATTCGGTTTCGACTATTTGCGTGATAACATGGTCGTATATAAAGAACAGATGGTGCAGCGGCCGCTTTATTATGCGGTCATCGACGAGGTTGATTCGATTCTGGTCGATGAAGCCCGTACGCCGCTCATTATTTCCGGACAAGCTGCCAAATCCACCGAAATGTATATGACGGCGGACAACTTTGTAAGCCGGTTAAAGGAAGAAGAAGAGGATTATGTTATCGATGTAAAGCTGCGTTCTGTCACGTTGACAGAGGCAGGGGTGGAGAAAGCGGAAAAAGCGTTCGGCATTGAGAACTTGTTCGATCATGAACATGTCACGCTTAACCATCATATTCAGCAGGCATTAAAGGCGCATGTCATTATGCGCCGCGATGTGGACTACGTGGTGAATGAAGACGAGATCGTTATCGTGGACGAATTTACCGGACGCTTGATGACGGGCCGCCGATACAGCGAAGGGTTACACCAAGCGATCGAGGCGAAAGAGAAGCTTAAAGTGCAGAACGAGTCGATGACGCTCGCTACGATTACTTTGCAGAACTACTTCCGGATGTACCGCAAGCTGTCGGGGATGACCGGTACGGCCAAGACGGAGGAAGAAGAGCTGAAGAAAATTTACGGGCTGGACGTTATTGTCGTTCCGACGAACAGACCCATGATCCGTCAAGATATGCCGGACATTGTGTATAAATCGATTGGCAGCAAGTTCCGTGCCGCTGTCAATGAGATCGTGGAACGTCATCAAAAGAACCAGCCGATACTGGTCGGTACGGTATCCATCGAGAACTCTGAGCGTCTATCCGAAATGCTGAAGAAAAAAGGTGTAAAGCATAAAGTTCTGAACGCGAAATACCATGAGGAAGAAGCTGAAATCGTCTCCCGTGCGGGTCAGCCAGGTGCAGTGACTATTGCCACTAACATGGCGGGCCGCGGTACCGATATTACGCTGGGTGACGGTGTAGCCGAAACCGGCGGTTTGCATATTATAGGTACAGAAAGACATGAAAGCCGGCGGATCGATAACCAGCTTCGCGGACGTGCCGGACGTCAGGGCGATCCGGGATCGTCTCAATTTTACTTGTCGCTGGAAGACGAGTTGATGCGCCGATTCGGGGCGGAGAATATCATGGGAATGATGGAACGCCTTGGCTTCGAGGAAGATCAGCCGATTGAGAGCAAGCTGATCTCGAAGGCCATTGAATCCGCGCAGAAGCGTGTGGAAGGCAACAACTTCGATGTGCGGAAGATCGTTCTTCAGTATGACGACGTGATGAACCAGCAGCGGGAGATCATCTACAAGCAACGCCGTGAGGTCATCGAATCCGAGAACATCCGGGATATCGTGCTCGGAATGATGATGCCGGTTATCGACCGCATTGTCGAAGCGCACTGCCCCGACGATCAGGTGCCGGAGGAGTGGGATCTGCAGGCCATTGTCGATTACACCAACGGAACGTTCCTGCATGAAGGTCAGCTGACGACAGAAGAGCTATGGGGTAAAGAAAAAGAAGAGATTATCGAGTACATGAAGGATCTCTTGAGACGATTATATGAAGAACGTGAACAGCAGATTGGCGAAGAATTCATTCGCGAATTCGAGAAGGTCGTGGTGCTGCGTGCGGTCGACAGCAAGTGGATGGACCACATTGATGCGATGGACCAGCTTCGTCAAGGGATTCACCTCCGTGCCTACGGTGGAACGGACCCTCTGCGCGAATACCAGTTCGAGGGCTATGAGATGTTCCAGGAAATGATCCAGAGCATCCAGGAGGAAGTGTCCACATACATCATGAAGGCCCATGTGGAGACCAATCTTGTGCGCGAAGCGGTAGTGGATGAGCATGAGATGGCTACCAATGGCGGTGAAGGAGAACCTGCACCGAAGAAGCCGGTAGTCAACGAGGATAAGATCGGACGCAATGATCTGTGCCCATGCGGCAGCGGCAAAAAATATAAGCAATGCCATGGTGTGTAAGAAGCGAGAGAAGCTGGACATCGGAAAGGGAGGTCGGGGGAAATACTCCGGTCTCTTTTTCTGCTAAAACTACGGACAGAGGTGTTTGTGCATGTTAGAAGCAGATGTAAAACGGGATTTACAAGAAACGGCCAAGCGATTGGCTGAGCTCAGGGGGTCTCTTTGACTTAGATCTCAAACTTGAGCAAGTAGCGGACTATGAGGAAAAAATGTCAGTACCCGACTTCTGGGATGACAATGAGCGTGCGCAGAAGCTGATAGCGGAAGCGAATGGGGTCAAAAGCGTGGTGGATCGGTTTCAGGCCATGGCTTCCGAGTACGAGGATCTCGAAGTGCTGGTGGAGCTGATGCAGGAGGAGAAAGATGAGAGCATGGCCGGCGATATTACGACCGGTATTGCCGCTCTCGTTAAGAAGCTGGAGGACTTTGAGCTGCAGCTTCTTCTAAGCCAGCCGTATGACTGTCTGAATGCCATTCTGGAGCTGCATCCGGGCGCCGGTGGCACGGAATCGCAGGACTGGGCCGAGATGCTGCTTCGCATGTACCGCCGTTGGGCGGAGAAGAGAGACTTCAAAGTCGAGGTGCTCGACTATTTGCCGGGGGATGAGGCCGGAGTGAAGAGCGTAACGCTGCTGATTAAGGGGTATAACGCATACGGCTATTTGAAAGCGGAGAAGGGTGTGCACCGGCTGGTACGTATCTCACCTTTCGATGCATCCGGACGCAGACACACGTCGTTTGTTTCGTGCGACATTATGCCCGAAATTGACGATGACGTGGAAGTCGAGATCCGTACCGAGGATCTCAAGGTTGACACGTACCGTGCCAGCGGTGCGGGCGGACAGCACATTAATACGACCGACTCGGCCGTGCGGATCACGCACCTCCCAACCGGTGTCGTGGTCAGCTGCCAAACGGAGCGCTCACAGATCAAGAACCGGGAGCGCGCGATGAAGATGCTTCGTTCGAAGCTGTACGAGAAGAAAATTGAAGAGCAGCGAAAGCAGCTTGCGGAAATCCGCGGCGAGGTGTCTGATATTGCTTGGGGGAGCCAGATCCGTTCATACGTGTTCCATCCGTACAGCATGGTGAAGGACCACCGGACGCAGACGGAAACCGGGAACGTGGGCGCTGTAATGGACGGCGATTTGGATATGTTTATTGACGCTTACCTGCGCCAGCAAATCACCAAGCCGGAAAAAGAAAGCTAAACAACATAAAATGGAGATTCCAAGCTCATCCTACACTTGAAGTGCGGTATTCTTCCTGGTTTCCCCAAGTTCTATTCGGAGCTGAGGGTTACTTGGAGAAACGGCGGGCGGAGTGTAGGATTTTTTGCATGGGGCAGGGGGTGCGACGGGTGCAGGAAGTTAGAACAAGCAACAGTGAGGCTGCCATGACAAGAAAGAGTAAGCACGGTTCCAGGCGCCGCAAACGTGGGGTTCGCAGAGGTGCGGGAGGCACGTGGAATCACCGTCTGATGGAGTATGTGCTGCTGCTGCTCGGGTCGGTGATTATTGCGGTCAGCTTTAATGTATTTTTGAGCCCGAATCAGGTAGCCTCAGGCGGGGTTTCGGGCATCAGCATCATTGTGAACAGCATCATGGGCGTTGAGCCTGCACTGACTCAATGGGCGCTGAATATTCCTCTTTTGTTGGCCGGCACACTGCTGCTGGGGAAGCAATTCGGTGTGAAAACGGCCGTCGGTGCCGTGCTGCTCCCATTACTCGTTTTACTTACGCGTGATTTGCCGTCGCTGACAGACAATATTCTACTCGCCAGTATTTATGGCGGTATACTCATTGGCATTGGACTTGGGCTGGTCTTTCGAGGCAGGGGATCTACCGGCGGTTTGGACTTGGCTGCACAAATTTTGCATAAATATACGGGCATCAGTCTAGGGCTGTGCATTGCGCTGCTGGACGGAATGGTGATTGTAACGGCGGGGCTGCTTATTTCTCCGGAGAAGGCGATGTATGCGCTTATCGGGTTATTCGTAACGAGTAGAACGATCAATGTGGTACAGGTGGGCTTAAGCTACTCCAAAGTGGCGTTTATTATCTCGGAGTCGGAGCAAGCATTGAAGGAGGCGATCCTCTATGAACTCGACCGTGGGCTTACGAAGCTGCAGGCCACTGGAGGTTACACAGGCGAGGAGCGGACGGTGCTTATGGTCGTCGTAGGTCAGACGGAAGTCAGCCGGCTCAAAGAGCTGGTACGCAGGATCGATCCTGGCGCTTTCGTCATTCTGAGCGATACGAATGAGGTGCTCGGTGAAGGTTTTAAGTTAAACGGAACAGGAGGAACGAGCCCATAAAAAGGCTGTTCCTCCTGTTTTAGATTTATGCTAAACGCTCTGGATGCGAGTACACGTTAAACGTGCTTCCTCTAATAAATCCTATAACGGTAATGCCCAAGTCGTCAGCAAGCTCCAGCGCCAGATCTGTCGGTGCAGATTTGGAAAGCAGGATGCCGATGCCCATTTTGGCTGTCTTGAGCAGGACCTCCGAGCTCACTCGGCCGCTGAAGGCGATGGCTGCATCCTTCATGGATACACGTTCCCGCAGGCAGTGCCCGTACACCTTGTCAAGGGCGTTATGGCGGCCAATGTCGGTTCGGGTAACGAGCAGCTTCTCTCTGGAGCAGAGGGCCGCATTGTGAACGCCCCCGGTCTGGCGGAAGACATCGGAACCGTCTTGAAGCTGGCGAATCAGCGCAAGGCATTCGTCCGGTGTGATGTGTGAACGGCTCATCACCGTTTTGGCCGTCCGCACATCACTTCGCAGATAGAACTGCCGGCTTTTGCCGCAGCACGACCCGATAACGCGTTTGGAATGGTCCATAAGCTTCCCTCGTTCTGGGTAAAGCAGCGTGACATCGGCGAAGCCCCGGCTGGCATTAAGCTGCAAGCCGGTAACCTCATTCGCTTCATGGATGACTCCTTCGGAAGCCAAAAATCCGAAAACCATATCCTCCATATCGGAGGGGGTACATACGATCGTAGCAAATTCTTCTCCATCGAGCCGAATCGTTAACGGCGATTCCTTGGCAATAGGGTCTGCCTGTTCAGAAAGCCGTTCTCCATCATAACGCCATACGGTTCGGGTCGAAACCGAGAGATCCATAGGAATCACTCACTTTCCATCTCCAATTCGTCGATTCTGCGTTCCACATATTTGGTATCTTTGAACGCATGATACGTTTCTGCCTTTTCCACAATGACGGTGGTATTGTATTCAGGAATCCCCGCATGCGGTTCGTATACTCCTTTTGGAATGATGACATTCCCTTCCGGCCAATGAACCTGAATATTGCCGGATCGAACCTCAGCCCATTTAGCCCGGCCGTGGAAGACGCCGTATTTATTATAGACAACAATCGCATCGCCCTCTCTAAGCTGCTGTGCCATGCCATCTTCCTCATTTATCAGCACGTCGTAACGGTCAGCACCGTTAAACGGATCGGTCTCACTATAAACCATGGAGTTGAATTGCTTACCTCTTCTAGTCGTTACAAAATAATGGCCTTCCGGCTTGCGCAGCTCAGGAAGCTCAGTAGGGATCAGATTTCCCCGTCCGTCCGTCGTAGGGCAAATTCCATCCTCACAAAGCCAAGCACCGCCCCACTGGAACACATCGCCGCGGTTTTTCAGGTGCTGAATGCCGTCGTAATTTGGCGCAGCCTTTGCAATCTCAGCCCGGACTGCCGCAGCATCTTTAAACTGGATCAAATGCGCCTGCTCAGGCTTCACCCGTGAAGCCAGGTCCACGTAGATCTCCCATTCCGAACGAGCTTCAGGCATGCGAGGCCCGTCGATTTCAGGCGAGAAGAACACCATGCGCTCCGTCGACGTGGAGGTTCCGCCTCCCGGCTGTTCATAACGAGTCATAGCAGGCAGGACGATAACCGTTTCCTTGGCGTCCACCAGCGTAGACGTGTTCAGCATGATGTCTTGGTGTACCCGCAGCTCTACGTTTTGTAAGCAGCGCTCTACGAATTCTGGTTCCGGCATGGTTTCGAGGAAGTTGCCGCCGGAAGTGTAGAACGTCTTCAGCTTCCGTTCGTGATCCTCCGGGAGCAGCGCGTTCTCGAGCGTTACTCCTACGATGTCCCCCTGCCAATCAGGCAGCTTAAAGCCCCACAGCTCTTCGATTCTTGGGACGTCGGCTCCTTTAAACTCGCCACCTGGCAAGCTGAACGGGTCTGCGCCCATTTCGCCGGAACCCTGCACGCCGCTGTGACCGCGGATCGGCATGAGTCCGCAGTGTTCGCGGCCGAGGAAGCCCCGCAGCAGCGCCAGATTGGCGACTTGAGAGATGTTATCCGTACCGAAGCGGTGCTGCGTCAGCCCCATGCTCCAGACGAAAACAGCCGACTTTGCTTCAGCGAGCAGCACGGCGAATTCGCGAATTCTTTCACGTGATAGCCCGGACGATTGTTCAAGCAGTGCCCAATCCTGATTCATGACATGTGCACGCAGCTCTTCATAGCCGTTCGCATGCTCCCGCACGAAATCCAGGTTCACGGCGGATCCAGGAGAGGTTTCCTCCATATCGAACCAATGCTTCATTACACCGTTCATGAAGGCGATGTCCCCGCCGATGTTCACCTGATAGAAATCGTCCGTAATCTTGGTGCCGAACAGAGCGGATTCTCCAACAGACGGAATCCAATATTGATCCATGGAAGGCTCATGGTAAGGATTAATGGCAATGATCTTGGTCCCTTTCCGTTTAGCCGCATACATATACTTGGTGGATACGGGCTGGTTGTTCGCGGCTACGCTGCCCCAGAACACGAGCACATCCGTACCGATCCAGTCTTTGTAGTTACAGCTCGAGGCTCCGATACCGACCGAACGCTTCAGAGCGGTTTTAGACGGCGAGTGACAGATACGGGAGGCGTTGTCGATATGATTTGTCCCTAATAAACGGGCAGCTTTCGCTGCGACATAATATGATTCATTTGTAATGCCGCGAGCTGTCAGGTAAAAGGCCAATTGTTTTGGATCTACACTTCGGATTTTCCCGGCAATCGTATCGAGGGCCTCATCCCATGACAAACGGCTAAACCGGCTCTCTCCAGCGCGGCGGATCAAAGGATAAGGAATCCGGCCCAATTTGCGCAGCTCCGTGCTGTCGAGCTTACGAAGCTCTTCGATGTCCGAATGCAGAACGTCGTGCGCAATAGCGGGCATGGTGTTCAGCCGAAGCACATTCAGCCGAGTCGTACATAAGTGGGGGCCTTCCAGTGTCTGATCCCGCAGACCGGAAACGCCCAGGGCACAGCCGTCGCAAACCCCTTGAGTCAGAATGCGGTAAGCGTAAGGAAGCTGGTCGCGATTGTCCCATACGACCTTTAATGTGTCACGAATATGCCGCGGCTTGATCCGATTGAGACCGAACGGCATTTTGCTGGCCCAAAGCTTGGGGTCTGGCATACTAGGCAGGCTGATGCGTCCTGAATGTTTCGTTTTACCCATGAATAATTACCACCTTTGATTGGAATTTCGTATGATTTGTTATGATCTATGGAATAAAAAAAGCCGCAAAGATCCCGCTCCCTTGAAGTCCGTTAGTCGGAATGAAGGAGTGGATCTATTGCGGCGGTTAGTCTTGAGCAGGTTCGCTGCCAAGTGCCAACGGCACATATTATGTTGGTTTGTATGCATTCGGCTCTATGACGAACTGAATTTCTTCTGAATGTCCTGATCGAATACAAAAATGCTCATGCCCAAATCTTTATCCAAATCGATGTCGACAAACAAATCAACGAATTGTGCCCCTAGAAGTTCTTCGATTTCGGTAGGGCGGTGCGCTCGGTACATTTCTTTAATCATTTCGGTCCGAGCCGTACGTAGCGCATGCTTGCCATCGGTTGCGGTGGCGATAAATTTCTCTACGGGAGACAGATGCCCCTCCATCTCGCAGATCGCCCAATTTTTGCAGAAGGTGGTGCGGATCTCGCGAGGCCCCTTACCGATATGGCGTTTGCGGAACGCCTTAACCAAATTGCTAAATTCGGCTTCTGTTTTATTCATTCGTGTACAGCTCCGTCTATGGCAACGTTTTCTGCTTACCCATTTTATCACGGCAGTAAGGCTGTTTCAAGAAAAAAAAGGTTTTGTGCGTTAGGCGGAGACGTTTTGCTTGATAGAGTCGCCCGGGTGCGGTACGATGAGGAGAGGAACGGAAGGACAGCTGCCCGGAATACTTGGTTTTTCGACGGGGATTGCCGGTGAACAGACCTTATATAAAAGGAAAAAATGAATTGAATTATTATACCTAAGAATGTATAATAATACATAGTTTTTATGTGGAGGGAACGGAACCATGTCTACGAAATTAAGAGCGGCCATCATCGGTTCGACGGGCTATGGCGGGGTAGAGCTTATTCGGCTGTTGCTAGCGCATCCGCATGTGGCCATTACTTCGGTGATCTCGTCTTCAAGCGCGGGGGCGCCGATCGCGGACGGATATCCGCATTTGAATCAAATATTGACCGACAAGCTGGATGCCGTAGATGTCGATTTGATCCGGGAGAAGGCAGATGTTGTCTTCTTGGCGACGCCGCATGGCGTTAGCACGGAGCTGTCCCCTAAGCTGGTTGATGCGGGGATGAAGGTCATCGATATCTCGGGAGATTTCCGTTTGAAATCCGGCAGAGATTACGAGACTTGGTACAAACACAAGCCGGCGGATCCCGCTTATATAGAAAAGGCAGTTTACGGACTGGCCGAGGTGTTCGCAGATGAGGTTCGGGACGCGGAGTTCATCTCCAACCCGGGCTGCTATCCGACTGCCACGCTGCTCGGTCTGGCACCGATTGCAGCCAGCGGCTTAATGGATCCGAAATCCGTCATCGCAGATGCCAAATCGGGCGTGTCGGGTGCGGGTCGGGGGCTTAGCCTGACGGTCCATTACGCGGAAATCAACGAGAATTTCCTTGCGTACAAAGTGAACAAGCACCAGCATACGCCGGAGATTGAGCAGACGCTGAGCCGGCTGGCCGGAGAAGAGGTCGTCATGACGTTTACGACGCACCTGGTGCCGATGACGCGGGGGATCTTGTCTACCATCTATGTGAACCTCAAAGAGCGCCGCAGCGAGGACGAAATCTTCGACCTTTATCGCAAATACTATGAGGGACGCCGGTTCGTCCGTATTCGCGACAAAGGAAAGTATCCGGCAACGAAGGAAGTATGGGGCTCCAATTATTGCGACATCGGCTTGTCCCTCGATCCACGGACTGGCCGTTTGACGATCATTTCAGTTATAGACAATGTAGTGAAGGGCGCCGCAGGGCAGGCGATCCAGAACTTGAACATCATGATGGGCTGGGATGAAACGACAGGTCTTGCGTTCACCCCGGTGTATCCATAACGCGCTAAGGAACGGTGAGGAGAAGGATGGCTATGATAGGGAAGGATTCGTTCGTGATCTTATCGGAAGGGTCCGTTACGACACCAAAAGGATTTCGTGCAGGCGGGCTGCACTGCGGTCTGAAGAAGACGGAGCGGTATGACCTTGGTGCGATTGTGTGCGAGGTCCCGGCTCAGGCGGCGGGTGTGTACACGCTGAACCAGTTTCAGGCGGCTCCGCTGCGTGTAACGCAGGAGAGCATCGCGCAGGGAGGAATGCTGCAGGCGATGCTCGTGAACAGCGGGAACGCCAACGCGTGCACAGGACAACAGGGCGAAGACGACGCCCGTGCGATGAGATCCGCTGCAGCCAAGGCATTCGGCGTAGCTGAGCATTTGGTCGGTGTCACGTCAACCGGCGTGATCGGCGAGCTGCTGCCGATGCCGAAGGTGCTGAGCGGCATCGAGAAGCTGCCGGTTGAGGTGAAAGCCGACGGCGGGGACGATTTCTGTCAGGCAATCCTGACAACGGATCTGGTGAAGAAGGAAATCTGCGTCAGCCTGACGGTGGATGGGCGAACGGTACATATTGCGGGTGCGGCGAAGGGCTCGGGCATGATTCATCCGAACATGGCCACGATGCTCGGATTCATGACGACGGATGCGAACATCGAGAGCGCACAGCTGCAGAAGCTGCTGAACGACGTAACGGATTCCACCTTCAACATGATTACGGTAGACGGCGATACGAGCACGAATGACATGGTTGTCGTCATGGCTAGCGGTCTTGCGGGCGGCGTAAGCCTGACGCCGGAGCATGAGGAGTGGACTGCGTTCGCGGCTGCGTTCAACTACGTTGGCGAATATTTGGCCAAAGCGATTGCTCGTGACGGCGAAGGCGCAACCAAGCTGATCGAGGTGACTGTTAGCGGAGCCGCTTCGAGGGAAGCGGCGCGTGCTATCGTCAAGACCGTGATCGGCTCGAGTCTGGTGAAATCCGCCTGCTTCGGAGCGGATGCGAACTGGGGACGGATCATCGCGGCGGTCGGACGCGCGGGTCATCCGGTACAGACGGAGACGGTGGACATCCGATTAGGAGACATTGTCGTGCTGGCGCAGTCGCGTCCGGTGAAATTCGATGAGGAACGGGCCGCCGAATATTTAAAGGGCGAGCTTGTGCAAATCCATGTCAATCTGAACATGGGTGACCAGAACGCAACCGGCTGGGGCTGCGATTTGACATACGATTATGTGCGGATCAACGCGGCATACCGGACTTAGCTTACAGAATTCAAAAGAGCTTATAGGAACAGTCAAGGGTATATTTTTGCGGCCTTGCCTTGAACTTGGTAGGGGATAGCCGATCTATAAAGGGGAAACGGTTCGGATGAGCAATTGTTTTGTGATGAAATGCGGCGGCAGCACGCTGGCTGCTCTACCTGATGGTTTTTTTGAGGATTTGAAAAGGCTGCAGGAGGAGGGTCTAATTCCGGTCATCGTCCATGGCGGCGGTCCGGCGATATCGGATACGCTCGGGAAGCTCGGCATCGAGACGGAGTTCGTGAATGGCTTGCGCCGGACGAATGAAGCGGTGCTGGATGTAGTCGAAATGGTACTTGCGGGACAAATTAACAAAGAGATTGTTCGCAAAATCCAGCGTTCCGGAGCTAAAGCGCTTGGTCTGTCCGGGGTGGACGGCTACCTGATTCAAGCGGCGCCTGTAGCGAACGCGGATGAGGTCGGGCTCGTCGGCGACGTTACGCATGTGAACGCAGAACTCGTACAGGGTATCGTGAACATGGGCTATATGCCGGTCATCGCGCCTGTGGGTATTGGAGCGGACGGCGGTCAGCGCTACAACATCAACGCGGACACCGCTGCGGGTGCGGTAGCATCCCATATTGGCGTGGAGCGGATGATCGTGGTGACCGATGTGCCGGGCATTATGAGAACGGTGGACGGCGAGAAGAAGGTGCTGCCTTCCGTGACGGTGCAGGAAATCGACGAGATGATCGAAAGCGGCGAGATTTACGGCGGCATGATCCCAAAGGTGCGTGCGGCGGTGCAGTGCATCCAAGGGAAGGTGCGCGAGGTTGTGATCGTGAACGGTGCCGAACCGGAAGTCCTGAGCAAAGCGCTCAAGGGCGGGGGCATCGGAACGCGCATCGTCAGGGGGTAAGGAACCTTTTGAATGATAAAGGAGTGAAAGGCATGGGAGAGTCTCAAAATGCGTTGTTTCCGAATTACGGACGGTATCCTTTTACGTTTGTGAAGGGGGACGGCAGCAGGCTGTGGGATGAGAACGGCAAGGAATATTTGGACCTGATGTGCGGGCTCGCGGTGACGAACTTAGGGCATGCTCCAAAGCAGGTAAAGGAGCGTTTGAAAAACCAGGTCGATACGCTTTGGCATACGAGCAATCTGTTTCATATTCCGGACCAGCAAAAGCTGGCGGAGCTGCTTGTCGCTAACAGCTGCGCAGATGCCGTATTCTTCTGCAACAGCGGGGCGGAAGCGAACGAGGCGGCGATCAAGCTGGCGCGGCGTTATTATCAGAAGGTAATAGGCAAGCCGGAGCGCTACGAGATCATTACCTTCCATATGTCGTTCCATGGACGGACGCTGGCGACGCTGACAGCAACAGGACAAGACAAGGTGAAGGAAGGCTTCTCGCCGCTTCCGGAAGGCTTCGTGTACGCGCCTTTCAATGATGCGGAAGCATTGGAGAAATTGATTGGCGACCGGACGTGCGCGATTATGTTGGAGATGGTTCAGGGTGAAGGCGGCGTGAATCCGGTGGACCCTGTATTCGTGAAGCGGGTAGCAGAGCTGTGCGAGCAGCACGGGCTGCTGCTGATCGTTGACGAAATTCAGACCGGCATGGGACGCACGGGCAAGCTGTTTGCGTATGAGCATTACGGTATTGAACCCGATGTGTTCACATTGGCCAAGGGACTCGGCAGCGGTATGCCGATCGGCGCGATGCTTGGTAAAGAGAAGCTCCGAGAAGCGTTCTCCGCAGGGAGCCACGGCTCCACGTTCGGAGGCAACTACTTGTCCACCGCGGCAGGCGTTGCGACGCTGGAGACGATACTCGAAGAGAAGCTGTCGGAACGCGCGGCGGAACTTGGCAGCTATATTGTCAGCGAGCTCGAGCAAAAGCTGGCGGGCAATCCGCTCGTGGAGCAAATCCGCGGACTGGGACTGCTCATCGGTATCGGGCTGAACCGATCAGCGGCGGAGATTATTAATGAGCTGCATAACGAGGGTATCCTCGTCGTATCGGCGGGCCCTAACGTCATTCGTTTGGCGCCAAGCCTCTTGATCTCGAAGGAAGATTTGGATCGTGGGCTCGATGCGATCTGCACCATTTTAGCGAAAAAGGCCGGGGCTGCAGTTTAACTTTACAGCCGGTTTATACGGATAAACAGAAAGGAGATGCATCCATGCCAGGAACAACTGAACAGGATATGGCAGTTCAGCTTAAAGGGCGGGATTTCATCGGATTAGTGGATTATACGCCGGGTGAGATTCAATATTTAATCGATTTAGCGGTGGAACTGAAGAAAAAGCAGAAAGCGGGAGAGGTGTATCAGCCGCTCAAAGGAAAGACCCTCGGAATGATTTTTGAGAAGTCTTCTACGCGGACGCGGGTTTCTTTTGAAGTGGGAATGTACCAGCTTGGGGGTCATGCACTGTTCCTCAGCAAGAACGATCTGCAAATCGGCCGCGGAGAGACGATTCAAGATACGGCGCAGACGATGTCGCGGTATTTGGACGGGATTATGATTCGCACGTATGCTCACCGGACGGTGATCGAGCTGGCCCGGGGTGCAACGGTTCCCGTAATCAACGGCTTAACGGACTTGTCTCATCCTTGCCAGGCGCTGGCGGATTACCAGACGATCTTTGAGAAAAAAGGCCGTCTGCAGGGACTCAAAGTAGCCTATATCGGCGATGGGAATAATATGGTACACTCTCTGTTAATGGGTGCGGCCAAGCTTGGCGTGAATTTTGCGGTGGCGACGCCGGATGGTTACGATCCGGACAAGGAAGTGCTCGAGATGTCCCGTGAAATGGCTTCGAAAGCGGGCTCCAGCATCTATGTAGGCACAGATCCGAAAGAAGCGATTGCAGATGCCGATGTCGTATACACGGATGTATGGGCCAGCATGGGCTTCGAGGCGGAGCAGAAGGAGCGGGAGATCGCGTTCAAGAATTATCAGGTGAACGACGAGCTCGTGAAATACGCGAAGAAGGACTACCTGTTCATGCACTGCCTGCCGGCGCATCGCGGGGAAGAAGTTTCAGAAGGCGTGATCGACGGGCCGAACTCCGTCATTTTCGATCAGGCGGAAAACCGTCTGCATGCGCAAAAAGCGGTAATGGCTGCAATAATGTAGAATGAGCTTAAATGTAAGGGGAGCGGAAACGAATGGCAAAGCAAAAAATTGTTTTGGCGTATTCGGGCGGTTTGGATACGTCGATCATTTTGAAATGGTTGAAGGAAACGTATGATGCGGAAATTATCGCTTTTACAGCCGATATCGGGCAGAAGGAAGAGCTTGACGGCCTAGAGGAAAAAGCGCTGAGCACCGGTGCCTCCAAAGTGTACATTGATGATCTTCGTGAAGAGTTTGCACGCGATTTCATTTATCCGATGTTTCAAGCGGGTGCACTGTATGAAGGACAGTATTTGCTCGGCACGAGCATTGCGCGTCCTTTGATTGCAAAGCGGATGGTTGAAATCGCCCGTGCAGAAGGCGCTACAGCCATCGCGCACGGCGCTACGGGCAAAGGGAACGATCAGGTGCGTTTCGAGCTGACGGCGGCTGCGCTGACTCCGGACATCGAAGTGATCGCGCCTTGGCGTATGGAGCAGTTCCGTGAGCAATTCCCGGGACGCGCAGAGATGATCGCTTATGCGGAGAAGCACGGCATTCCGGTCACAGCATCGGCATCCAAGCCGTATTCAATGGACCGCAACCTGCTTCATATCAGCTATGAGAGCGGTGTATTGGAAGATCCGTGGTTTGATGCCAGCGCGCCTTCGAATAAAGACATGTTCCTGCTCAGTGCAGACCCTGAGGATGCTCCAGATCAAGCAGAGTATGTGGAGCTGGAGTTCGAACAGGGCAATTGCGTGGCAGTAAACGGCGAGCGGATGATTCCGCTTCACGTGATGGAAAAGCTCAATGAGCTCGGCGGTAAGCACGGCGTAGGCCGCGTGGATATGGTGGAGAACCGCTTCGTCGGCATGAAGAGCCGTGGCGTGTATGAAACGCCGGGCGGAGCGATCTTGTTCACCGCGCATCGCAAAATGGAGTCGCTCACGATGGACCGTGAAGTCATGCATTTGCGCGACTCGCTGATCTCGCGTTACGCATCGCTCGTGTACAACGGCTTCTGGTTCGCACCGGAGCGTCTGGCTGCGCAAGCACTCGTAAGCGAGAGCCAGAAGAACGTGAGCGGTACGGTTCGACTCAAGCTGTACAAAGGCAATGTCATTGCCGCCGGAGTGAAGAGCCCGGTGAGCTTGTATAACCCGGACATCGCAACGATGGAAGCGGACCCGACACAAGCGTACAACCAAGGCGACGCGACCGGCTTCATCCGCCTGAATGCGCTGCGTTTGCGCGTTGCTTCCGGCGTAGAGCAGCAGAACGCAGGAAAGTAAACTGCATCGTGGTTAAGAACTTAGGGTTTTCCGCCTTTGGAAAACCCTAAGCCTATGTGTATGAGGAGGGAGCAAGACGTGTCAAAGCTTTGGGGTGGACGGTTTACGAAAAAAACAGACCAATTGGTGGAAGAATATACAGCTTCAATCATGTTTGACAAGGAACTTGCCGAGGAGGATATCCAAGGCAGTCTGGCACATGTGACGATGCTTGGCAAATGCGGCATTCTACCGCTGGATGACGTGGAGAAAATCAAAGACGGCCTGTTGAAGGTTCAGAGCATGATTCGCCGCGGTGAAATGGAGTTCTCCATCAGCGACGAAGATATTCATATGAACATTGAGAAAGCGTTAATCGATGAGGTTGGTTCTGTCGGGGGCAAGCTCCATACCGGACGCAGCCGGAATGACCAAGTGGCAACGGACATGCATTTGTGGCTGCGCAAGCGCGTCGTCGAATTTGTCGGTCTTTTGAATAAAGTGCAAGAGGCTTTGATCGGACAAGCGAAGAATAACCTAGATACCATTGTGCCGGGTTACACGCATTTGCAGCGGGCGCAGCCGATTTTGTTCGCCCACCATCTGATGGCTTACGTATCAATGTTCCAGCGGGATATCGAGCGTCTGCAGGACAGCTATAAGCGAGTCAACGTAATGCCGCTCGGGGCCGGCGCTTTGGCGGGAACGACGTTCCCGATCGACCGCCACTTCGTAGCGCAGCAGCTCGGCTTTGACGGCGTATACGAGAATTCGCTTGATGCGGTCAGCGACCGAGACTTTATTCTCGAGTTCTTGTCGAACGCGTCAACGATCATGATGCATCTATCGCGGCTGAGTGAGGAGTTCGTACTGTGGTCCAGCACGGAGTTCCGTTTCATCGAGCTTGACGACGCATTCTGCACTGGCAGCAGCATCATGCCGCAGAAGAAGAACCCGGACGTGGCCGAGCTCGTTCGCGGCAAGACGGGCCGCGTATACGGCAACCTGTTTGGTCTCCTGACCGTGCTGAAGTCTCTCCCATTGGCCTATAACAAGGACATGCAGGAGGACAAGGAAGGTATGTTCGACACGGTACGCACCCTGCAGGGCGCTCTGCAACTGTACGCGCCGATGATCAGTACGATGAAGGTGAACAAGGAACGGATGAGGCAGGCGGTGAACCAGGACTTCTCCAACGCGACCGATATCGCGGATTATTTGGTTAACAAGGGCATGCCGTTCCGCCAAGCGCATGAAGTTATCGGCAAAACGGTGCTCTACTGTATTCAAAATAAAAAATACCTGCTCGACTTGAAGCTGGAGGAGTTTCATCAATTCTCCAAGCTATTTGATCAGGATATTTACACTGTGCTGCAGCCGGAGAGCGTCGTGAATGCGCGCAATGTGTACGGCGGCACGGCGGAGGCTCAGGTGACCGGGGCAATTGAGCGCGCGGAAGCCGTTCTGGCCGGATCGAACGCATGGTTTGAAGAGTATTACGCGAAAAGCAGATAATGCAGCGATCGTATAAACGGGGCGCCGCGGCCGAATCATTGGCCGATGGGCGCCCTGTTGCTTTGTGACAGCTGTGCTCCTGTCCATGTGCAGTTGATGTCTCGTCGGACATAAGCATCCTGCAGATCCGCTACAGTCCGGCTGCCCCCATATTTTTACTGGAAATGGGGACCTTTCACGCCGTCTTCGATCAAAGGCTCAGGCTTATCGCCGCTCGGGGATGGTATAGAGCGGTCGCCTCTGCCCGATCCGCTGTTTGATGCAATGATCGTAGGCTGAGCGGCATATGTATCGCGAGATAACTTTTCTTGTGAAAGCACTCTGCCGGCTTTCTTCTTGTAGCGGTAGGTTTCGACAATATAGCCGGGTTTGCCCTTAGAAATCGTTTCCTGCTTGCCTGTCTTAAGGGAAGGATTCAGCACGTATTTCACCGGAGGCTCAAGCGTTTCGACCGTTCTCGATTCGACCTCATAGGTAAACTCAGGTGGCGTCTGACCGAAAAGTCTAACTGTTAAGCTTTGGTGATCGGCCTCGGTTCGAATGAGCACCGCATAGTCCGTACTGTTGCGGAACTTGAAGTTAATGTGTCCGCTCGCAAAGGTGGCGTCCTGTCCCAGAGGCACATAGCTAACCGGAAGCGAATGATTTCGCCGCTCCACGATGGTAAGCCCGGCTCGCAGTACGGCGTTGTACAATGTAGACGACACTTGGCAGATGCCTCCGCCTATACCGGGAACGAGCTTGCCGTTGACAATGACGGGCGCTTCCTTGAAGCCGAATCTTTTTTCCGTTTGCTCGATAAAAGGAGCATAGTCAAATACTTCACCGGGTTTCAGCAGGACGTCCTGCAGAGAGGCAGCTGTGGAGCGGACGTTATGAACACGGCCTTCGCCGCTGGGGGCTGATGATGCATGAGGCGGATAATTTGTTATAAATTCGCTGATTTTTCTCACAATCCCCTGCTCTTGCAGCATAAGCATCGTGACTTGGGGCTCAGCTATCCGCATAGGAACATCCAGCTGGAGCGGCTGGTTATCCGGCCCGCATATCGTCTCCCAAGAAGGCAGGATCTTTTCCAACAGCTTCTTCAGCTTTTCCTCGTCAATCCGCTGCACTCGTATTTCCGGGATAAGACGAATCGTGTCATCCGGCTCAATCACCCGCCTGGCGTCGGCCGGCTGACGGGAGTACACCTCGTGGAAGGTTTCCTTCAAGGCCTCATGCACCTTCTCTTCCGGGAAACGGGCGGTCAGCGTCCAAGACTCATGCCGAATGCGCCAGCGGTAGAGCGCCCGATGAAACGGTGAGCCGTCCGTAAGCGGTCCTAGCCGCTCAAGCAGCTCCTGCGTGTTGACTTCCAGTCCGAGCTGCTGCAGTGTACGTACTGCAGATAGACTCCCTCCTTCGACATTCAACCGAATGTTGAATCCCAAAAGACCAGCCCTTCTTTCCTCCAACTGCTTTTCGAATTCAGGCACGGTCAGACCGCCGATGACCCAATCTCCGACCCTCACATGCGCAGGAATACGCTGAAGCGAACCATAGCCGGCGATCGTCAGGCAAGCGGATAACGATATCATCAGAACGCTAATCCACAACCAGAGTAAACGGGGATTTGAGTATGCCATCAAAGGGTCTCCTTCTCACGAAAGCTCGTACCTTATCTTCATAAGTATGCGGCCAAGGTCAAAAACTTGCCAAAAACGTACCGGTGGGGTCGCCGTTTCGCATAAGTGGATCGTGCCGTTTTTTGCCCGGAAACGTCGATTGCCTCATTTCTTGCGCACCCCAAGAACGACCATTCAACAAATCTCTTTCCAAATGTGACAATCTGTAGAAAACCAGAAGAGTCATAAAGGATTTTGTGATCTTATGTCGAAGATATTAAGCTGGTAGAAATCTATCCATCTTCCTAGTTCATGCTGCCCATTCAATGGGTAAAACTCGCAATATTCAGGATGTGATACCGTGATCGAAATGCAGGACGTTTGGAAAACGTATCCTAATGGAAGCCATGCCTTACAAGGCATCAGCGTCAAAGTAGACCAAAGCGAATTCGTCTATATCGTAGGCCCTTCCGGCGCCGGTAAATCGACTTTCATGAAAATGATTTATAGAGAAGAACGGCCTACCAATGGCACGATCTTCGTGAATGGCTTCAACTTGGAAAAGCTGAAACAACGCAAAATTCCATATGTCAGACGAAATATCGGCGTCATTTTCCAAGATTTTCGTCTGCTGCCGAGGCTTACAGTGTTTGAGAACGTGGCTTTTGCTATGGAGGTTATCGAGGCGCCCAAGAAAATCATTAAGAAGCGTACGCTCGAGGTGCTCGAGCTGGTTCGTTTGAAGGATAAAGCAAATTCGCTTCCGACCCAGCTGTCGGGAGGGGAACAGCAGCGTGTGGCTATTGCCCGGGCAATAGTGAATAAGCCTTCGGTCATTATCGCAGATGAACCTACGGGGAATCTGGACCCGGACACATCGTGGGGCATCATGAAGCTGATGGAGGAAATTAATTTCCGCGGCACCACCATTGTGATGGCAACGCACAATAGAGAAATCGTGAATACGATGCGCAAACGGGTACTGGCTATCGAGGCAGGCAAGATCGTTCGTGATCAAGCGAGGGGTGAATACGGCTATGAAGATTAACACAGCCGTGAGGCATCTCCGGGAAGGCGGCAAGAATGTCGTTCGTAACGGTTGGATGTCCTTTGCCTCGATCAGTTCGATTGCGATCTCTTTGTTCATTTTAGGTGTGTTTCTTCTTTTGACTTTGAATGTCAATTTCTTGGCCCAGCAAATCGAACAGCAGGTGGAGATCCGCGTTTACATGGAAGTCAATACTCCGGATGATCAAATCAACCTGCTTCGGGGGGAAATCGCAGCTATTCCGCAAGTGAATAAAGTCACGTTCGTATCCAAAGAAGAAGGGCTTGTGTTTCTTCGCGAGAAGCTGGGAGAGGGCGGCAATCAGCTTCTCGAAGGGTTTGAAGGAGAGAACAATCCGCTGAACGACTCGTTTACCATCGAGGTTGCGGAGCCCCGGCAAGTTGCGGATGTAGCACAGCAGATTAACAGTCTCAACAATGACAAACCGGCAAAGCCGATTCAGCGCGTCAGTTACGGCCAAGGGACAGTAGAGACGATGTTCAAAATCACATCCATCGTCCGTAATATAGGCCTTGCTATTGTTGCTGGGCTTGCTCTGACAGCCATGTTCCTGATTGCTAACACCATCAAGCTGACGATTTTGGCGCGGCGTCGCGAGATCTCGATTATGAAGCTCGTAGGGGCTACGAACGCTTTTATCCGGTGGCCGTTTTTCATCGAAGGGGCGCTGCTTGGTATCATTGGCTCGGTGATCCCGGTGGTCATTCTGCTTTATGGTTACTGGCAAATGATGCGATCGATTCATCTCGATCTGAACCTGATGCTTATTGAATTGCTTCCTTTTGAGAGTATTCGTTGGGAAACCGCCGGTCTTTTGATCGGTATAGGTGTTCTGATCGGTATATGGGGCAGTACGCTGTCCGTTCGAAAATTTTTGAAGGTATAGCCACCAAGACTTGACTGAAATGATGATAAGTCGGAGGAGGAAATGGTTTGAAGAAGTCTTTACTGCCGCTTGTGGCAGCCGCCGGTTTACTGGGCACATTGCTTGTACCGCAGTCCAGTTTTGCTCTAAAGGAATCGCAGCGGATTCAGCAAGAGCTCAATCAGTTGAAGAAAGCGAAATCGGCTGTGCAGCAAAAATCTGCACAAACAGATAAGCAAATCGCCCAAGTACACCACGAGATGCAGCTTACGGAGAGAGATATCGATGTGATCTTAAGCGAGATCGATGCGACTAACAAGAGATTAAGCGTACTGAAGGACCAGGAGGATAAGGTCGTCGCATCTCTTGAGGATAATGCCGTGCAGCTGGATGAAGCGGAGGAACGCATCACTTCGCGCGACGAAATGCTCAAATCCCGCTTGAGGCTCATGTATATGAACGGTGCCGTGTCTTATGCCGATGTGCTGCTCAGCTCGACCAATTTCAGCGATTTTCTCGATCGGCTGAATGCGCTGAAGTCGATTGTGAACCAAGACAAGGAAATATTGGAAGCAAACAAACGCGACCGCGATCTCGTTGTAGAAAAGCGAGTGGTGATAGAGAAACAGTTCGCTGAGGTAACAAGCTTAATTGAACAATCGTCCGTCATCAAGGCTGAGCTTGTTGTAAAAGAGAAGGAAAAACAAGTCAAGATTGCAAGCTTGTCTGAAAAGGAACGAGAGCTTGAGATTGTCAGCGAAGAAGAGGAGCAGCAAATGCTGAAGATCGCCCGGGACGAAGCGGCGAAGCAGCGTTCTTTCCAACAGGCGAAGCAGCAGGAGCAGGCGCAGGCTAGAGCCGCGTTAGCGGGTAAAAAGGGTCAAAGCTCGGCCCCGGCTTATACGTACAGCGGAGGTAAGTTCGCCTATCCGCTGCCGAGCGTGGTTCGGATGTCCTCGGACTTTGGGACACGCACCGACCCGTTCACTGGACGTAAGTCGAGCCATAGCGGATTAGATTTTCCTGCTCCCGCCGGCACTAGCATCTTGGCTGCAGAAGCCGGCGTGGTGATTTTGGCCGGTTGGTGGAGCGGGTATGGCAATACGGTCATTATCGATCATGGCAAGGGCATTTGGACATTGTACGGACACATCCGTAACGATGGAATTGTTGTGAAAAAAGGGGATTCCGTCAAACGCGGACAGAAGGTGGCCGAGGTTGGCTCGACGGGCCGGTCTACGGGGAACCATCTGCATTTTGAAGTGCGGATTAATGAGTCTACTGTCGATCCAAAGCCGTATTTGCGCTAAATCCAGCTGTTCATAAATAGGCAGAGCTTGTCATAAACTAGAAAGACAAGTTCTTAAAGAAGCAGGGAACAGCAAAGGCGGTGTGGAAACAGAAATGAATTTCAAAGGACGTACGGTACTGGTTTTCGTTTTGTTGTCGATGTTTGCCGGCAGCATAATGACGCTTACGATTGTGAATCCGTCCATTTTTGCTGCAGTCGGGAAAGAAGCAGGCTTGCAGACAGGCGGACAATCGGGGCTAAGCGGTAAGGATCTCTCAAAGATCGCAAAAACATACCAATTGATTGAGAGCAAGTTTTTGACAGAGGTGGATCACGAGAAGGTCGTGAACGGTGCCATTAACGGTATGCTGTCCACGCTGGAAGACCCGTTTACGGTTTACATGGATCAAAAGGAAGCAGAGCAATTTGATGAGAACATCACATCTTCGTTCCAAGGGATCGGTGCAGAGGTTACCTCCGAGGACGGCAAAGTGGTGATTGTTGCTCCGATTAAGGGAGCGCCGGCCGAGAGAGCGGGGCTTCATGCGAACGATGTGATTGTTTCAGTGAACGGTGAGAAGCTGGAAGGACTGTCATTAAACCAAGCAATTATGAAAATTCGCGGGCCAAAGGGAACACAGGCTAAGCTTGAGATTGTGAGAAGCGGCTCACCTGAGCCCATCCCTGTTATTGTTGTACGTGATGACATTGATGTGGAAACAGTCTATGCGGAGATGCTCCCGGGACAGATCGGCAAAATTGAAATCCGGCAATTTTCAAGTAATACCTCCGAGCATTTTAATCAAGAGTTGAAAGTGCTGGAAGAGCAGGGCATGAAGGGACTTATTATTGATGTGAGGAATGACCCGGGCGGATTGCTTTCGGCGGTGGTGGAGATCGTAGAGCCTTTTATCCCGAAGGGCAAGACGATTGTTCAGATCGAAAACCGCAAAGGAGAACGTGAGGAAACGAAATCTCAGGGAACGGGCAAGCCCTATCCGGTATCGGTGCTGATCAACAAAGGCAGCGCCAGCGCATCGGAAATCCTGGCCGGAGCGCTTCATGACTCCGCGGGGAGCAAGCTGATCGGTGAGAATACCTTCGGTAAAGGTACGGTTCAAGTGACCTTCGAGAAGGAAATGGGTGACGGCAGCAATATCAAGATGACCGTATATAAATGGCTTACACCTAACGGTACATGGGTTCATAAGAATGGCATTGCACCGAACATTACCGTGGAACAGCCGGGATATTTCCGGGTGGCGCCGCTCACCAAAAAAGAGATCTTGAAACCGGATATGAACAACGAGGATGTCAAAAACCTGCAGATCATGCTGCAGGGCTTGGGATTGAGTCCTGAGCGAATGGACGGGTACTTTAACGGCAAAACGCAACTGGCAGTCAAAGCATTCCAGCGCATGAACAATCTCCCCGTCACCGGTGAAGTGGATAAGGAGACAGCCGAAAAGCTGGAGAAGGCGATTCTGGAAGCTATTCGGGATACGAAGAACGATTTACAGCTGAAGGCGGCTATTCAGCATATGCAGTCGGTCGTAAAATAATCATGCCTTGGACACTGATATTGGCAATTTGCGGCTAACGGCAGGAAAAGTGATATTGGCGTCGAAATGTTATAAGAAGGCAGGCTACGGAACGGAGCCTGACCTTCTTATCTTTTTGTGATTCAGAAAAATAGTTTGCCAAGGCATTATGGCGCATCTGAATTACCTTGACAAACGCTCGAGTCCTGAAAAGGACGCCGCAGCCGTTTATCCTTGTTTGGTGAAGGAGCAGGCCATGGATTGGGTTATGGAGTTGAGTGTTCGAGGGCTTCATGCTCTGTTGCAATTGTTCATGCACCCATTATATTATGTAGGAATATTATTCATCGTGTTACAATACCGCAGGCAAATTGCGTTTGAACGCAAGCTGTTTTCTACGAAACTTCATTCGCTACTGTCGGAAACCTGGCGCACTGTGCTGTGGGGATGGATCGGCGGCATTGCCGCTTCTGTTATCATGGCGGGAGTGGGCGCAACGATCGAGCCCGAAGCCGTGCTGCTGCTGTGGATTATTTCTTTGCTGTTGATATGGATTCGCGTGAGGTTTTTGTGTTGGGCTTATGCTGTCGGCATCATCGGCATCCTTCAGGCGATTGTGCTTGCGGTTCCGGCTTTGCAGGACGGCGGCGCAGCTTGGGCTTGGATAACTAAGCCTCTGCTCGCGTTGAATATGCCTTCCTTGCTAGCACTTACGGCCATACTCCATTTGGTGGAGGCCATGCTTATTCGCGGGCAGGGGCCCAGGTTCGGTACGCCGATGTTCTTTGAGAGCAAGCGGGGCAAAATTGTCGGGGGATATCAGCTTCAAGGGTTTTGGCCGGTGGCGCTGTTCCTTCTCGTTCCCATACAAAACAGCGGTGGCGTGCCGCTTCCGTGGACGCCGCTGCTAGGAGGAGATTTGTGGAGCAGCGGTTGGACGATCATCGGTTTTCCCGTTATGATCGGTTTTTCGGAAATGACGATGTCGAGGCTTCCGAAGGAGAAGGTTAGGATCAGCTCGAATTGGCTTGTGCTATATTCTGGGGTACTGCTGTTGTTTGCGGTAATGGCCGCCTTATGGCCTTGGCTCACATTTGTCGCGTGCTTGCTGTGCATCGTCATGCACGAAGCGATGATCGTCTATAGCCGCTGGGATGAAGCCAGACGAATTCCTATATATGTGCACGGAGATAAAGGACTGTATATATTAGGTATTCTCCCTGGAAGTCCGGCAGAGGAGCTTGGACTTGTAGTTGGCGAGACGCTGCATAAAATCAACGGCGTGCGCGTACGGACCAAACAGGAGCTTCATCTGGCAATGCAGCAGAATTCCGCCTTTTGTAAGCTGGAGGTGCTGAATTTGGCGGGAGAAAGCAAATTTTTGAAACGGGCGGTGTTTTTTGGGGATCATCATCAGCTGGGAATCATTCTGGCACCCGATCAGGATGCGCTGCACTTCGCGGAGGAAAAGCAGACTTCGATCTGGGCTTACTTAAGCCGAAGGCTTATAGGACTCAAGAACAACAAACCGGGGTCGAAGTCGATGTAAGTAAGAAGTAACACATGAGAAAGGCGTCTCCAGTCCACTGTTACATCAGGGATTGGAGACGCCTTTTGGGGTTATCTTCGAGGTTTTAAGGGTTTGAGCTCTCCCGCAGCACGACGATTTCGACGCGTCGGTTTTTGGACCGATTCTCTGGAGTGTTGTTTTCCGCTACCGGACGGGTATCTGCAAATGAAGTCGAAATGAACTTCCTTTGATCAAACTGTGCGGTACTGACGAAATACCTCAGGACAGATAACGATCGGGCTTGGGATAAGCCCCAATTATCCCGAAAGACAGAACCGGTTGCGAGCGGCAGATTGTCCGTATGTCCTTCAATGCTGATGGTCGCATCCAGTGAAGGGAATAGCGTTGCAAGCTGATTCAAGATCGGGAACGCGTCGGGCTTGAGTTCGGCATTACCCAAATCGAACAAGAACAGGTCGTTTAGCGTAATGGCGACCCCGCGAGGGGTATTTGCAGCAGAGACTTGAGCCTGAAGCTGATTCTGCTTGATGTAGGCTTGAATTTGCTCCAGTAAATTTTCGAGCTGCTGTTCTTCTTGCCCCTGCGGTTCGGTCTTTGTCTCATCACCCTTAGTCGGGTTCGTCCCTCCCATTATACCTTCACCTTGCTGCATGATGGAGTCGGGTTTCAGAAATTCCGATTTCAGCGATTGGGACAATACTTCATACTTCTGAACATCGATTTTACTCATGGCGTACATGACGACGAAGAAGATCAGCAGCAGCGTAATCAAATCGGCGTAAGTAATCAACCAGCGCTCATGATTTTCGTGCGGCGCATAGACCTTACGTTTATTTCTCCTCGCCATCGGCCTCACCTGCGCCTTCAACTGTTTTTTGTTCCTGATGAAGGAAGGAGTACAGCTTTTTCTTGATGAGCTGAGGGTTTTCGCCGGCTTGAAGCGCCAGGATGCCCTCGAGCATCATTTCCATTTCGGCTATGGTCTCCTTACTGCGAATTTTAATTTTGCTTGCTATCGGTAAATAAATGACGTTAGCCGAACCGACTCCATATAACGTAGCGGAGAATGCCACGGCGATCGAAGGACCAAGCGAACCCGGGTCGGATAAGTTTCCGAGGACGTGAATAAGCCCCATCACCGTACCGATGATTCCCATAGTTGGGGCAAAGCCACCCGCCGATTCGAAGATTTTAGCCCAGCCTTCATGGCGATTCTCCAGCGCGTCGATTTCCAGCTCGAGAATTTGCTTTGTTAATTCCGGATCCGTTCCGTCGACAACCATCACCAGACCTTCTCTCAGAAACGCGTCGGGATGTTCCAACGCTCGCTGTTCTAAGGAAAGTACTCCTTCCCTTCGGGCAGTGGTAGACATGTCGACCAGTTCTTCAATGACGATAGAGGAATCTCTCTTGGACTCTTGGAATGCCAACTTCAGTGCGCTGCTGATTTGCTTGAGCTGGGACTTTGGAAAGCTGACCACAACCGCGCCGATCGTTCCCCCGAAAACAATTAACGCGGCACTTGGAACAAACAATGCTTTTAAGTGTCCACCGTCCCAAACGTAACCTCCGATCAGTGCTCCTATACCAATGAGAATTCCAAGAATTGTAGTTATATCCAATGTTGGTTCCACCCCTAGATTTTCTTGTATAATAGATATGCGGCCTAAGTCTGCTCCCTGTGCAAACGTCTCATTATATTAAAAGAGAAATGGGAGTCATTTGCAACAAAGAGAGAAAAAAGGTATAATATATGGGAACAAATATTCCTATAAGTAAAAAATAGTCGGACGAAGTCGAAAGTGCGCGTTTGATGCATATATATTTAATCGGAAGCAGATAAATAAAAGTTTATATGAAAACTCTTACTATGAACGGGTGATGAGATGAACGAGGTAGTAGTAAGCGATAAGAAATTTGAGCTGGTGTCGGATTACGTGCCTCAAGGCGACCAGCCGGAAGCGATCAAACGATTGGTGGAGAGTATACGTTCCGGCCAGAGGCATCAGGCTCTGCTTGGCGCGACGGGCACGGGCAAAACCTTTACGGCAGCGCATGTCATCGCTCAGTTGAACCGGCCGACACTGCTGATCGCTCACAATAAGACGCTCGCTGCACAGCTGTGCAGCGAGCTTCAAGAGTTTTTTCCGAATAATGCAGTATCGTATTTTGTAAGTTATTATGATTATTATCAGCCGGAGGCGTATATTCCGTCGTCTGACACCTACATTGAGAAAGATTCCAGCATTAACGAAGAAATCGATAAGCTGCGGCATTCCGCAACGAGCTCTTTGTTCGAGCGCAGGGATGTCATCATCGTGGCCAGTGTGTCTTGTATTTACGGCCTGGGTTCGCCGATGGAGTACCGTGATTTGGTGCTTTCGCTGCGCGTAGGGATGGAACGATCCCGCAATGAAATTTTGCATCGGCTGATTGACATTCAATATCAAAGAAATGATATGAACTTTGTTCGCGGCACCTTCCGCGTCCGCGGTGACGTCATTGAAATCTTTCCGGCTTCGCACGGGGAGCAGGCGGTTCGCGTTGAGCTGTTTGGGGATGAGATCGAACGAATTACGGAGATTGATGTGCTGACCGGAGAGATTATCGGTCAGAGGGATCATATCGCGATCTTCCCGGCTTCCCACTTCGTAACCCACGAGGATACGATGAAGCGGGCGCTTGTCAATATCGAGCGGGAGCTGGAGGAGCGGCTCGCCGAGCTGAGGGAACAGGGGAAGCTGCTGGAGGCCCAGCGGTTGGAGCAGCGGACGCGCTATGACATAGAGATGATGCAGGAGATGGGGTTCTGCTCGGGCATCGAGAACTATTCGGGACCGCTGACGTTTCGCGAACGCGGAGCCACGCCGTACACTTTGTTGGATTATTTTCCGGACGATCTGCTGATCCTTGTCGATGAATCGCATGTCTCTCTGCCACAGATTCGCGCCATGTACAATGGCGACCGCGCACGTAAGGAAGTGCTGGTGGATCATGGCTTCCGTCTGCCATCGGCGCTGGATAACCGGCCGCTCCGGTTTGAGGAATTCGAGCAAAAAATCAATCAAATCGTATATATCTCCGCCACGCCCGGACCCTACGAAATCGAACACTGCCCGCAGATGGTGGAGCAGATCATTCGGCCAACAGGCCTGATTGATCCGGAGATCGAGGTAAGGCCTACAAAGGGACAAATCGACGATCTGCTTGGAGAAATTCAAGATCGCATCAAGAAGGACGAACGCGTGCTGGTGACGACGCTGACCAAGAAGATGGCGGAAGATTTAACCGACTATTTCAAGGAAATCGGCATTAAGGTTCGCTACCTTCACTCAGATATCAAGACGTTGGAGCGGATGCAGATTTTACGGGAACTGCGGCTTGGTGTATTTCATGTACTGGTAGGGATCAACCTTCTGCGTGAAGGTCTTGATCTTCCTGAAGTCTCCCTTGTGACGATACTCGACGCGGATAAGGAAGGCTTTCTTCGTTCCGAGCGGTCGCTTATTCAGACAATCGGGCGGGCGGCGCGGAACTCAAATGGCCGCGTAATCATGTACGGCGATAAGATCACCGATTCGATGGCTAAAGCGTTGGATGAAACCAATCGACGCCGAAGCATCCAGATGGCTTACAATGAAAAACACGGCATTACGCCGCAGACGATACAGAAGAAAGTGCGCGATGTGATTGAAGCGACGAAGGTTGCCGAACAGAAGACGGAATACTTGGCGGAGGTTAAGCAGACCAAGATGTCCAAGAAGGACCGGTTGTCCTTGATCGAACGCTTAGAGAAGGAAATGAAGGATGCAGCCAAAAATCTGCAGTTCGAACGCGCTGCGGAGCTGCGCGATGCTGTGCTTGAGCTGAAGGCGGAGCTGTAACGAAGGGAAGGGTGAAAAGGCGCGTGGCCAGAGACAACATCATCATTAAAGGCGCGAGAGCGCATAATTTAAAAAATATCGACGTCACCATACCGCGGGATAAGTTCGTTGTGCTTACGGGGCTCAGCGGCTCGGGCAAATCATCGTTGGCATTTGATACGATTTATGCTGAAGGACAGAGACGGTATGTAGAGTCTCTGTCCGCCTATGCGCGGCAGTTTCTAGGTCAGATGGACAAGCCGGATGTGGATTCGATCGAAGGACTGTCCCCCGCCATTTCGATCGACCAGAAAACGACGAGCCGTAATCCGCGCTCCACGGTTGGAACGGTAACGGAAATCTATGATTATCTTCGCTTGCTGTTTGCCCGTATTGGACGGCCGCATTGCCCGGAGCATCATATTGAGATTACTTCGCAAACGGTCGAACAAATGGTCGATCGGATTATGGAATATCCAGAGAGAACGAAGCTGCAAATTTTGGCGCCGATTATTTCTGGACGAAAAGGCGAGCATGCGAAGCTGTTTGCGGAGATTCAGAAGCAGGGCTTTGTCCGTGTTCGGGTTAATGGCGAAATCCGGGAATTGTCAGAAACAATTACACTAGAGAAGAATAAGAAACACAGCATTGAAGTGGTTGTCGACCGGATTGTGGTAAAGGCTGACATTCAGACCCGTTTGGCTGACTCATTGGAGACCGCATTGAAGCTGGCAGAAGGCCGCGTTATTGTGGATGTCATGGAGCAGGAGGAGCTCTTGTTCAGCCAGAATTTAGCATGCCCTGAATGCGGTTTTAGCATTGAGGAGCTGGCACCGCGGATGTTCTCGTTTAACAGTCCATTTGGAGCTTGTCCTGAATGCGACGGTCTCGGTCAAAGGATGGTCGTTGACCCGGAGATGCTCATTCCCAATCCGAAGCTGGCGATTGACAAAGGGGCTTTCGAGGCTTGGGCTGGAAGCACCTCCAACTACTACCCGCAGTTTCTGGCAGCGGTATGTGAGCATTATGGAATCCCTCAGGATAAGCCGGTATCCGAGCTGACCAAAGAACAGATGCAGAAGCTGCTGTACGGTACGGGTGGCGAGAAGGTGCGCTTCCGCTATGAGAACGATTTTGGCCACAAGAAAGAGGCCATGGTTGCTTTTGAGGGTATCGTGAACAACCTGGAGCGACGTTATCGGGAGACGTTCTCCGACGGCATACGTGAGCATATTGAAACCTACATGAGTGCTAAGGCTTGCGGCAAGTGTAAAGGGCATCGATTAAAACCCGAATCACTAGCGGTAATCATTAATTCTAGAAACATTGCCCATGTCACCTCCTTATCCATCGGCGATGCTCAGGAGTGGTTTGATTCGCTTACTCTGACCGATCGTGAGGCGCAAATCGCACACCTGATCCTGAAGGAAATCAGAGCAAGGCTCGGATTCTTGGTGAATGTAGGGCTGGATTATTTAACGCTGCATCGGGCGGCGGGAACCTTATCCGGCGGGGAAGCGCAGCGGATCCGTCTGGCTACACAAATTGGTTCCAGCTTGATGGGTGTGCTGTACATTCTGGATGAACCGAGCATCGGTTTGCACCAGAGGGACAATGAACGATTGATTATGACACTGGAGCATATGCGCGACCTTGGCAATACGTTGATCGTCGTTGAGCATGATGAGGACACGATGCTGGCGGCGGATTATATCATCGACATCGGACCGGGGGCCGGTATTCACGGAGGCAGGGTTATTTCTCAGGGCACGCCGAAAGAGATCATGGAGGATTCAAATTCCTTGACCGGACAATACTTGAGCGGCCGTAAGTTTATTCCGGTAGCTGCGGAGCGGCGTAAGCCTAACGGCAAGTGGCTGGAAATTCGCGGCGCCAAAGAAAATAACCTGCGGGGTGTGAACGTCAAGATTCCGCTTGGCGTGTTTGGATGTGTAACAGGCGTTTCCGGTTCGGGCAAGAGTACGTTGATCAATGAGATTTTATACAAAACCTTAGCTAAAGAACTGAACGGCGCCAAAGTGCGCCCGGGAGAATATAAGGAATTCAAAGGGCTGGAGCATGTCGATAAAGTCATTGATATCGACCAATCGCCAATCGGGCGGACCCCCCGTTCCAACCCGGCTACGTACACCGGCGTGTTTGACGATATTCGCGATGTTTTCTCGGCAACGAACGAGGCGAAGGTACGAGGCTACAAGAAAGGCCGCTTCAGCTTCAATGTGAAGGGTGGACGGTGCGAGGCTTGTCGCGGTGACGGGATTATCAAGATCGAAATGCACTTCCTGCCGGATGTTTATGTTCCGTGCGAGGTGTGCAAGGGCAAGCGATACAACCGGGAAACGCTGGAGGTCAAGTATAAGGGGAAGAATATCTCGGATGTACTCGAGATGACCCTTGAGGATGCTTGCGAGTTCTTCAAGAATATTCCGCGTATTCACCGAAAGCTTTCTACATTGCTTGATGTCGGACTTGGTTATATGAACCTTGGACAGCCTGCCACGACGCTTTCCGGGGGCGAAGCGCAGCGTGTGAAGCTCGCTGCGGAGCTGTACCGCCGGAGCACCGGTAAGACGATCTATATTCTCGATGAACCGACAACAGGCCTGCATATCCATGATATAGACCGTCTGCTTAAAGTGCTTCACCGATTAGTGGAGAACGGCGATTCCGTACTTGTGATCGAACACAATCTTGATGTGATCAAGACGGCCGATTATATCATTGACCTCGGACCTGATGGCGGGAATCGCGGTGGAAGCATTGTAGCCACCGGTACACCGGAGGACGTCGTGAAAGTGGAAGGGTCCTACACGGGTAAGTATTTAAAACCGATTCTTGAACGTGACACATCCCGTTCGAAGGATTACCGTCAGCGGTTGAAAGAGATGGAAGACGCAGTGGTGTAACGATTCTACTGGACCGATTTATCGAGGATAGATGACAGTAAGGGGCTGACCATTTAAGCGAAATGCTCACTTAAACGGTCAGCCCTTTTTGTAGTGCTGCTTGAATAAACAATTCAAAGTAAACTAAAAAGCCGGTTGGCGGGGAGTCCCCACCAGCCGGCTTTAATTCATTTCATTGTGTGGATTGTATAAATTAAGAAGCAGCCAAAATGGATGTCAACTTATCTTGGAAAGCCGGAACACCAACACGGTTAACAAACTGATGGAACGTTTCTTCCGGGCTGCGGTTTTCTTTATAGTACAAAATCAACTGCTCCAGAACAGGTGCCACTTGGTCGCCTTTCACGCGGCCTTTAATCGGCTCATTGAACTTGGCTCCAGGTCCGAGGATACCGCCAACGGCGATGTCAAATGCGTCAACCATGCCTTCTGGAGTTTTGATCAAGGCACCCTGCAGACCGATGTCTGCAATCTGCTTCTGGCCACAGGCGTTCGGACAACCGATGAAGTGGATGCGAATTTCTTCGTCCAGCTCAACTTTGGAATCAAGATACTCAGCTACACGAATAGCTCTTTCCTTAGTTTCTACCACCGCGAGGTTGCAGAACTCGTTCCCTGTACAGGAAACCGTACGGGATATGAAATGGTTCGGGTTTGGCGTCAGACGTTCAAGGACCTTCTCGGCCAACACCTTATCCACGTTGTCGTCTTTGACACCGGAGATGATGATGTTTTGGGAAACGGTGGTACGAATATGACCGTCGCCATAAGCATCTGCGATCCGGGCAAGCTCAGCGAATTCTTCACCGCTTAAACGGCCTACTGGAAGGCTCAAACCAACATAGTTCAAGCCAGCTTGTTTCTGAGGATGAACTCCGTCGAAGTAAGCAGCCTTCCAGCCCACGGTTTTGTCTTCACCGAGGGATGGCATATCGCCGATCAGCTCGATCAGTTTATCTTTGAACTTCTCTGGACCCCAATCTGCAACCAGGAACTTCAGACGTGCATGATGTCTTTTTTCACGGTATCCGTAGTCGCGGAAGATCGTGGTAACGCCTGTTGCCACCTTCAGAACTTCCTCAGGACGAACGAACATATCGAGCTGCTTCGCCAGATGAGGTTTTGCAGACAGACCGCCGCCAACCCACACATGGAAGCCGATGACTTCTTGACCGTTGATCACTTTCGTTGCCGGCGTGAACGCCAAGCATTGAATTTCAGCATGACCGGAGTTATAAATATTAGAAGAAATGGACATTTTATATTTACGTGGAAGGTTCGAGAAATCACGATTCATCAAGAAGAAATCGTTCACTTGATTTACGAGAGCCGTCGTATCCATTAACTCATCCCGGTCAATATCGGCGAGTGGATTTCCTACTACTGTACGAGGGCAGTCGCCGCATGCTTCGTAGGAATACAAGCCTACCTTTTCCAAACGGTTGAAAATGTCAGGCAGGTTTTCTACACGCAACCAGTGGAACTGAATTGCTTGGCGCGTGGTCACGTCCATCAGGTCACGTCCATAGTCTTTCGCGATACCAGCAATGGCACGAGCTTGATCGGCAGTCATCACGCCGGAGTTAATACGCACGCGCATCATAAAGTGACCGTCTTTTGGTTTTTGTTCGTATACGCCGGCCCATTTGAAACGGTTCATGTCGTCTTCAGTAATGGAATCGTAGCCCTCGTTAGCGTATTTTTCGATAATGGTGCGAATGACGTCGAGGCCGTCTTTTTCCAGCTTCGCGATCTCCATCTTGTTCAGCTTGGACGTATCGGATGCCCAAATGGCTTCATATGCCATAGTGTAATGCCCTCCCTAACCTATTGAAGAAATTCCGATTAATTTAGTATGAAAAAACTATAATCATCTTACCACTTTTGGTGCGGTACGTAAATCGTATCGGGATACAGCTTTATAAGAATTTGTTATATTAAAAATTGAATTCGGTTATACCAATGAAAAACTTGACAATCTTGTTACATTTGGGGGCTTTTATGCCATTTGTAAAAGGCTCTACGGATAAATCGCTTGCACATCCGGACGAGTCAAGATAAGATAGAAACTAAGCATTTTTGTATATTGAAGGAGGTCTCTCCATGTTTTTGGCTGAAGAGGCAGCAGCTACAGCAAGCAAATTTACCGGTTTCGATCCGTTCGTAATATTGTTTACGATCGTTATTGCCATTGGCTTGATGCGTCTGCTCGCTGCACCTAAGAAGAATCCGTTTGCCATCGGTTTCGCTATCGTAAGCTTGCTGGTTTTTTTAACTATGGTCGTTGTCATGATCATGGGCTGGATGGGTAAACTGTAAGTATACGTTTCACAAACATAAATAGAGACGTGGAAAAGGCAGTGCTGAGGCACTGTTTTTTTGTTTTTTATACCTTCGCGCTCATGTAAAAAGGGTTACGGCCTCTGCTTGCTGCAGAAGCCGTAACCCTTTTTACTTTATGCCCACCACATCTCGCCGAGCGGTTCTTTGATCAGAACCTGCTGCAGATTTTGGACAGCTTTAGTGAAGCCTTCCTCTATCGACATCAGGCCGTCCTCATGCTCGATACTCACCACATAATCGTAGCCAGTGAGACGAAGTGCGCTGATGATGTCAGCCCAAGTTTTAACGTCGTGACCGTATCCAACCGTACGGAACTGCCAAGCACGGTCCAGCATGTTCGTGTAAGGCTGCATATCGGTTAAGCCGTAGCGGTTGACGTTAATCGGGTCAATCGTTGTATCCTTAGCATGGAAATGATGTATAGCGCCTGCACGCCCAAGAATTTGTACGGCTTGGACAGGATCGATGCCCTGCCACCACATATGGCTTGGATCCAGGTTTGCTCCAATGACGTCGCCTGCGGCTTCGCGAAGACGGAGCAGCGTGGCAGGGGTATGTACGGAGAAGCCGCCGTGCAGCTCGAGACCAAACTTGATGCCTCGATCGGAAGCATACTTGCCGGTTTCGGTCCAATACGGAATGACTTTGTTGGCCCACTGCCAGTCGAGAATTTCTTGGAAATCCGGCGGCCATGGAGCAACCGGCCAGTTCGGATACTTGGAGTGCTCGGAATCACCAGGGCATCCGGAGAATGTATTGACGACCGGGACCTCGAGTTTTTGCGCGAGATCAACGGTTTTGAGGATCGCTTCATGATCTGCCTTGGAAATCGCTTTTTGCGGATGCAAGGGATTCGCATGGCAGCTTAAAGCACTAATGATGAGTCCGCGGGATTCCACCGCTTTTTTGAATTCCTTTAACTTGCTGTCGTCGTTTAGCAGCACATCCGGATTGCAGTGAGCGTTACCGGGATATCCGCCCGTACCGATTTCTACAGCCTCAAGGCCTTGAGCTGCAATGTAATCCAAAGCTTCTTCCAAAGGCTTTTGCTGGAACAATACCGTAAAAACGCCTAATTTCATGGGACACCTCCGATAAATAATGGAAATGAACGCGTGTACAAATAACGGTCCAACCAAATTATATCATTCAATGCGGTTAACTCAAAATCTGAATGATGAACTTGAAACCATTGCCACTAATGGATCAAAGCATAACTATAAAACATTTACAGTATAAAAAATACTTTCGACAAAAAAATTTACAGCGTTCCTGATTCTTTGCGTGCGGGTTAGTTTAATATAAAAGATGTTTCGTAATCATCGGGTTGATTACTTGAAGGAAAGGCGGAACTAATGATGAACAAAGATACTCAAATCGTTGAAACGGTTGCCGGGACATGGCTTCGCTTCCCAATCAGCTTCAAAAAGTCTCACTGCTTGGTGGAATTGCCCGATCAGCTTTCATTGAACATTAATGTAAAGAACGGTAACGTCAATGTGTACAAAAGAGACGGAAACAATGTGTACCAGTACTTAGGCGATGTATTTATTACCTCTTCGGCGAATCAGCTTCAGTGCTCTGCCGTTTCTGCGCAGATGCAAGAAACGAACGAAAGGCCTCGGCAGCAATCGGATGCAAGCTGAACGTCATGGAGGTTATACAAAGAAGCAGCGCCCGCTCTAACGGGACGCTGCTTTCTTACGTTCAGAACGGCCAATTGATGAGGCCGCGATAAATGTGAACTACCGTTTCTTCGCTGCCGCCATACACGATCACGGCCGCAGTGACGAACAATTGCGTCAGCGCACAGCGGAAGTAAAAATGAGTGCGGGATACTTTTTTCTTGTTGACCGTAGAGCGTCCAAGCAGATTCTCCAGTGCAAGCAGAACACCGTGATACACGCCCCAGAGCAGATACAACCAAGTGAATCCGTGCCATAAGCCGATCAGCACCATAATTAGTACGGATAAGCCTGCTGCAGTCCATTTGGTGGGCGTTTGCCGCGAGAAGAAGATAAAGATATGGTCGCGGAACCAATCGCCGAGCGTGGCGTGCCAGTTGCGCCAATACTGCGTCAGGGTAGGGGACGAGAATGGCTTTTTGAAGTTTTCGGGAATGTTGTAGCCCATCAGCCGTCCGAAGCCCACCGCAATATCGGAATAGCCGGAGAAATCGAAAAAGATGAGCGCATAAAACCAGACCATCAGAAAGAGAGACTGATGCGTATGCAGCTCCGGCTGCTGAGAAACTTGATTGAACACGTCCATCATCCAAGTGACGAGTACGATCTTTTTGAACATGCCCAGAATGATCCTTTTAACGGCTTGTTCGGTCTGTACAGCGTTTAATTGGTATGGCTGCTTCGTGTCCGCCATAAAGTCGCGGAATTTCAGAATCGGACCAGATGTGAAGGTTGGAATAAATAAAATATAGTTGAAATAGTCCAAAACTGGCGTGCGAGCGTCTTTACCGAAGAAGTAGGCGAAATAGAGCGCGTCGATGACCTTCAGGACATTGTAGATCAAGCCGAGCACCATGACTGCGTCAAACAGCGGATTCGTAAACACTTCCATGCCGAACAAGCGCAGTGTGGACACAGCCGCGACATTAGCGCCGATCAGCGTAATAAACCAGCCTTTGCGAAAGCGCCTTGTATGGCACAAAAACAAGAAGGCTAAGTAATTGAGCGACGTGTAGGCCAGATAGAAGAAAAACAGCTTTTCACTGAACACCAGCAAAAAGCACAGATTGAACGCGAGCAGCAGCAAGCGCTTGTTGTTAGGCCAGCGGCGGGTAAGGGCGAGCACAAGTACCATGCCGGTCATGGCCATGACCGCGTTCATATTCAAATACCACATAACATGACGCCTCCAAAATCAGAACCCTTCGTAAATGAACAGCCCTTTGCCGGTAAAATAAATGAGCACCATGATGAGCATGGCGAGATACACGATCACTTCGATGAGTTTGCGAGCGAAGCGAGCCATGCATCCACCTCCTTCGTAAATACGGGAGCGCCTTCTTGGCGGCTCAAATGTACGAGATCGTGAAAATACTTCGGGTTATACGTCAACAGCGTGTCGAGTACGGGTACTCCCGCGTCGTTCAACCTTGCATTGACGTCTTTTTTTAGCCCAGGCATATAGCCCGGCAGCTTATAATCCGGATTCCAAGGCATCCATATGACACGCAGCGGGAGCTGTCTTTCCTTGCAATAATCGATGATCCAATTCAGTGCCTGCAGGTTGTCTTTATAATCGTGCTGGGACATCCAGCCGAACCTGCGCTCGTAGTCATCCCACTTTTTGCGGAGCTCCTCATCGGGTAAGTGCCCGAAGTAAAGTTGCTTGTCGATCCACCGCGGCTTGTAAGTCAGCAGCTCGGTGCGATCCAGCTCGATCATGCCTTTGTACAGCTGACCGACGAACTCCACGCCGGAATCTCGAAAGTAGTCGCGGTATGTGTAGACATAAGGCTGGTACCATGGCTTGAACCATTGGTAGGTGGGATCCGTCTCGAGGCTGTCAATCATCGTATGGACATCTATGCCGACGACGAGCTCGTCTTCCACATGGTAAAGCTGCCGCTCCAGTATAGCCTTCAAATCTGTGAGCTTCCCGTAGGAGAGGCCCATGTCAACCAGCTTGGAGTTTGATTCAGTTTCGATATAAGCTCCCGTCACGGCCGAGTTGCCGTAAAAAACGGGACCACGGTCGACCCAATTATGGTGATAGAGCGTCTTCGTAAAGTCATTTTTATAAAAACGCCGCGACGATGCCATCGGATCCCACCAGCTGATGAGAACGTCCGACAGCACGAAAGCAGCCAGAAGCAGCAGCACAAAGCTGTTTTTACGGATAAAAGCGATCATATGGGTTTAAACCACACTTTATAAAAGAATGAGTAGGCTTTCAATTAAGGTTAAAGCTATTGTTGTTACACAAAACGGATCGAATGGCGCTGCCAACGGGGACCAAAGCAGTATAAAGCTGCAGCGTAGTTGAGAGGCACCCGACCTTACATTCCGTTATGGATTCAAAACGGCCTCATCACGAAAATAAGCACCTTACAGGTACTTATTTTCGTGAGCTGACCGTGGATTAGAGTGACTTTTGCTGCCAAGCGTGGTACTGCTCACGAAACGATGCAGGCCACTTCGTTTCGTCCAGTCCGTACTGCGCCAGGAATGCGAAGGTCCAGCGCTCGATACCGAAACCGACGCAGCCCGTTACGGCGTTACGTTTACCAAACTTGATGTTAAAGGCATTGCCAAACGTATTGCTGTGGAAATTTACCGAGCTGCAGGCGATGGATTTCTTAATGTTCGGGATCGTCAGGCGAAGCTCGTATTTCATTTCTTGATTGCGTTGGAAGGATGCTTTAACTTGAAAATCGTTTGTAAAGAATGGATCATTAGCAATCTCCAGCACGCTGTCCACATTCCATTCCACCGCCAGCTCCTTCAGGTATTCGATGGCGCGAAGACGGTTTTCCTTCACGAAATCAGGCTTTCCTACGAAAATGATCTCGCGCATGCTGAAATCAAGCAGACGTCCAAAGTCACTGTGGTTGCGTGATTCGAAGCGGTGGCACTTCGAGATGGCAGCGACGATCACGCCGTCGCCCTCCAGCGTTTCATTCTGTAATCCCTCGTAGCAGTGATAGCACGTGGACGGATTCATCGTGAACTTCGGCGTAGGCATATTGGCGTTCAAATCGAGCGTTTGATCCTGCTTCCACCCGCCCGCCTCGCGGATCGACTGAGAGAACGATTCGATGATATCCAGGTCTTCACGCAAATGCGTGAGGAAATGGATGTGCTCCGGGAATGAGGTGAAATGGTTAGTTTTGTTCAGCGTCTCACTGTGAATGACGGCAGGGTAATGCTCCTCCTTTACGCCCTCGAAGCGTCCCGCGACTTTGGTCATGAAGCTGTAATCGAAAAAGCGCATCAGGCTCGAGAACGGCTCGCGGAAAATAAACAAGCCGGGCTCCAGCACCTTGATGATTTTACGATCAACAAGCTCGGCAATGATATCTCCCTCGTAAGGGGTGTCCGCTTTATGCTCGAACAGAATGTTCTCCTTAAAGCCAAAGTCGCCTTGAGAGAAGCGGTCGATCAGCTTATGCACCCGTTCCTCGATGGCTGCGTTGCCTTTGGGAGATTCGTGAACGATATGAATCCGGTCGGATTCAATTCGAATGTCGGTGATCGTTTCATCGATGAAGGCGGCTGCGTATTTTAACTGTCCATGCTGGCTGGGGGCAAGATGCTCCAGAGATACAATACACTCCATTGTTCTTAATTCCCCTTTTTGTTCTGAATAAATGCAGCAATTTCGCGAACGGTGTTCAGCGGATACATCATCAAATCCTGATTTGTCACTTGAATTCCGTAGGTTTTCTCGATATGCGCGATCAGAGCGGTTGCTCCGAAGGAATCGATATATCCATAGTCGAACAGGTGGACATCCATCGTAAAGTCTTCATCGTCTTCTTCAATTTCGTAGCGGCTCTTAATGTGCGCTTCCAGCTGCTCTAACACTTCCTGCATGGGTAAAGCCTCCTTAATGGATATGAAATAACGTCAAACGGGCTCCTAGCGCCCGTAAGTGATATCAATAGCGACGGGGTCGCCAAAGTGGGTGACCGTATAGGTCATGCCCGCATCATCCCGGTCTACCTTTAGATCCGGACCCGAGAACGTCACCGGCTGCGGACTCCACAGCTGAATCTGCTGCATGCCAGGGGCGTTGAGATTCAAAATCCAGCGTTCGCCTGATTTCTCCAGCTCGTAAGGCACGTTCGAACGCAGCAGATGAGGCTCGGCTTTGAGGGCGTTTGCCCGGTCTTGCGTCACGAACCGGACCGCTGTTGTTTGCGGTGCCCCGAAATACAGCTTGCCATTGTGAGTATCGTGTACATCGGCGTCAGTCACCGCTTGCTTGTCCGCGTAGGGCTGACCTAGCTCGACCGTGAGGCCGAGGGTGCCGATATATTCGGCAGCGTGTTCGGGCACCTCGCCGGTGATTGTTTTCACGCGGAAGCCGGGCTCTACATCCATGCTGAGCATCTTCCTCAGCCGGTCCGTGACAACAGTGCGCCATGGCCGTTCGAGCTCAACACGGGTCGTCATGGCGTTCAGGAAAGAACGGGCCATCTGCGTTTCGGTCATAAAGTTATAACTGTAATCATTGCGCAGCTTGTCCAAGTAGCGGACAAACTCCAAAAGCTCTGGAACACGTGTCGGAAAATGATACTCGATATGCTCGAAATAATCGATCGGCAAATCCATTGCCGCGTAAGCTTCGAAAAGATCCTTCGTGGAATACTGCGGATTTGTTCGCAGCACCGGTGCAGGCGTATACAGCATCATCGGTTGTTTCAGCTCAGGTTCTCCTGCCGCGTCCGTCATTAGAAACGGCAATCCCCAATGATACTCAACGCCAAGTCTTGGGTCGGCCTTCGCATACGAAGGCTTGAAGCCAAAGTTAAACCAAATATTCGCTTCCCGCTCGTTTCGCAGCGTTTGGGTGCGATCCGGATAGTTGATGCGCCAGGTATGCTGGTTCGTGCCCGTCAGCGCCCAAGGGATGCCGAGCTTGTCGAACGCCTGCCGGTGCAGGGCGATCTCCTGTTTCTCCTGCGCGTCGCTTGTAAAGTTATGCACGAAAATGTGCGGATACAATTCTAAATGATGTTTCTCACTATATCGAATAAATTCGCTTAGTTGATCTGTGTAAGGGAACTTCGGATCGTCGATTGGCGACGCCATGCCGAATTCCAGCTGTCCGACGATCAGATCGTCGCGCCCGTCCCCGTTCAGGTCGTACCAGAGCGGGACGGAGCTGTGTCCGCCGACAAGGGAGCGGCTGCCGAGCTGGTTCGTCGAGGCGGCCTCGATGAGGCCGCTGTCGAGCCAATCTAGCTGGCTAATATTCGACTCCTGCTGCAAGTACACGCGCAGGTCGCCTTCCAGGCCGCCGACGACGAGGTCGGCCTTGCCGTCCCCGTCCATGTCCCGGATGGACGGGGACGCGAACGGCGCGGGCAGCTTGAACTGCGCCGCGCCAGAAGCAAAGGCGAGCGCGCCTCCGGCGCCCCGCTCGCCGCGGTACAGCGTCACCTGGCCGCCGCCATCCCCGACCACGAGATCGGGAACGCCGTCTCCGGTGACGTCGCCCACAGCTGCCGCCAGCGGTGCGGTGGCGCGCACAGGCTGCCCGCCTGCCAGCAGCGCGGCGGGCACCGTGAACGTCCCGTCGGCGGTGCCGTAGGCGGCTGCGAGCGTGCCATCCGGCCGGCCGATCAACAGGTCCGGCCGGCCGTCGGCATTCAGGTCCGCCGCCGCGACGCTGGCGTACGAACCGACCTTCAGCGGCTCTCCGGTCTCGAGCCGCACAGGCGTCCGCTTCCCGAAGGCTGCGGGCGGCTTCATGCTCTCCGTTAGCTGCTGGCCGGCATAAGCTTCGTCTGAAGCCTTCGTTCCCGGGTATGCGTACACGCTGCCGTCGGCCGAGCCGACGATAAGGTCGACGGTTCCGTCGCCGTCCAGATCAGTTAGCGCCGGAACCGCGCGGTAAGGCAGCGTAATCGGGTCTCCAAGTGAACGGTACTCCGGATACGCCGCCAATCGGATCGGACCTTCCTCGCCCATAACCCGATTGCCGGTGGAGTAGAACGAATTCGGCGTCTCCCCGGCGAACGCAGGCTTCTCGTTCGTGCCGGTGTTCAGATGGACGACCACGGACTCCTGCCATCGGCCCCATGTGAATGCCGAGCGGACGAGCGAGAAGGAAGGAATCTGGTTGTACTTGCGCAGAAGCTCTGCCCACTGGATGCCCTCTCCGTCACGAATCGCTTCCATGGCCTCAAAATGATTCTGATGCGCCATCGCCGGTCTTCCGTAGGGGCCGAGCGTCTTTTTCACGCTGTATCCGAGCTTTACTTTCGAGACAAAGGCGGCGTATTCGCTTCGCAGCAGTGCATTTCCGGCTGCGAACGTAAAGTGAAAATACGGCTCCAGCGGCAGCTGGTTCCGGTCAAAATACAGTGCGCCGGGCTTCTCCTTCTTTGCCGCGTTCGTCTCCGCAGCGAGCTGCTCGAAGCCTAGCTTCGGGTCCATGCCGCCGGTCAAATCGTAGCCCGTGATAAAATAGCGGTTCGGCAGCAAAGTGCCGCAAAAAAAGACGGTGCCCCGTCCGTACCGGTTCACCGTGTATAAGGAAGTCCCGTTCATCGAGACGAGCGTTTCCGCGGTGGAAGGAATGATCCCTTTGCCCCAGGCGAATCGGCTCAAGCTGCCCTCCGTATCATGCCGGAAGAAAGTATCCGCAAACGACCGAATCAGCTGCTGTACGCCTTGCAGATTGATGTCCGTTTCCGGGTAGGACCACAGTGTTGCACCGGGGCTTACAGGAAGCATGCTGCGCTCGGGCGCCTTCACTTCCACTATTTCCTTGGCTCCCAAGAAGGCGGGCTCAAAATCATCGGCAAACCTATTTTCAAGGAACAAATGTCCGCCAGCTTCAACATATTCCATCAGCAGTTTACGCTGCGGATCGGTTAATGTTTGATGCAGGGCCGGGTCCAAAACCATCGTATCGTACGATCGGAGCTTTCGTGCGCTTAGCTCGTCCAAAGACAAACGGTCCAGCTCAAGACCCACGACAAGCGTTTGCCGTAAATGCCCGTAAGCGGCGGTATCGTAAGCGTCGCCTTGGGTGGCGTACAACATGCGTACCTTCAGCTCCTTGTTCGCAGTGAACAAAGCGAGCGTCATGATAACCGCCAGTAATCCCAGAATGGCAGCAACAGTTTTGCGCCGGTTCATTTGGTTCAAAATTAATCCCTCAATTACTGCTGGGTTGCATTACCCTGACATTATAGCATGGATAGAAGGCTTTGTTAACTTATGACCTGCAGGCAAGTACAGCGGCAGTCTGAGTTCGCGAGGCCTCCGGAATCACATGGGAGCGGGCCGGGACCGTCTTGTTGCGGTACAGCGCATGAACGGCCATATAGATGAGGCGTTCCGAGGTGGAGCAAGCGAAGCACAACCCGACATGGATGGAGTAACCTTTTATCCTTGGGTCCGTTTCTGTTACACTAGAAGAGAAAAGGCAATATTATTCGGAGGAAGGAATTAACTATGAGCGAACTTCGCAAATCAGATATAGAGCTGCTAGCGCCTGCGGGAGATTGGGATTGTATGCGCGCGGCGGTAGCGAATGGGGCCGACGCCATCTTTTTCGGCGTAGAAAAATTTAATGCCCGGGCCCGGGCGAACAATTTTCATACGGATGAGCTGCCGGACATCATGTCCTTCTTGCACCGATACGGGGTCAAGGGCTTTTTGACGTTCAATATCCTGGTGTTTGAGGAAGAGCTGGAGGATGCCAAGTCGCTGATCGAAGCGTGCATCGATGCCGGCGTGGATGCGGTGATCGTACAGGACTTGGGTCTTGTGCGGATGATTCGGGAGCTGTCGCCGGATTTCCCGATTCACGGCTCGACGCAGATGACGATCACCTCGCCGGAGGCGGTGGAATTCACAAAGCCGTTTGATATCGAACGGGTGGTGCTCGGACGGGAGAACAATCTGAAGCAGATCAAGCAGATCGGGGACCAAGCCAAACTGCCGATGGAAGTGTTCGTGCACGGGGCACTTTGCGTATCCTACTCAGGACAATGCCTGACCTCGGAAATGTGGGGCGGACGTTCAGCTAACCGCGGGGAATGCGCCCAAGCCTGTCGTCTTCCCTACGACCTGATGGTGGACGGGGAGCATAAACCGATGGGGGACGTGGCTTATCTGCTGTCGCCAAAGGATTTGGCGGCGCTCGAGCTGGTACCGGAATTGATTGAAGCGGGTGTGACTTCTTTCAAAATTGAAGGACGGTTGAAAAGCCCGGAGTACGTGGCGAATGTGGTTTCGAAGTACCGCAAGGCGATAGACCGGTACTTCGACGGAGAGAACCCGATGCCGACTAAAGAGGAACTGCGGGAGCTGGAGCAAAGCTTCTCGCGCGGTTTTACGCACGGGTTCCTGAAGGGGACAGACAATAAGCAGCTCGTAGAGGGCACATACCCCAAAAGCCGTGGTGTCTACATGGGACGCGTGAAGCAGGTGCTGCGGGACGGCGTATTGTGCGAGCTGGAGGCGCCGCTGAAGCGGGGCGATGGGATTTGCTTCGATGCGGGCGATCCGACGAAGAAGGAAGAGGGCGGACGCGTGTACGACTTGCGCCGTAAGGGTGTCAAGCTGGAGGGCGAAGCGCCTGGCGGTCTGGTCGAAATCGTGCCGGGTCGCAGCGATGTTGATCTCAGCCGTGTGCATGTCGGTGATCGGATTTGGAAGACGAACGACCCGCATCTGGACAAAAGAATGCGTCAGTCGTTCGAGACGGACAAGCCTTACCGCGTGTTCCCCGTCAAGGTGAAGGTGACCGGTGCCGCCGGGCAGCCGCTGAAGAGCGTATGGACTGACGTGACGGCAAATCATACCGTAGTCGTAGAGTCGGAGCTGCCGCTTGCTCCTGCGGAGAAGAGACCGATGACAGTCGAGCTGTTTCAGGAGCAATTCGGACGGCTTGGAGGTACGGTCTTCGAGCTGGCCGAGCTTGAAGTTCACCTCAGCGGCGATTTGATCGTGCCGATGCGCGAGCTGAATCAGATGCGCCGTCAAGCGGCTGAGCTGCTGCTGGAGAAGCGGGAGCAGCCTCGTCCCTACATCAAGCGAAGCGTTGATGCATATGAAGATGCACCTTTGCAGCCGGCTAGTAGGTCCACAACGCCTGTGGGCGGACGGCCGCAGGCACGGTTGACGGCACTCTGCCGCAGCCTCGACCAGGTGCAGGCAGCCTGTTCGATGAACGTCGATCTGATCTATGCCGACTTTGAGTTCATCAAGCAGTTCCCGGCTGCCGTGGAAGCCGTCCACGCCGCGGGCAAGCGCATCGCACTTGCGACGCCCCGCATTCATATGCCAGGTGAAACGGGTTATTTCAAGAACATCCTGAACCTTAAGCCCGATGCCGTGTTGGTTCGCAATACGGGAGCCGTCTACTGGTTCATGCGCTATTTGGCCGAGCATCCTTCGGAACCCCAGCCGGAGCTGATTGGCGACTTCTCACTGAACGTTGCCAATCATAAGGCAGCAGCACTGTTCCTGGATGCCGGGCTCACCCGCGTGACCCCGTCTTATGACCTGAACATTCAGCAGATGATTGATCTGCTGCGCCGTACGGATACGTCAAAGCTTGAGATCGTTATCCACCAGCATATGCCGATGTTCCATACGGAGCACTGCGTCTACTGTACGTTCATGAGTCCGGGCACGAACTACACGAACTGCGGCCGTCCATGCGAAGAGCAGCGTGCCTCCCTGAAGGACCGCGTTGGCTTCTCTCACCCGATCCGCGTCGACGAAGGCTGCCGTAACACGGTGTACAACGCTATCGACCAATCCGGTGCGGAATACCTCACCAACTTCATGGAGCTTGGTGTACCGTCATACCGTGTTGAGTTTCTGGAGGAATCGCCGGAGAAGGTGCAAGAAGTGCTCGGATTGTACGAGCGCGCTCTTCGCGGTCAGATTAATGGCACACAAGTATGGAAAACATTGAAATCAACCAATCAGCTCGGCGTAACACGCGGGCAGTTGGTGAAATAGCGTTTACGACAGAAACCGTCCCGGCCATCCATAAGCCTAAAGTGCACCCCTTAGAATAGACATTGGAAAAACCCCTAGGTTAATCCGATGAAAATCTAAGGGGTGCATTTTTTATGCCAGTAAAAAAAGGTCAGAAGTTGAAGCAGATGCCCCCAATCAAAAATGGGTTACCGATGTCACCCAGTACCGTGTAGCAGACACCTGGTTGTATCTCTCCGCGATTAAAGATTTGTTCAATAACGAGATCGTGGCTTACCAGATGAGCTTACGCAACGATAACCAGCTCGTCCTAGAGACGTTTGCGAAAGCCTTTGAAAAGACGAAAGACGTGACTGGATTGATCGTTCACAGCGACCAAGGGTTCCAGTACACGTCCTACGCTTACCACGACATGCTGCCACAGGTTGGCGTTCAAATCAGCATGTCTCGGAGGGGCAATTGTTATGACAATGCCTCGATGGAGAGCTTCTTCTCGCATCTCAAAACGGAAGGGCTCTATCCTTATGATATACGAAGTTTGGACGAGGCACAAAGGCGAATTGAGGAATATATTCATTTTTATAACCAAAAGCGACCACAAACAAAATTAAAAAAACTGACGCCGGTAGAGTACCGACGCCTGCTTGCAGCCTAGAGGCTTTTTTCAATGTCTACTAAATGCGGTCTTGATCAAGCCGGGGAGGCGGTTTTTTCATTTATACTAAGCTGTTTTTGAACGAAGGGCTATCGACCACATCCTGATCCAGAATCACGTTAAACGGTACATAGACCGGTGACAAATCGCCGTTATCCTCCCCAAAGCCCATATTTTGCTTCGTGGATAAGAAAAGATCGATTTGCTGAATAGGGCCGAAGCTGATACTGCTCCCCCGGTCCAGTACGTTGGCTTTAACACCTAACAAATTCACCGTCATCGGTGCGAAAATCATCGGTATTCCTCCCCAGGTACAATGAGTGCGGAGCGCTGCAAAGCAGGTGAATCCACCTGATCCCTGTCGTCGACGAAATGCCGGTTGCCCACGAAGTTCGCCTCATCGCCGTAATTTTGTCCATAACCTTGCAAACGTTTGTCCGAGTTCGTCCATTCTGCTAAAAAATTTTGTCCGACATTGACCGCTGAGGCATTTTCGATGGAATTAATTTTTAAAATGAAAATATTATTAATTACTGTGGAATGTCCCATCCTCTCGAATCACCCCCGGAAAAAATATTATTATGTATACGCTCCGCACTTAAAAATATAACCTAGAAATTACCAAAGGCTGGTGGAGAGATGGATAGCGAAAAAATCGGTAAATGGCTGGAAGTAGCCAAAAATTTCACCGGAAGCGATTTTTGGACGGACATCTTTGACCAGTCCGGGGCGAAGCAGATGATGGGAATGAATCCGATGTTCCAGGGAAACAGCGATAAACAGCAGGGGAATCATCTTCCACTGGTGGACATGCTGAGGAGCAGTAATGAAGTCATTGTTCTGATTGATCTCGCGGGTGTGGCTAAGGAAGATGTGGAGCTGTCTGTGGCCGGCGGGTTATTGCACGTGAGAGGGACCGTCAAGAATTTGTTTCCGGGATCGACATCTCTGATGAGAGAGCGGCTGTATGGGGATTTCGAGCGTACCATCCAGCTCCCGGAAGGAAAGGAAGATCCGGACAGTGAGATTAGGGCTGCTTTTCATCAAGGCCTCCTGATCGTCCGTATTCCTATGCCGCCCGCACCGCGGAGAAACATCAATATCGAATGATGCGAATGTGCCTTGTGACAGCGGGGGCGTCCAGCAGGTCACGGTCATCGACGACAGCGTTGTGCGATAGCACAGGACTGCCGTCGGCATACTGTACGCCAAAGCCTTGTGTAGTTTTTCTAGTGTTATGAATGCCGATTTGGACATTGCTGCCGAAGCGGACCGCTGAGCCCATCTGTATTTTGTTCACTTTGATGAATGCAAAATTGGTTTCTGATGGATAAAAAACGGGGAACCGCCTCCTTTATCGGTATGTTCGGTGAAAAGAACCGAAGCTAAGACCATTCTATGTGAAACGGGGTGATCTCATGTGGCCGTTTTCCCGATCGACCTGGAATACGATTACCAAGGACAATCCTTCCGCTGAATTGGAGAGGAGAATTGCCGAATTGGAACGCAAGCTTCAGGAGCAAGCCAGCGCTAAACCGGAAGAGCCAAGACCGACGGTCGTCATCGAGCATATCGCCATCGACAAGCTGGTAGTGGAAAAATGGGATCACAGCAACAATTTTGGAGCCTTGGGAATCAAAGAGCTGGGGGGCAAGCTGAATATCGGCGTGAATTATTCCGGTCCTATTGACGGCGAGGTGCTCAAGGATTTCTTTCCTAAGGCCAAGACAAAACCAGAAAGTAAGGATAATTCACCGCAAAAGACCAAACCCGGCACCACGGGCAGTTCAGATGGGCCAAGCTGTACGATTCGAGCCAAAAATCTGTAAGCGTAGGAATGAAAGCATTGTTTAGTAGAACCTTCGGACCTAGGTGCCAGAGGTTCTTTTTTTGACACAATTTTGACACATAATTTTAATCCTTTTTTCAGCTTTGGTTAAGGTCGTTTTATGCCTTCGCTAGTATATTGTGGATGGTTAAGACATAGCAAAGATGGGAATGGCTGTATAGTGAAAAATGTGGCTACGACGGGAGGTTTTGACATGCTCGAGGTAAAACAGGTCAGCAAATGGTACGAGAACCAGAGAGGGGTCCAAAGCGTAGATTTCTCTATGAGCCGCGGCGAGATCGTCGGTTTTCTCGGGCCGAACGGCGCCGGCAAAACGACAACCATGCGAATGATCACGGGCTACCTGAATCCGACGCAAGGCACGATTACGATTGATGGCTTGTCTATGACGGACCATCCGAAAAAAGCGCGGCAGAAAATCGGATATTTGCCGGAGACGCCGCCGCTGTATCCCGAGATGACGGTCAGGGCTTATTTGCAGTTCATCGCCGATTTACGCGGTATTCCGGCAAAGGAGCAGAAGCGCCGGCTCGGCGAGGTGGTGGAGCGGCTCGGCTTGCAAGGACGCGAAAGGCAAATTATCCGCAGCCTGTCCAAAGGGTACAAGCAGCGGGTCGGTCTGGCGCAGGCTATCCTTCACCAACCCGACCTGTTAGTGCTGGATGAACCGACGTCAGGCTTAGACCCCAAACAAATTATCGAGATCCGCCAGTTGATCCGGGAGCTGGGCGAGAATCATACCGTGCTGCTCAGCACGCATATTCTGCCTGAGATCAATACACTGTGCAATCGCGTGCTAATCATTAATCAAGGGCGCATTGTACTGGATGGACAGCCAGATCGGCTGGCACACACGATGGGCGAGGCCTTCGAGGTATCGCTTGAGGTGAAGGGCCCTCGTGAGGCGGTGCTTACGGAATTGCGCGGCCTGCCCGGTGTGACGGATGTGCGGGAACTGGACGGCGAAGCGGGTGTAACGGAGCCGAAAACGGCTGTCGTGGATGAGGATACAGTATCTTCTGTGACGGCCAGTCCGGCTGAGACGGTGAAGGTGCTTGTCTCTGCGGCGGCTCATGAAGACATTCGTGAGGTGCTGTTCTACCGGATGGCCGAACGCAGGTACCCGATTCTATCCATGAAGAAGGAAAGTCTTAGCCTGGAGGACATCTTCCTGAAGCTGACGACAAGTGAAGCGCTGGACGGGCAAGCCGGAAGCGAAGCGTCTTCGGAGGAGGTGATTGCGGATGCGTAGAGCTTGGGCAATGGCCAAAAAAGAGCTGCAGATGTATTTTTATTCGCCGACGGCGTATGCGGCTTTTGCTTTCTTTTTCCTTATTACCGGTTATTTTTTTAGCGCTAATTTTCTTTATCCCCCGTATATCGTCGATATCCGGCCGGTGGTGGGGAACATCACATTCGTGTTCCTGTTTATTATTCCATTACTGACGATGCGGCTGATTTCCGATGAACTGCGGCAGGGGACCGATGAGCTGCTGCTTACATCACCCGCCAGCCTTACAGAAATCGTTGTGGGCAAATATGTCGCCGCGATGATCGTTCAGTTATTGCTTGTCATCGGCAGCTTGATTTATCCGCTCATTCTGAGCGCTTATGGGACGTTGGAGATACCGGCGCTGTGGTTGTCCTACCTATCGATGTTCCTGATGGGAGCAGCCATGATGGCGATCGGTTTATTCGCTTCTTCGCTGACAGCGCACCAGATGGTGTCGGGCATCATCGCGTTTGCGATACTGCTCGTGTTCTGGACGATTGAATGGCTCGGAGATACCGTGGGCGGAAAAATCAAAGATTTTCTCGGCATGTTCTCGATTGTCGGCCGTTCGCTCGACCTGCAGAAGGGCGTGCTCGATTTTGCCGATGTGCTCTTCTATGTCACTCTGAGTGCGGTGTTCGTGTTGCTCAGTATTCAAGTGCTGGAGCGCAAACGCTGGAGATAAACGACAATCGCTTGAAGCGCGGGCCACGCGCCAAGCAGAAGGGGGAAAGCCAAAGTGAACAAGTGGATACGCGGAACAAACGCGGTCGTGCTGTCGCTCGCCGTGATCGGCATTTTCATCGTGCTGACGATATTTTTGAACTCGATGAAAGGCATGCAGCTCGATCTTACGAAGAATAAAAAATTCACGCTGTCGGAACAGACGACGCAAGCGCTGGGGGCACTGGATCAGGATGTGCGGATCGTCTCGCTGACAAGCGACCAGACCGATCCTTACATTAAACGCCAGGTGGTCGAGCTCGTGCAGGAGTATAAGAAACGCAGCGGCAAAATCACCTTCGACGAATACGATATCGTCAAACAGCCGGCTGTAGCCCAGCAGTATGAAGTAGACCCGTCGGGAACGCTGGTGGTGGAAAGCGGTACGCAGAAAAACACGATCTATTATTACGATATGTTCCTTCCTGGACAGCAGCAGGGGGATTATCAGTTTAGCGGCGAGGAGAAGCTGACCCAGGCGCTTGTAAACCTAAACAGCACCGAGAAACGTAAAGCTTATTTTCTATCCGGGCATAATGAAATTCCTTTGGATCAGATGAATACGTGGCGCAGCGGGCTTGAAAGCGAGAACTATGAGGTGGAGGATCTTAATCTGCTGCGCGAGGGCAAAATTCCGGATGATGCTGAGGCTCTGTTTATTATCGGGCCTGAGAACGATATCAGCGATCAGGAAGCCGAGCTGATCAGGACGTACCTGGGCGGTGAGGGCAAGCTGTATTTAGCGCTTGGGTTTAACCAAAATATGGCCTCCCAGTGGAAAAATATCGACAGCCTCATGTCGGCCTACGGAATTAAAGACCAGCATGCCGTGGCTATCGAGCCGAAGCAAAGCATGCTGTACGATCCGCTGACGATCATTCCGGAGTATGGAGAGCACCCCATTACCCAAAAGCTTGGGGAGTACAACCTGCTCACCATGATGACGCTCGCCGTGACACTGAATGTGGACCAGCCCAACGAGAATTATACGCCGACTCCCATTCTTAGAACGACGGATGCAGCCTATGGTGAAACGGACCTAACGCGGCTCGCGGAAAGCAGTCAAAGCAGCAAAGATCAGACCGATATCCAGGGTCCGCTAAATTTGGGCTACGTTGTTGAGGACAAGGATGGGAAGCCGAAAGCAGTCGTTCTAGGTGGTTCGACGTTGTTCGTGGATCGGGTGATTTCGCAGCAGGGCAACCGTGATTTCGCGCTCAACAGCGTTGCTTGGCTGCAGGAGCAGACGAATCAGGTCACGATACGCCCGCGTCAGGGAGATGCCTTTCAAACAGCGCTTGTGACCGCTGGGCAGGCGAATCTGATTTTCTACGGAACAGTGCTGCTCTTCCCGTTACTCTTCCTGATGTTCGGCGGAGCGATTTGGTGGAGGAGGAGACAAGGATGAAAAGGCTGATCCCTACGATGATCTTGGTGATCTTGTGCATCGGGGGCTTCTGGTTTGCGTCGAGCAAAGATTTTTTTCAGGAGAAACTTCCGGAAGCTCCGGCTCTGGTGACCGTGAATAAACAAGAAGTAGTAGGCTATACGATCAACAAAGGGGATGCGGTCATCGAATTACAGCAAAAAGACGGGCTGTGGACGATGACCAAGCCATCCGCGGTTCCGCTGAACGAAGCTCAACAAATGGGTTGGATCGATGCCTTTAACGCGGTGAGGAAGGATAAAACGGTCGACGAGAATCCATCCGATCTTGCCCAATTCGGCTTGAACCTACCGGCGCAGGAGTTCAGCATGAAGCTTGCGGACGGCACGACGCATTCGCTGTTCGTGGGCGGCCCGGTGGCAGTGCAGGGCTTTTACTACGCCAAGTTCAGCGGCTCGCCGGAAGTATTTCAGATCAGCGAGTCCCATCTGACGGCTTTGGCAAAGCAGCAGATGGATTTTATGGAAAAAAGCCCGATTCAGATGGACTATGAGCAAGTTCGTGCTTTGAGTGTCGATTGGAAGGGCCGAAAGTGGACACTGACCAAGTCGGAGCCGGACAAACCGTCATATGAAGCCAGCTGGAAGCTCGGGGATCAAGAAGTCAAAGGCGTAGATGCCAGCGGTTACCTTGATAAAGCGGCGTTACTTTCCACAGAGCAGCTGGCAAAGCCGGCAGCCGAGGTGAAAGGTCTCGATCAGCCGGAGCTGCGGATCGAGATCCAAACGGCGGGTTCGGACGGAAAAGAAACGACAACCGCGTATACGGGCAAAGTGGAAGGCGACAACGTCTGGATTTCGAAGCAGGGCGGCGAATGGGCTTTTGCCATTCCCGCAGCGGCGATTCAAGAGCTGGCGGACAAAGACAAAGAATCGCCGGCGGAGCAAAAGTAAAGGAACACCGTGCAGCATGACCGGCGTTATTCGGTTAAAAGCTGCGCGGTGTTTTTTCTTCCTAAGAGATTTTAGCCTGTGCAGATTGATCAGAATAAATAAAATATGCGGCCCAACCATACATAATTTCCCATAGACGAGGAAACCCTACTTTTGTCAATGATGAAAGGAGGAATTCCAATGTTTACGGGACAACAACAGCAGGGCATGAATACGGTCACTTCCAAGGAACTGGCTTATATTTCGGATGGATTGAAGAACGAAGAGCTGATTGCCAAAATTGCGGTGCAAGGTGTGGCGGAAAGCCAAACCCCACAGCTGAAGCAGAAGCTGGCGCAAATGGCTCAGGACCGTTTGCAAAACGCGGATCAATTGCTCCGGACGCTGCAACAGCATACGCAGATGACTCAATAGATCTACATAGGAGGTGTGTTCATATGTACCAACAAAACGTTATGAATTCCCAGCAAACCGGAACACAAGCCCAGCCTTATCATCTGAATGAGCAGGATACGGCTAATCTCGTTTTGTCCGAGCTCAAGCGCGCCGCTCGCGAATACACTACGGCCGCACTCGAAGCGACTCATCCGGCGATCCGCCAAACGTTCGCGAACCTAACGCAAAAAACGCTGCAGGATCAAGCGGAGCTATTTGACGCCTTGAGCCAAATCAATGGTTACGGTTCGATCTCTATGGCCGCCCAGCACGAGGTGCAGCAGGAGCTGCAGCAGCAAATCCGTAGAGCGGAGCAGCTGCAGCTGCTTGTCCAGCGGTCCATTCAAAGCGAATATGCAAGCGCGAATGCCCAACAACAGCAGATGCAGCAGCAATCCTATCCGTCCAATCAGCCGTTCCAGCAGACGGGGTCTTACCAGACCGGATACGGAAGCCAAGGCCAACCTGCTTCAGCGGCTTCCTTTTACGGTACGGGCGGCGGTTTCAGCTCCTATCCGAACCAAGGATACGGTTCGTCGGGTGCGTCTGGCATCAGCCAAGGCATTCAGTCGAGCCACGGCTTCAGCTCCTCCACCGTCGATACGCAGGACAGTGATTACAATCTGAAGTCCTCGTTATCCGGAACGGACAGCCAAAGTGATTTTTCAGCCAAATCGACACAGGACTATACGAGCAATAAATTCAGCAGCGGCGGATTGCAGGAGCCTTACAGCTCCAAGACCCAGCAGGATCAAAGTTATTCCTCGTCCGGGGTATCGTCCTCTAGCGCCCGTCCCAGCGGGACGTCACATAACAGCAAGTACATGATGTAAGATCATCGATGCCCTGTATACCTTCACAGATAAAAGAAGGAGTGCAGGGCTTTTTAATTCCCTTGCCTTCGTCCTTGCACATGCTGCGATTTCCGGATTCTCGGCAGTGGGGTCCCCGGCTGCTTGCGGATCTAGCGTAAAAACTTGACCATCTCTTCATTCTCTCTCAGCGCTTCAAACGTGTTTAGTCCTGTCTTCAGATCCGTGTTCGTAAAGAGCGCATGAATCTGCTTATGGCAAGCAAGCAACGCACAGGTTCGCCGTAGGCAGGAATGTTCCTCCCTTCTCTTTTGGCGTCAGGTGATGTCTCGTCGTTTCCACATCTTTGCGACCGCACAGTTCGCATAAGCCGGGTTCCTTCTTTTTACTCATCGCGGACGCTCTTCCTCCTAACCCAGTTCACCTTCGACAGTGAAAAAGGTATAATATTTCCATGACCACCCATTGGGTACGGCAGAACCGTAAGGTGGACCTGACACGTAATGAGCTGCTGCACCCCGAATCGAAGTGACTGCCGGAGACGCTTTGGGACGATGTAGACTTCGTCGACGATAATACACCAACTGCAACTGTTAATGTGACTGGCGTTCGTAAGGAGCTGGAGGAGATTGAGCTTTCGGTGCTATTGAGGCCGTCCGCGGACAAGGGTATCGTTTACGCACGAAGTGGAGGGAGGAGTCATGAATTTTCGCTTGTACTTAGCTGATCGTATCGGTATGATCTCTATTTATTTGGTGAGCCTGTTGTTAGTTGCCGCTGTCATCGAACTGGATCTGCATGGACAAGGGCTATCGCTCACCCGTGGGAATCTGATTTATATAGGCGTTCTTTCTGTTGTTGGAGTTTCCGTGTTTCTGACCTTGGACTACATGCGTCAGCGCGGATACTGGAATCAGCTGAACGCATTAAAGAGCGATCCGGACAATCCTCGCGAGGGGATCGACATGGAAGCGCTGCTGACCTTACCGGCCGGCGCCACCCGAGAGCAGCGTTATATGCAGGACCTTGTAAGGGAGCTTTACTGTACGCATGTCGACCGCTTGGAAGTGTACAGATCCATGCAGGATCAGCATCAGACGTTCGTCCGGAAGTGGGTGCATCAAATGAAAACACCGGTTTCCGTCATCAGTCTGCTCACCCGGCAATCCCCCTTGTTGAAAGAGAGCGCACCATCCTCCGATATGCTGGAGAGTATTCAAGAGGAGAACGAGAAGCTCATGCAGGGTCTAGATATGATGCTGAACGCCGCCAGGTTGGAGAAATTTGAAGTCGACGTGTGCGTGCAAAAGGTTGATTTATTGAAGGTGGTCCGTAACGTCGTTAGTGAGCGCAAAAAGGCGTGCATCCGCTACCGAATTTTTCCTAAGCTTATCGCCAGTCACGAAGTGTGTTATGTGGACACGGATGAAAAATGGCTCAGCGTTATCGTTCATCAGATTGTGTCCAACGCCATTAAGTATTCCAAAGTAAAAGAATCAGAAAACAAAGAGCTTATCATCACACTGACCAAAGATGCAAAAGGCTGCTATGCCATTTTCGCGGACGAAGGCATCGGCATAGCCGAACAGGATTTGCCTCGGGTATTCGACCCTTTTTTCACGGGAGGGAATGGGCGTCTGCTGACGGAGTCTACGGGGATGGGCTTGTACATTGCAAAGGAAGTATGCCGTCGGCTAGGGCATCGTTTGGAAATCGAATCAAGGCTTGGCGAAGGAACGACGGTCAGGCTCCATTTTCCTGCAGGAGTCACGCTGCATGACGGGCTCGTAAGCCCAAGATGATGGTTTAAGGGTACGGTGGAGCGGGTGTAAGGTGAATCGATGGCTCAGGGGGCTGCTTCCTTTTATACTTCTGTTCATAGGCTGCTGAAGCACTTACTTTCTGTTTACCTAGGCCACGTGGCGGCGCTCGCAGACTCAGCAACGCAAAAGCTTCTACTATAAGCATATGAATTTGATCGCTCTGTCCAGCTCAATTGTAAGATGAAGGACCAATACGCGCACGCTGGTTCTGGTCGCCGCGACGAGCGGAGTCATTTTGACGGCATCATATACGCTGTATGTGTTTTATAAGGATAATGAGAATAAAAAGATGGAGCATTTCCCGGATACGTTTAGCTTCTCCGAAAAGGTTCTGGCGGACAAGGAAGCGAAGGATCAGTTGAAGGTCGTCTTGGCTCGAGAAGGGTCAGACTGCCGAGGCATTTACTTCGGAGTCTGATATCAACAGGGCAGCTGTTTACAGCATCCCATACCAGGAGATGGATGTTGACCTCATGGAGAAGGGCTTCTCAGGTCGCGTCCTCCAATAAGCCCGTGGGTGTTAGCTGTGGTATATTTTTTCGTTTTTGAACCATAATACGAGAAAACGCCACAGCAGGAGGGGCTTCGTCTGATGAGACTATGGTTGACTCTGGTTCTGATTACCGGGCTGCTTGCCGGTTGTCAGACGCAAAGGGATCGCAACGCTACCGATATGAAGTCGCTGCAAAAAACCGTGGGCAGGGAGCAGCTGATACAAACGTTCAGCCAAATCACGCCGCCGCCGATGAGCAAGGAGATTATGAACCAATCCGACGAGCAAATTATTGCCTGGATCCGGCAGGTGGACGCATGGACGCATCAAGTGCTTTCTTCTCCGCTAACGGGAGAAATGGACAGGCATGCGATGGGGGAAATGCGGAGGCATTTGGAGCAGGTGTATACGCCGGAGATGGCACAGCGGATGATCGATTACTTTTTTCGGCATGACTATACACTGGGCACCTATCAGGCCAACAGCACCAAAGCGATGTTGGGTCTGAGAAGCGAATGGAGGGAGTATGAGCTGAAAAAGACGCAGCCTGCTCCAGATCAATATAAGGTTTTATTAACTGGCAAGACCCAATTCGAATACTCTGAGTCCGTCATGCAGCATGAATCTGCTTACCGTGTGCAGGGAGACCGTCTGATCGTGACGGAATTTCAGACGCGCTCTTAGGTACGGACTTAGTCCGTGCTTGATCGCAGAGCATCCCTAGAGGGGTGCTCTGTCTTTTTGTTTACATGAGAACTTATATTCCTATGTTGTCTAAGGAATGTGATATAATAGATGATATTTTCTCTTGGCTTCCCGCAATTGACACTTCCTTCGGGGTAGCATAGACTTGATTTTAGACAAGCTGATAGTGAATGCGTATCCCGGTTTTCGGGAATGCGCTTCGGCCTTTTTTACATGAACAGGAGGCATTGCCTTGCATTTGCGTATGGAACAATGGAAGCATGTTTTTAAGCTGGACCCGGACCGGGAGCTGTCGGATGAGGCTTTGGAGCGCGTATGTCTGTCCGGAACCGATGCCGTCATGGTTGGAGGTTCTACCGGCATCACGTTTGACAATACTGTCGATCTTTTGGCTCGCATTCGGCGCTATGAAGTGCCCTGCGTGCTGGAGGTGTCCGATCAAGAGGCGATTGTACCGGGGTTTGACCTGTTTATGATTCCCATTGTACTGAACGCAGGTGACACCCAGTGGATTGTCGGGCGGCATCATCAGGCGCTAAAGGAATATGGGGCTATTCTCGATTGGCAGCATATCGTGACTGAGGGCTATATTATATTGAATGAACATGCTACCGCAGCCAAGCTAACAGAAGCCAATACCCAGCTTAGCACCAAAGACGTTGAAGCTTACGCACGTATGGGCGAGCGGCTGTTCCGCTGCCCGATTGTGTATTTGGAATACAGCGGAGTGTTTGGCGATATGGCACTGGTAAGCAGAGTCCGCAATCTGTTGGGTGAGGCACGGCTGTTCTACGGCGGCGGCATCGACGGTCCGGAGAAAGCTCGGCAAGCGGCTGAGGCGGCTCACACGATTGTAGTAGGCAATGCCGTGTATGAGAATTTGGAGCATGCTCTTGCTACGGTCGAAGCTGTACGTAATTGAAAAGCTGCAGAAAGGGAATAAGAACAAATGATGAATCAAGCGATAGATATTTTCAAAGCTGTTGAAAAACTGAATCCTCAGCAGAGGCGCGCCGTCGAGGCGGTGGACGGTCCTCTGTTGATCATGGCCGGAGCGGGAAGCGGCAAAACCCGCGTATTGACGCACCGAATCGCTTATCTGATTGCGACGCGGAAAGCGGCTCCTTGGAGCATCCTGGCCATCACGTTCACGAATAAGGCGGCTCGGGAAATGCAGGAGCGCGTTAGCGCGCTGGTTGGGCCGCAGGGGCAGGATATTTGGGTATCGACCTTTCACTCGATGTGCGTCCGCATTCTGCGCAAGGATATTTCAAGAATCGGTTTTACATCGAATTTTACTATTCTCGACTCGGGCGATCAGCTTTCCGTCATCAAGAACTGCATGAAGGAGCTGAATATCGATTCGAAGAAGTTCGAGCCGAAGGCCGTGCAAGCGGCGATGGGTAACGCTAAGAACGAGTTGCTGACGCCGGAGAAGGTTGAGCAGAAGATCGGCGATTATTTCGATGGGATCGTAGCCAAGGTATATTCGCTCTACCAGAAGAAGCTCAGAAGCAACAACTCGCTAGATTTCGACGATTTGATCATGAAGACGATCGAACTGTTCCAGCAGATGCCCGAGGTGCTCGATTTTTACCAGAACAAGTTCCAATATATTCACGTGGACGAATACCAGGATACGAACCGGGCGCAGTATATGCTGTGCCGCCTGCTTGCGGGCAAGCATCAGCGCATCTGTGTCGTCGGGGACAGCGACCAGTCGATTTACCGTTGGCGCGGAGCGGATATCAGCAATATTCTCGATTTCGAGAAGGACTATCCGAAAGCCACGACCATTCTGCTCGAGCAAAATTACCGTTCGACCTCAACGATTCTGGACGCGGCGAATAAAGTGATCGCCAACAATGTCGGACGGAAACCGAAAAACCTGTGGACCGACAAAAGCGGAGGGAACAAAATCCGGCTGTATCAGGCGGATTCCGAGCATGAGGAAGGTTACTATATTACGGGAGAAATCCGTAAGCATATCGAGCAGGGCCGTAAATACAGCGATCACGCGATACTGTATCGCACGAACGCGCAGTCCCGGGTCATCGAGGAAATACTGATCAAGTCGGATGTTCCGTACCAGATCGTTGGCGGCATCAAGTTCTATGACCGCAAAGAGATTAAAGATATTTTGGCCTATTTGCGCCTGATTTCTAATCCGGATGACGATATCAGCTTCGCGCGGGTCGTGAATGTGCCGAAGCGGGGTATCGGAGACACCACAGTGGACAAGCTGGCTGCAGCGGCAGGTCGGTTTGGCGTATCAATGTTCGCCATGCTGGAGAATGTGGATAGCATGGAGATTGGCGCCAAAGCGCGGAATGCGCTCTCGGATTTCCGCGAAATGATCGAGAATTTGTACCGGATGGTCGATTATTTATCGGTGACGGAGCTGACCGAGAAGGTGCTTGAGATGACGCACTACCGCGATGAGCTGAAGCGGGAAAACACGCTTGAATCTCAAGCCCGCTTAGAGAACATTGACGAGTTCCTGTCCGTAACGATGGAATTCGAGAAACGAAACGACGATAAGTCGCTCATTTCGTTCCTCACGGATCTTGCGCTGATCGCCGATATTGATTCGATGAATAACGACCCCGATCCCGAAGCGGCCAAGCAGGGCGTTGTACTCATGACGATGCACAGCGCCAAGGGACTCGAGTTCCCGGTCGTGTTTATCGTCGGTTTGGAGGAAGGCGTGTTCCCGCATAGCCGGACGCTGATGGACAACGAGGAGCTTGAGGAGGAGCGACGTCTGGCCTATGTCGGCATCACCCGTGCCGAGGAGGAACTGTTCCTGACGTGCGCCCGGATGCGTACATTGTTCGGACGCACGTCGGTGAACGCGCCGTCACGCTTCTTGAGCGAGCTTCCTCAGGAGCTCGTAGAGGCGGTACGCGTAGGCGGCGGGATCAGCCGCGGCAGCGAACGCCGCTTCGGCAGCGCCGGAGCCTTTGGCGGCACGCCGGCAGCGGGTCGAGCGCCCGTGAGTTTCCGCGGTGGCAGTACGCCAGCCGCTGGAGGAGCGGCGGCTGGCACTGCGGCCTCCGCGTCGAAGCCGCCGGTTGACTTTGCCATGGGCGACAAAGTCTCGCACGGCAAATGGGGTACCGGCGTTGTCGTCGCTATTAAAGGCTCGGGCGATGACACCGAGCTGCAGATCGCTTTCCCTGCCCCAGTGGGTGTTAAGCGGCTGCTTGCCAAGTTTGCCCCGATTACCAAACCAAGTGAATAGAGCTAGGAGAGGACGAAGTGATCATGCTGGACGCTATGGAAACCATGCAAGCCCTCATCGAAGAAATCAATAAGCATAACTACTTATACTATACGATAGATCAGCCTTCCATCAGCGATACCGAGTATGATGCGCTTTATGCGAAGCTGATCGAGTTGGAGGCGGAGACCGGGACGGTGCTGCCGCATTCGCCGACGCAGCGGGTGGGAGGCGAGCTGCTCAAAGGCTTCGAACCTCATCGCCACCTCTCCAGACTGTGGAGCCTCGACAAAGCACAAAATCATGACGATTTGATGGCATGGTATCAACGTGCCCAAAAACTCGTAGACCAATACAACGCACAGCATCCGGATAACCTGCTGCCGCCGCTTTCTTTTGTCGTGGAGCTCAAATTCGATGGCTTGACCTTGAACCTGACCTATGACCACGGCGAGCTTGTACAGGCGGCCACACGAGGCAACGGAGTCTTAGGTGAAGGTATTCTGGCTCAGGTGAAGACAATCAAGTCCATTCCGCTGCGCATTCCGTATCAGGAGGGAGTTATGGAGGTACAGGGTGAAGGCATCATGAACCTGTCCGTACTTGATGCCTATAACCGGACAGCCGCAGAGCCGCTCAAAAACGCACGTAATGCCGCAGCGGGAGCGCTTCGCAACCTGAATCCTAAGGTGACAGCGGAGCGCAAGCTGAACGCTTATTTTTATAATGTGGGTTACTCCGATTCGTTGAAGTTCCGGGACCATCAGGAGATGGTTGCCTTTTTGCGCGATAATCAGTTTAAGGTCAGTCCGATGATAAAGTTTCTGGACAGTATCGATGTGGTGGAAGAGGAGCTCGAAAAGCTCGTAGCGATGCGCGGCACGCTGGATTTTTTGATCGATGGGCTAGTGGTCAAAATTAACGATATGCGCACGCGCGAGATCCTCGGCTATACGGATAAATTCCCTCGTTGGGCGGTTGCTTACAAATTCGAAGCGGAAGGAGCGGTGACCAAGCTGCTCGGCGTTACATGGAATGTAGGCCGAACCGGTAAAGTGACTCCTTTGGCCCGTGTCGAACCGGTGGACATCGGAGGCGTGACGGTGCAGAACTGCACGCTCAACAATATAGAGGATATTGAACGCAAAAATTTAAAGCACGGTTTGGGAAGCCTCGTGTATATCCGGCGCTCCAATGACGTTATTCCCGAAATCCTCGGAAAAGTGACGGAGGAGGCTGACGGCGAGGAAATTGTTGCTCCGGATGCCTGCCCTTCCTGCGGACATGGTCTTGAGAAGAAGGGACCGCATTTGTTCTGTACGAATCGCCTCGACTGCCGCCCGCAGCTTGTGGGTCGCATTGCCCATTTCGCGTCCCGCGACGCGATGGACATTGAGACCTTCAGCGAAAAAACGGCGGAACAGCTCTATGACACGCTGGGTGTTCGGGACCCTTCCGATCTTTACTATTTAGCGTTCGATGACTTGATTGAGCTGGAACGATTCGGCAAGAAGAAGGCAGAGAACCTTATTGCATCGTTAGAGAAAAGCAAGCAGCCGGATCTGGCCTCCTTTCTATACGGCCTCGGCATTCCAAACACAGGGAAAACAACGACCAAGGAGCTGGCGGATCATTACCGCAGTCTGGATAAGCTCATGCAGGCAACAACCGAAGAGCTGGTCACCTTGCCGGATATCGGAGGGATTGTTGCGGAGAGCATCGTCAGCTTTTTCCAGGATCCTGCCATGCAGCGCAGCATTGAACGATTGCTTGCGTCCGGCGTGAAGCCGGTAAGCGAGGAAGCGCCTGCTGCTGTAGTCCAGGATAACCCATTCTTCGGCAAAACGGTTGTGCTTACGGGCACGCTGTCTTCCATGAGCCGCGACGATGCGGCCAAGAAGCTGGAGAAGATGGGCGCCAAGGTGACGGGGAGCGTCTCCAAGAAGACAGATATCGTCATCGCAGGAGAAAGCGCAGGAAGCAAGCTGACTAAGGCGCAGGAGCTGGGCATACGTACTATTGAAGACGAAGAAGAACTGAAGCGTATGCTGAGTGAAGCATAAACCGGGTTATCTCATTTATACTATTCAACCGCCGGAATATGGTTTTGTCCGGCGGTTTTTGTATTTTTTCAAAGGAGGATTGGTTAGACCGCATATCGTGAATGGGGACTGCTTTGCCGAACGGCTAAAAGTGGCTGTGCCTGAGTGGATATTTTGATGTGGTGCGAGGTACTATATGAAAGGATCTATTTCCATTTTATTCACGGCCCATTGGATTCGGTTGCGAGACGGTATTATTTTGCCGATAAAGGAGTTCCAAACGGTTTGATTCAAAGGGTATATGCAGGAATAGGAGACGGCTCTGGAACAGTTCTGTGAGCATGAGTGTTGTGCTATGGTTCGAGCATGCTCTCTTCGATTAGTTTATTTGCTTCAATGATTCGCTGTAAGAGATCGGGGAGCGATTTCACTAAACTTCGTTCTCTAGAATCGTTTCCGGGTGAATTGGGATAGGCGATGTGTAGTTTTGGGCTAAGCTTGGCGACCTGCTAACGCGCAAATGTTACCATTGAGGTGGAGGAAGTCCGGCCGCCCGAGTACGGTGGAGCAATGGCTTCAGAGGGGCGGGGAGGATATCATGCGAAGATCTGTGGTCCCGTTTGGCGTTGGAATGAAGCCAATTTGGAGCTCATGTATCTCTAGAAAAAATAATTGTTGCAATAGCTCCTTGGTTTATGGTACATTATTGCTTGTCGCCGCAAAAGCTAATCGAAAACTTTCGGTAAGTGACAACGGAGATGGAAATAAAAAACTGTTGCAAAGCCCGTCGAAAAATGATAAGATATATTCTTGTCACGACAAAAAGTAACAGTGACGAAAGCTCTTTGAAAACTGAACAACGAGTGAGTGCTTTAAATAGAGAATCAATTGATTCTCGCCAGCATGGCAATGAGCTTTTCAATCAGCTTTTCTTTAATGGAGAGTTTGATCCTGGCTCAGGACGAACGCTGGCGGCGTGCCTAATACATGCAAGTCGAGCGGATTTATCCTTCGGGATAAGTTAGCGGCGGACGGGTGAGTAACACGTAGGCAACCTGCCTGTAAGATCGGGATAACTACCGGAAACGGTAGCTAAGACCGAATAGCTGGTTTCTCCGCATGGGGAGATCAAGAAACACGGCGCAAGCTGTGGCTTACAGATGGGCCTGCGGCGCATTAGCTAGTTGGTGAGGTAACGGCTCACCAAGGCGACGATGCGTAGCCGACCTGAGAGGGTGATCGGCCACACTGGGACTGAGACACGGCCCAGACTCCTACGGGAGGCAGCAGTAGGGAATCTTCCGCAATGGACGCAAGTCTGACGGAGCAACGCCGCGTGAGTGATGAAGGTTTTCGGATCGTAAAGCTCTGTTGCCAAGGAAGAACGCCTCGGAGAGTAACTGCTCTGAGGGTGACGGTACTTGAGAAGAAAGCCCCGGCTAACTACGTGCCAGCAGCCGCGGTAATACGTAGGGGGCAAGCGTTGTCCGGAATTATTGGGCGTAAAGCGCGCGCAGGCGGCTACTTAAGTTTGGTGTTTAAGCCCGGGGCTCAACCCCGGTTCGCACCGAAAACTGGGTGGCTTGAGTGCAGGAGAGGAAAGCGGAATTCCACGTGTAGCGGTGAAATGCGTAGAGATGTGGAGGAACACCAGTGGCGAAGGCGGCTTTCTGGACTGTAACTGACGCTGAGGCGCGAAAGCGTGGGGAGCAAACAGGATTAGATACCCTGGTAGTCCACGCCGTAAACGATGAGTGCTAGGTGTCGGGGATTCGATTCCTCGGTGCCGAAGTAAACACAATAAGCACTCCGCCTGGGGAGTACGCTCGCAAGAGTGAAACTCAAAGGAATTGACGGGGACCCGCACAAGCAGTGGAGTATGTGGTTTAATTCGAAGCAACGCGAAGAACCTTACCAGGTCTTGACATCCCTCTGAATACGGTAGAGATATCGTAGGCCTTCGGGACAGAGGAGACAGGTGGTGCATGGTTGTCGTCAGCTCGTGTCGTGAGATGTTGGGTTAAGTCCCGCAACGAGCGCAACCCTTGAACTTAGTTGCCAGCATTCAGTTGGGCACTCTAAGTTGACTGCCGGTGACAAACCGGAGGAAGGTGGGGATGACGTCAAATCATCATGCCCCTTATGACCTGGGCTACACACGTACTACAATGGCCGGTACAACGAGAAGCGAAACCGCGAGGTGGAGCGAATCTTTATAAGCCGGTCTCAGTTCGGATTGCAGGCTGCAACTCGCCTGCATGAAGTCGGAATTGCTAGTAATCGCGGATCAGCATGCCGCGGTGAATACGTTCCCGGGTCTTGTACACACCGCCCGTCACACCACGAGAGTTTACAACACCCGAAGTCGGTGGGGTAACCCGCAAGGGAGCCAGCCGCCGAAGGTGGGGTAGATGATTGGGGTGAAGTCGTAACAAGGTAGCCGTATCGGAAGGTGCGGCTGGATCACCTCCTTTCTATGGAGTCCATGTCGTCTGTAGGGCGACGGACAAATCTGCAGCGAAAGCTGTATCACACTCACTCGTTGTCAGTTTTGATGGAGCTTTCATTTGAAGTATGGGGCCATAGCTCAGCTGGGAGAGCGCCTGCCTTGCAAGCAGGAGGTCAGCGGTTCGATCCCGCTTGGCTCCACCATTCTTTCGAGAATGGAATACTTGAAACAACCCCATCAATATGCTAAAATATCATTCGTTGCCGCCAAAATCGGCAGCAGGTTTGTTCCTTGAAAACTGGATATCGAAACAAAGTAACAATGCTGAATCATCCTTAGATCTTTGATCTATAACTACGCTAAGACTTCATGTCGAAGCATTGGTTAAGCTATAAAGAGCACACGGAGGATGCCTAGGCACCAGGAGCCGAAGAAGGACGTGGCGAACGACGAAATGCCTCGGGGAGCCGTAAGCAGGCTTTGATCCGGGGATGTCCGAATGGGGGAACCCGCATGTGGTAATTCGCATGTACCATGCAGTGAATACATAGCTGCATTGGAGGCATACGAGGGGAACTGAAACATCTAAGTACCCTCAGGAAAAGAAAACAAAAGTGATTCCGTCAGTAGCGGCGAGCGAAAGCGGATTAGCCCAAACCAGGAAGCTTGCTTTCTGGGGTTGTGGGACGTCAATGTGGGTTGAGCAGAGTAAGTGAAGCGGTCTGGAAAGGCCGGCCAAAGAAGGTAAAAGCCCTGTAGCTGAAATTCTGCGAAAACCCTAGACGGATCCCGAGTACCGCGAGACACGTGAAACCTCGTGGGAATCCGGCAGGACCATCTGCCAAGGCTAAATACTCCCTGGTGACCGATAGTGAAGCAGTACCGTGAGGGAAAGGTGAAAAGAACCGCGGGAGCGGAGTGAAAAAGAACCTGAAACCGTGTGCTTACAAGAAGTCAGAGCCCGTTAATGGGTGATGGCGTGCCTTTTGTAGAATGAACCGGCGAGTTACGTTCCCGTGCGAGGTTAAGGTGAGAAGCCGTAGCCGCAGCGAAAGCGAGTCTGAATAGGGCGCTTGAGTACGTGGACGTAGACCCGAAACCGTGTGATCTACCCCTGTCCAGGGTGAAGGTGCGGTAACACGCACTGGAGGCCCGAACCCACGAATGTTGAAAAATTCGGGGATGAGGTGGGGGTAGCGGAGAAATTCCAATCGAACTCGGAGATAGCTGGTTCTCCCCGAAATAGCTTTAGGGCTAGCCTCGGGAGATGCGTCGTGGAGGTAAAGCACTGATTGGGTGCGGGGCCCGCCAAGGGTTACCAAGTCCAGTCAAACTCTGAATGCCACAGACGTTATCCCGGGAGTCAGACAGTGAGTGCTAAGATCCATTGTCAAGAGGGAAACAGCCCAGATCATCAGCTAAGGTCCCCAAGTGTGTGTTAAGTGGGAAAGGATGTGGAGTTGCACAGACAACCAGGATGTTGGCTTAGAAGCAGCCACCATTTAAAGAGTGCGTAATAGCTCACTGGTCGAGTGACTCTGCGCCGAAAATGTAACGGGGCTAAACACACCACCGAAGCTATGACTAGACGTCTATGACGTCATGGGGTAGGGGAGCGTTGTAATCGGGTTGAAGCTAGATCGTGAGGACTGGTGGACTGGTTACAAGTGAGAATGCCGGTATGAGTAACGAAAAGATCAGTGAGAATCTGATCCGCCGAAAGCCTAAGGGTTCCTGAGGAAGGTTCGTCCACTCAGGGTTAGTCGGGACCTAAGGCGAGGCCGAAAGGCGTAGTCGAAGGACAACAGGTTGAAATTCCTGTACCACCGTGAACCGTTATGAGCAATGGGGTGACGCAGAAGGATAGTGACGCGAGCTGATGGATGCTCGTCCAAGCAGTAAGGCTGATGTGTAGGCAAATCCGCACATCATTAAGGCTAAGCTGTGATGGGGAGGGAAAATTACAGTACCGAAGGTCATGAGTTCAGGCTGCCAAGAAAAGCCTCTAGCCAGGGAGAAGGTGCCCGTACCGCAAACCGACACAGGTAGGCGAGCAGAGCATGCTAAGGCGCGCGGAAGAACTCTCGTTAAGGAACTCGGCAAAATGACCCCGTAACTTCGGGAGAAGGGGTGCCTCGGTAGGGTGAATAGCCCGAGGGGGCCGCAGTGAAAAGGCCCAAGCGACTGTTTAGCAAAAACACAGGTCTGTGCGAAGCCGCAAGGCGAAGTATACGGGCTGACGCCTGCCCGGTGCTGGAAGGTTAAGGGGAGCGGTTAGGAGCAATCCGAAGCTGTGAACCGAAGCCCCAGTAAACGGCGGCCGTAACTATAACGGTCCTAAGGTAGCGAAATTCCTTGTCAGGTAAATTCTGACCCGCACGAATGGCGTAACGACTTGGGCGCTGTCTCGACGAGAGATCCGGTGAAATTTTAATACCTGTGAAGATGCAGGTTACCCGCGACAAGACGGAAAGACCCCATGGAGCTTTACTGCAGCTTGATATTGGACTTTGGTACGATCTGTACAGGATAGGTGGGAGCCTGAGAAGCATGAGCGCCAGCTTGTGTGGAGGCGACGTTGGGATACCACCCTGATCGTATCGGAGTTCTAACCTGGTACCGTGATCCGGTATGGGGACAGTGTCAGGTGGGCAGTTTGACTGGGGCGGTCGCCTCCTAAAGAGTAACGGAGGCGCCCTAAGGTTCCCTCAGAATGGTTGGAAATCATTCGAAGAGTGCAAAGGCATAAGGGAGCTTGACTGCGAGACAAACAGGTCGAGCAGGGACGAAAGTCGGGCTTAGTGATCCGGTGGTACCGCATGGAAGGGCCATCGCTCAACGGATAAAAGCTACCCTGGGGATAACAGGCTTATCTCCCCCAAGAGTCCACATCGACGGGGAGGTTTGGCACCTCGATGTCGGCTCATCGCATCCTGGGGCTGAAGTAGGTCCCAAGGGTTGGGCTGTTCGCCCATTAAAGCGGTACGCGAGCTGGGTTCAGAACGTCGTGAGACAGTTCGGTCCCTATCTGTCGTGGGCGTAGGAAATTTGAGAGGAGCTGTCCTTAGTACGAGAGGACCGGGATGGACGTACCGCTGGTGTACCAGTTGTCTCGCCAGAGGCACGGCTGGATAGCTAAGTACGGAAGGGATAAGCGCTGAAAGCATCTAAGCGTGAAGCCCCCCTCAAGATGAGATTTCCCAATTAGTAAGACCCCTTGTAGACGACGAGGTTGATAGGTTCGGGGTGGAAGCGCGGCAACGTGTGGAGCTGACGAATACTAATCGGTCGAGGGCTTATCCAAATACATGAACTTCAGCATGCTTTGTTTCGATCCAGTTTTCAGGGCGCAAGCTTTGGATTTGTATAATCTTGGAGAGATACCCAAGTGGCTCAAGGGGACCCTCTGCTAAGGGGTTAGACTGCGTAAGTGGTGCGAGGGTTCGAATCCCTCTCTCTCCGTTTGATAATATGGCGGCGTAGCTCAGCTGGCTAGAGCGTACGGTTCATACCCGTAAGGTCGGGGGTTCGATCCCCTCTGCCGCTACCAAATTTTTAATTGATTTTCATGCAATTTTTATGTTATGATTCGACATGTTGTACAAGAATGTATGGAGGCTTAGCTCAGCTGGGAGAGCATCTGCCTTACAAGCAGAGGGTCGGCGGTTCGATCCCGTCAGCCTCCACCATAATTTGCCGCTGTAGCTCAACTGGTAGAGCAACTGACTTGTAATCAGTAGGTTGGGGGTTCAAGTCCTCTCGGCGGCACCAGTTTTAATAATGCGGAGCCGTGGTGTAGAGGCCTAACATGCCTGCCTGTCACGCAGGAGACCGCGGGTTCGAATCCCGTCGGCTCCGCCATTATTTTAAAAACGGTATAATCAATATAAGACAAGCTATAGTACATAAGGCTCGGTAGCTCAGTCGGTAGAGCAGAGGACTGAAAATCCTCGTGTCGGCGGTTCGATTCCGTCCCGAGCCACCATTGCTTTATTATACGGAGGCTTAGCGAAGTGGCCAAACGCAGCAGACTGTAAATCTGTTCTCGTCCGAGTTCGGTGGTTCGAATCCATCAGCCTCCACCAGTTTATTTTAAGAGCCATTAGCTCAGTTGGTAGAGCACCTGACTTTTAATCAGGGTGTCGTAGGTTCGAGTCCTACATGGCTCACCATTAGGTGAATAGTTAAGAGACCTGTCAGGGTCTCTTTTTTGTTTTTTAACGGCCACAGGGCCATGATATTATCCTCTCTTGAGGTTAAATAGTCGGCTGCTCGAAGCGCTTCAAATGCACGAAGCGGCGAGAGTTTTGCCCGATAAGCCCAAAACTTTTCGCTTGTTCCGAAAACAGGAGGACAGGAGCCCCGGGCAGTACCGGAGGAAGCGGCAAGGCGGATACGTGATTTGGAGCTTGATTTAAACAAGACCGCTTCGGCCAGGTGCCGTGGCGGTCTTGTGTCTTGTCACGGGCCTATAATTCCATCCGGGATGCTCTTTTTTTAATATAGTCCGCAGTACGGGAGGCCAACGCCATGACGGTATTCGTCGGATTGCCAGCCCCCGAGGTCACGAATATGCTGGCGTCGCAGACGAACAGATTCGGAATGTCGTGAGTCTGGCCGTAGGAATTAACGACAGAGCTATCAGGGTCCGATCCCATGCGGCAGCCTCCCATGAGATGGGCTGTATCGGGCACGACGAACTCCGGCTTGCCCCCGGCTGCCTGTAGGATGCCCTTCATTGTACTTACGGCGTGATCGATGAGCAGCTTATCGTTATCTCCGTAGCTGAAAGTAACCTTGGCCCGCGGCATGCCGTTCAAATCTTTCTCATCGCACAGTGTGACGGTATTGTCGGGGCTGGGAAGCACCTCGCCGACCATGGTGATGCGAGCGTAGGCGTTGTAATCGAGCATCGCCTCGTGCAGCTTAGACCCCCAGACCGGGCGGTTTCCATCGGATTTGGAGATTCCTTTGGCGAAGCTGAGCGGCCTGACGCCATGGGCATGAAGCGTATAGCCCCGAGCTACCTCCCCCGATAGGTGATAGAAATCCTGCGTAGTCGCGAGCACCGGGGTTCCTTTATACAGCCGTACATCGTGATCGAACCGCGCGTAGACATCGTTGCTGCTGTGCGTCATGAACGCCTTGCCCACCCAGCCGCTGCGGTTTGCAAGCCCGTTGGGAAACTGGGCATTCGCCGAATTCAGCAGAAGCCTTGGCGTCTCCACCGCATAGGCGGATATAATGACCAGTTTAGCCCGCTGCTCGTACGCCGTGCCGTTATGAACGAAGGTGACCCCCGTCGCCCTGCCGTCCTTCCCCATATTCACTTGCGTGACCATACAGTCGGGAAGAACTTCCGCGCCGGCTTGAATCGCTTTAGGGATATGCACGATCAACGTGCTGAATTTGGCGTTCGGCATGCAGCCCTGCGTGCAGAAGCCGCGGTTGATGCAGGGCGGCCGGTCCTCGAAGGGAGCGGACAGAATGGCGAGCGGGCTGACGACCCAGCGGATACCGAGCTTTTCGCAGCCCTTGGCGAACAATTGGGCGTTCAGACTGATCGGATCCCGCTCCGGGTATGGATAGGGGCCGTGAAATGATCCCCAAGGATAATGCTTCGGACCCGATACGGCGATTTCTTTCTCGACTTTATCGTAGTAGGGGGCAAGGTCTGCATATCCGATTGGCCAATCCTCTCCTACGCCGTCAAGCGATTTGGCATTGAAATCGGTCTCGTGAAAACGCAAGAACACGCCGGTAAAATGCACGGTGCCTCCTCCTACGCCCTTGCCGCAATTGTTATGTCCCATCTGGAGTGGGTCGGCGCCGTCTACGATGCGCGTGTCCTGCCAGCCGAGCTGCTGCATGGCCAGCTCATCGCTAGCAAAGTCGTGCTGCGGGTCGCGCCATGGGCCCGCTTCCAGCACCACGACCCGCATCCCGGCTTCGCTGAGTTCCTTGGCCAGAACGCCTCCCGCCGCACCGGCACCCACAATGACGACGTCCACCGTCTCGCCCTCGTATTTACGCTTCATGCTTTTCTCTGCTCCTCCTTCGCTTCCCAAGGATCGAGCTGCTCCATACGCGCGTAACCGCGCGGATAAGCCGGTCCGCCGAATCCGATCTCCGACCATACTTCCGGATGGGAATAATACGCCTCTATGCTCATGGTCAGAAGCTTCTGGAAGAAAACCTGCTGGGGGACGTGCCTCCATACCTCGAGAGGAACGGCCTCGCCTTGACTGACCTCTTCCATGAGCTGTTTTTGCTGCTCCTCCTCCAGATGAAAGAAAAGCTCCGTATGTATGGATTGGCATGCCTTTTCCAACGCTTCAAGTCCCTTGCGAACCAGCACTTGAGCAGGCGGAATTCCGGGCTTGCGCTGGCTTTCCTCTCCCGATGAAAGCGACTGATCGATGTGGTCGAGCACGAACTGGATGATCTCCGGACGATGGTCATCCACTAACAGAGAGCACCACGATCGCAGCATTTCTGCTTCCACGACCGTAAGGAAGCTATGGTTCCCGGAGGTTTGCAGCCGGGAGTTTAGAATTTTTCGTGTATGCTCATCCCATTCATGCTGCTCGTTCATCACATTGTAAGAGGGATAGCGGGTTAAACGTTTCATAGGCAATCTCACCTCCAATAGTAAGCGATCAGGCCGAGCACGCTGATCGCCATATACATGATAGGCATCATGATGGGCGGGCCAACCAGGAAATTCCGCATACTATAGCCGCCGACACGCACGCCTACGCCGTGGAAGTGATAGTAGAATCCGACCGCTCCGGTCATCACGCCGAGCCACATCAGGAAGACGAACAAAGAAAGCAGCCAATCCGGCCGGGAGACCGCGATCCAAATGGCTGCCAAGCTGTAGATTGGCGATGAGATGACAGGCGACCACATTGATTTGTGGTGGAAGTTCTGGCGGTAATGCGAGAGAGTGACCTGTACCCAAACGGCCAAAAAAGCAATGCCAACAAATAAAAATACAACGCGCTCCAAGGACCAGCCGGTCCAATTCATAGGGATCTCCTCCATGTAATATTAGGAATGGGCATCGGTCTGTCCGGGATAGGTTAAGGAACCAAAAGGCATGATAGCCAATTCAAGCCCGGGTTCCTTCAACAGCTCTTTCAGCGTCGCTTCTAGATTGTCTGCCGGTCGGAAGCCCAGAAGCTCCGTCATATGACGTGGAAGGGAGGAATGCAAATAAACGGGATAACGGCTGAGAACCTCGTCCACGTGGAGTACTTTGTGGGCGCCGAGCACAAAGTGCTCCTTCAGTTTGGCCGTCATCCGCTGCCGGTCCGTCATCGTTTCCACCCAGTACTGGAACACGCCGTTGCCGAGCCCCTCGGAAAGCTCCGCTGCCATCACGATGGAACCTCCCGGTTTGGTGAATGCTGCGGCGTTGCGCAGCGCTTTTAATGCTTGATAGAGCTGCCGGTCCTTCGGGTCCCCGCCGGGAGCAACAATAGAGAGATCGTATTGCTTGCGTACGGGAATCACAAAACGGGACGCCGCGAGGGATACTCCGGCCCGATGGGCCATCGTCAATTGCCCTGCTACCGCATCCAGCACATGTTTGTCCATATCGACGATCACGTTCAGAAGAAAATGAATCGGGGCGAAGGTATGCGCCTCCTCCAGATCACGATGGATCGGATTATCCGGATCTCCTGCAGCAGCGCGGTGCTGCAGCGATAAACTGTGATTGCTCTCAATACAGGGTTGGGAGGCGACGCCGGGAATCAGGGCCTTTACTCCCCCGGAGATGCCGACCAAGGCATGCGGCTCGATGTTGCCCGTAGCGATGCGCAGCGGCGCCTCCACGACCCGCCTGTTGATCTCCACCGGCGTGCCGAGAGAGGTCATTCCGACACGTACGCAATCCTCAGGCGCTGCGGAATGATTATGCACCCGTATACGCTGATACACGGTCTCCCCGACGAGCCCTCGCAGTTCCTCGTCAGTATGCTTTCGGTGTACCCCAAGCGCTACGATGATATCGATCCCGTCGTCTTGAATTCCGGCAGCCCCGAGCTCCTCAAGCAGCGGTTCCAGCAGAAGAGGGGTTGGGCAGAGCCTTGTACCGTCACTGACCAGAATGACCGCCTGACTATGTCCGGCAGCCAACTCCCGGAGCCTGGGTGAACCGATCGGTGCTGCCATTGCTTCCCGAATCCGGTGTAAGGAGCGGTCATCCATGTCGGAACGCTCCTGCACATAAGTAATCGTTTCAAAAGAATAGGTTGAGGGGATTTCGAAAGAGACTGTCCCCCTGCCGTAATGTAAGCTATAAATGATCTTGTCCCCCTCGGAATGCTCTAAGATGAAGCTTGTTGTAAACACTTTAAATTATTGCCACATTCCAATAATTTATCCTGATTTGATGAGGTATTAAGCGAGGCTACCGCTTCCTTTTGGTTTAGGCGGCAGGGCAGTTGTGCTACAATATAGACAAGAAAAGCGAGAACATCTTCATATATTAGATAATAAGGGTTGGGAGCCAGGAGATGGATTGGGAACTGTTAAGGGAACAGCTCGAGAAAACGTTGAATGTCCCGGTAAAAGCAGTCAAATGGTCATGGGAAGACTGGCGGCGCGATGCGCGGGAGAACGGATCGGGCAGCTTGACCAAGGCTGGGGAAGTGTTTTTTCTCGTACAGAAGGAAGGGCCGGATGCCCGGCTGCTCTCCGTGCAGGAGGAAGCGGTTACTCCGGTAGAACGCCGGCTTATGGAGCTGATGATGGACACGCGGAAGGCGCAGGACAAAAAGAGCCCGGCTTCCGTAAGCGAATTGGAGCGCAAGGCGGGGCTTGTGCGCGAATGGTTTCGAGAGCAGCAGGAGCTCGGATTTGTCCAAGCCGAGATGCCGGATACGCTCATATCGCAGTTGTCGCTGTATTCTACCAAAATTCCGCTGCTGCTGTACGGCGATTATACGACGTCCCGCCGCGTGCAGTATCATGAGCTGAAAAAGCTGCTGGAATCGTTTTTTGATGCGGAAATTACTTTGGTTCCCTTGACGGACAAAGAATGGCTCATGCTGGCCCCGGAAAAAATACTATCCATAGATGACAAAGGGGAACGCGATCCTCATGAAGAATCGCAGGATGATCTGCTCGCGGCAGCAAGCTACGGCTTACATGAAATGCTGGAGAATGAATGGGTCGGCGAGTGTCACCTGGCTGTCCATTATCCGATCCTCCCTTCCAAATCGCTCTACTCTGCCATTTTGCAGCTGAGGGAGACGATGATGCTGGGACGAACGTATCAGGTCGGCAGTAATACGCATTTGCCCTGGGAGCTTCAGCTGGAAAAGTTGGTGCATCTGATCCCCGAAGCGGAAAAGGCCAGTTTTTTGGATCGCGCGCTGAAGCGTTTGGACGTGGCGTTCGACCCGGAGACAATCACCACGTTGGAGCATTTTTTTCAGCTCGACTGCAACGTTAGCGAAACGGCCAAAAAGCTGTATATTCACCGGAATACGCTTTTGTACCGTCTGGATAAGTTCAAGCAGGAGACCGGATGGGACGTTCGGACGTTCAACCATGCGGTATTGGTCAAGATTGCCATGCTATTGTACAAAGTAACGAAAAGAAAGTGATTTTTTTGTGAAGATTGTGCATAGTCATCTGATGGTGAGGTAGGGTATGATTTAACCATATCACGATACTATCTCGTAGGGGGAATTAATCATGGCAGGTGTACGCTTAAACCACGTCGTCAAAAGATATCCGGGTGCTGAAGAAGCAACGGTAAAGGACTTTCATCTTGATGTTAAAGACAAAGAATTCCTGGTCCTCGTAGGCGCTTCCGGTTGCGGTAAGTCTACTACACTTCGTATGATCGCCGGTCTGGAAGAAATTTCTGAAGGCGAACTGTATATCGGCGACCGTTTGGTGAATGACGTAGCACCGAAAGATCGCGACATCGCGATGGTTTTCCAATCCTACGCGTTGTATCCTCACATGAACGTGTATCAAAACATGGCTTTCGGTTTGAAGCTTCGTAAGTTCAAGAAAGCCGACATCGAAGCTCGTGTACGCGAAGCGGCGAAAATTCTCGACATCGAGCATTTGCTGGATCGTAAGCCGAAGGCGCTCTCCGGCGGTCAGCGCCAGCGTGTAGCCTTGGGTCGTGCGATCGTCCGTGAACCGCAAGTGTTCCTGATGGACGAACCGCTTTCCAACCTTGACGCCAAATTGCGCGTACAGATGCGTGCGGAAATCAGCAAACTGCACAAACGTCTTGAGACTACCGTTATTTACGTAACGCATGACCAGACGGAAGCGATGACCATGGGCGACCGGATCGTCGTTATGGATAAAGGCATCATTCAACAAGCGGCTACTCCTGAAGAAATCTACAACCACCCTGTGAACATGTTTGTAGCGGGCTTTATCGGTTCCCCGTCCATGAACTTCGTTACCGGCGGATTTGCGGATCAAGGCGGAAGCTTGTACTTCAAAGCTCCTGGCGTGGACGTAGAATTGCCAGAAGGCAAAGCAAAAGTCTTGCGTGAAAAAGGTTATGTAGGCAAGGAAGTTGTGATGGGCGTTCGTCCGGAAGATTTCCACGAAGAAGCCATCTTTATGGAAGCTTCTCCGAACACGATCGTCAACGCTCATATCGAGGTTGCTGAGAACCTGGGTCACGAAATGTTCCTGTACTTGAACGGGATCGGTACGCAAAGCGTAGTAGCTCGTGTTGACGGACGCGCAGGCGTGAAAGAAGGTACCAACGTGAAATTGGCTATTGATATGAACAAAGTTCATTTCTTCGATAAAGAAACAACGCTTTCCATCATGCTCCACTCTTAATTTCTACGAGTTTTCAAAGGCTAGCCCTGAGGGGTTGGCCTTTTTGGATTTTGCGTTATCCTAAGGGTATCTTCTTCCGGTTGATTTATGTGCCGGATTTCGTTAGGATGAGAATATTGGGATAAAAAGGAGAAAGAGCACGATGCCGAAAAAAGTGAAAGTATCCGATTTGGTGAGAGAGTTCCATTTGGAAATCATTTGTGGTGAAGAAGGACTCAAGCGACCGATTGCAACCTCAGATTTATACCGACCGGGCTTGGAAATGGCCGGCTATTATGAATTTCACCCGCACGATCGCGTCCAGATTTTGGGGAAGACGGAGCTCACTTTCTTTGATGGCTTGTCTGCCGATGAACGCATGGACCGAATGCAGAGGCTTTGTTCCCCGGTAGAAACGCCATGCATCATTATCAGTCGCGGGATGGAAACGCCCATCGAGTTGCTCGCAGCGGCGAATGAACATCAAATCACCGTGATGCGGACGAATATGGCAACGACGATCCTGGCCAGCAGACTGACGGGATTTTTGGAAAATCGGCTTGCTCCCTCGACAACGATACACGGGGTATTGGTTGATGTATATGGGATCGGTATGCTGATCTCAGGCTCAAGCGGCATCGGGAAGAGTGAGACGGCGCTCGAACTGGTCAAGCGCAGCCATCGGCTTATAGCTGATGATGCGGTGGAGATCCGGCAAACCGCAGACAACCAACTGATCGGCAATGCGCCTGAGCTGATTCGGCATCTGCTCGAGATCCGAGGTATCGGGATTATCAATGTAATGACGCTGTTTGGTGCAGGTGCGGTACGCACGGCGAAGAAAATCTCGGTGGTATGCAAGCTGGAAAACTGGCAGCAAGATAAGCAGTACGATCGACTAGGACTGGATGAGGAAACGACGCGTATCATCGATACCGACATTCCGCTGGTCACGATCCCTGTACGGCCTGGTCGTAACCTGGCGGTGATCATCGAAGTGGCGGCTATGAACTACAGATTGAAGCGAATGGGATACAACGCTGCGCTCCAGTTTACCAATAAGCTGACGGAATCGCTTGCCGAAGACATGGACGATATGGAATAGAAAAATTACGGCTCATCATTTTATGAAGGCAAAGGGAAGGGAGTCTAAGCATGTTTCTTGCGATTAATCCGGTTGCGTTCTCCATCGGTCCGCTGAGCGTTCATTGGTACGGCATTATTTTGGGTACGGCCGCTTTGATGGGTCTGCTGCTTGCTATACAAGAGGGTAAGAGATTCGGTATGTCGCCCGACTTTTTTATGGACTTGGTCCTGATCGGGGTACCCTCGGCGATCGTTGGTGCAAGGATTTATTATGTAGCATTCCAATGGGATGATTATAAAGACAATCTGTGGGATGTGTTCAAAATATGGGAGGGCGGTATTGCCATATACGGCGCTCTGATCGGGGCAATTGTGGCAGCGGTCTTTTATGTTCGGCGTAAAGGCTATTCGTTCTGGCGGATTGCGGACATTTGCGCTCCGGGTTTGATCGTGGGCCAAGCGATTGGCAGATGGGGCAACTTCATAAACCAGGAAGCGCATGGCGGACCGGTTACGGAGGCTTTCCTTAGGGACAACCTGCATCTGCCGAATTGGATCGTGAGTCAAATGCACATCGGAGGGCAGTACTACCATCCAACCTTTCTATATGAATCGGTATGGAATATTGTCGGGCTTCTCTTGTTGTTTGTTCTGCGTAGACAAAAGTTTGTACGGGCGGGAGAAATCTTTTTAAGCTATTTCATCTGGTATTCGATCGGACGTTTCTTCATCGAGGGACTTCGGACGGACAGCCTTGATTTCACGGGACCGGCATGGCTGGCGGGTTTGATGAACGGACTATGGTCGCCGATGAATGCACTAGGTTTCGAGCACGGCTTCATGACCTATGGCGGCAACGTGCGCATATCTCAGCTGCTCGCGGTGCTGATCATTTTCGCGGCGATTGCGCTGATCGTGGCGCGCCGCCGGAGCGGTGCTGCCGCAGTGCGTTACTCGGATCCAATTTACCGGATCGGGGAAGACCCGGATCGTTCCGGGGTTTCGACCGATAACGAAGCGACGAAAGCCGGCGGAGCTGCGAAAGCGGCCGGTGATCACGGTCAAGACAGCAAGACAAAGGAGCAGAAGAATGATTCGAACCATACTGTTTGATTTGGATGGAACGATTCTCGATACGAACGAGCTGATCATTCAATCCTTTTTACACACGTTTGAAGGTATGGGGGATGAACCACTGACCAGGGAGCATATTGTTCCGAATATGGGGCGGCCTTTAATCGAGCAGATGGTTTATTTCTCCGGTCGGGAACAGGTTGAAGATTTGGTGGCGAAGTACCGGGAATTTAATATTGGGCGTCATGATGAGCTGGTTACGGAATTCCCCTATGTGTATGAAACGTTAGCACTGCTGCATGCTGCAGGGGTGAAGCTCGGCGTAGTCACCAGTAAAATCCGCAGAACAACGGAGATGGGTTTGAGGCTGACTGGCATGTACGATTATTTTGGTACGATCGTAACGGTAGAGGATGTCGAGAAGCCAAAGCCCGATCCGGAAGGGATTCGGAGGGCGTTGCGTGAGCTGAGAGGAGATGCCTCCACGGCGATAATGGTCGGAGACAGTCATTATGATATCGAGGCGGCGCACAACGCAGGAGTTCAATCTGTTGCCGTGTCTTGGTCTTTGAAGGGTCGGGAATATTTAAAGCGGTATGAGCCTACGCATATCATTGACGATATTCGTGAAATTTTGCCGATTGCCGGCGTCGAGGGGAAGTAATCATTGAGACAAACGGACAAGTATCCGGTGGAAGGACCAAACTCGCTGTGGCAAATGTACAGCACCATCAGCCGATGGAAGGCTGTTCGCAATTTTATATTCATCCAAATCTCCAGATATGCTCCTTCCTTGCCTTTGAAGCGCTGGATTTACCGGCGGGTATTGGGAATGAAAGTGGGGGAGCAGGCTTCCTTTGCGCTGATGGTGATGGTGGATGTGTTTTTTCCCGAAAAGATTGAGGTCGGGGATAACACGATCATCGGCTATAACTCTACCATCCTGACGCACGAGTATTTGATCAAAGAGTACCGGCTTGGAGAGGTGCGTATCGGTTCCCATGTGATGATCGGCGCGAACACCACCATTTTGCCGGGGGTGACCATAGGGGACCATGCCATCATTGGAGCGGGCTCGGTCGTCCACAAGGATGTGGCGCCGTACAGCTTTGTTGCGGGCAATCCGCTGCAGGTAATTCGCGAGGATGTGCGGGAGGGGTAGGGCTTAGCGCTTAGGCTTTAACGGCATCGCAAGGGAACAAGTCGGTTTTGGAAGATGACCCCTCAATCGATCGTCTATATATTAGCTACATTACTTTGGGAGCTGGCCAGCCGCCGGCTCCCTTCATTGTATAGGGTTGAACCCATCTCGATTATTGACGAACCGAGGGTTCCATGGTAAACTAACGAATACATTCTTTATCTTGGTAGTATGGTAGCACATTATCGAACTAAAGCAATTATGGATTGAACGACAAAACTAATTTTATGAATAGTAGGGTGAAGACGGGTGTCCAAACCGAAGGTGTTTGAAAAGCCGACAGGCGTGAAGGACTATCTCCCCGAGGCGGCAGCGACGCTGCGCAGCATCGAATTCAAGGTGCTGCAGTGCATGGAGCGCTGGGGATACAGAGAAATCATAACTCCTACCTTGGAGTATTACGATACGGTCGGAGTCGCGAGCTCCACTGAAGATAAGAAGCTGTTCAAGCTGCTCGACCGCAACGGCACGACGCTGGTCATGCGCTCCGATATGACCGCGCCGATAGCCAGGGTGGTATCCTCGCTGCTGAGGGAGCACTCGTTTCCATTGCGCTTGTCTTATCATGCGAATGTGTTCCGCGCCATTGAGGCGGAAGCGGGACGGGATGCGGAGTTTTTTCAAACGGGCGTGGAGCTGGTCGGCGACGATTCCAGCGAATCGGATGCGGAAATGATTGCGCTAGCGATTGCGTGCTTGCAAGCTGCAGGCGTGAAGGAATTCAAGATTGCTCTGGGCCATGTCGGTTTCTTGAACGGGTTGTTTCAAGAGATGCTGGAGGGTCGTCCGGATGCGCAGGCCGCACTGAAGGCGTGTCTCTTAAACCGTGACTATGTGGGTTACCGCGAGACGATTAAAGCGCTTGAGCTTCCGGCGGATGTGGAGAAGGAGCTGGAAGGGATTCTTCGTCTGCGAGGAGGGCAGGAAATTTGTCGTTTGGCGCAACAAGTGACACAGGATCCCGTAGCCGAGCAGGCGATTGCTCATTTGTGTGAAATCTGGGATGTGCTGAAGGCGTATGATGTGAGCGAGCATGTGTTAATCGATTTGACGATGATCGGAGATTTTTCCTATTATACAGGCATGACGTTCGAAGGGTATGCCGCGGACCTTGGTTTTCCCGTTTGCAGCGGAGGGCGTTACGATAATCTTCTGTCACAGTTTGGGCGCCCGGCGCCAGCCACCGGTTTTGCGCTCAAGACGAACCGCATCTTAGAGGTGGTCGGTAAGAGATCGGCGGATGTAACGGCCCGGCGGGTGCTTGTCGCATATACGGCAGAGCGTCGTGAGGAGGCGCTTAGAGAAGCCTCGGCCCTTCGCGCGCGCGAAGGATGGATGGTAGAGACAAGACTGCTGGGGCAGGAAGGCGCATTGCAAGATAAAGAGCCGCAGGATGACGGAACCTTCTGCGTGTTGGGGACGGTCTATCAAGATGTCATCGAGTTTGTGAGGTAAAGGAGCGGCGAAAGCATGCAGGAACTATTGAAAGTGGCAATGCCCAAAGGGCGTATCTATAAGCAGGCCTCCAAGCTGCTCCGTGAAGCGGGCTTGTCGATTCCCGAGGAGGCAGATGATTCCCGTAAGCTGATTATTGCGGTACCGGAAGCGCGGATGGAGTTCATCATGGCGAAGCCGGTCGATGTGCCCACGTACGTGGAGTATGGCGTAGCGGATATCGGCGTGGTCGGTAAGGATGTGCTGATGGAAGAGAATCGGGATGTCTACGAGCTGCTCGATCTCGGCATCGCGCGCTGCCGCATGTCCGTGATCGGTTTGCCGGATTGGGAGCCGGTGCTGAACCCGCGGGTTGCGACGAAATACCCGAACGTGGCTTCCCAGTATTTCCGCGAGAGAGGACAGCAGGTGGAAGTGATCAAGCTGAACGGCTCCATTGAGCTGGCCCCTTTGATCGGACTTGCCGATCGAATCGTAGATATGGTGGAAACAGGCGGAACGATAAGGGAAAACGGACTAGCGGAGCATGAGCAGATTTTTGAGATTACAAGCCGGTTGATTGCAAACCGGGTAAGCTACCGGATGAAAAATGCCGCAATTCAAGCGCTTTGCGACCGGCTCCAGCCGGTGATCGCCGCAGTGATGGCAAAGGGACGGTAATCCGGAAACGTATGAATCAATGAAGCATCATAAGGGGGCAGGGAATATGAGGGTTATGCCTGCATCGGAGTTTTCGCTGAAGCGGGAGGTCGAGTACGGCTCCTCGGAGCAGAACGAGAGCGTCCGGCAGATCATCGAAGAGGTGCGCCGGGACGGGGATACCGCGCTGCGGAAATTTGCGCAGCAGTTTGACGGCGTTCGCGTGGACGAGCTGCGCGTGACGAAAGAGGAGATCGAGGCCGCATACGACGAGGTGGACGAGGAATTTTTGTCGGCCATTCGCGCCGCTGCGGTGAATGTTCGGAAATTCCACGAGAAGCAAATGCGTTCCTCGTGGATGGATTTGCAGGCCGACGGCACGATCCTCGGCCAAGTGATCCGCCCGCTGCGGCGGGTAGGTCTTTATGTGCCGGGGGGCAAGGCGGCGTATCCGTCTTCGGTGCTGATGAACGCCATTCCTGCTCAGGTCGCAGGAGTGCCGGAGATTGTGATGGTGACCCCGCCGGCAACCGCCGGAGCCGAGGGCATTAACCCGCATATTCTGGTAGCGGCTGCGGAAGCGGGCGTCAGCGAGATCTATCGCGTTGGCGGAGCGCAGGCGGTGGCGGCGCTCGCTTATGGAACGGAATCGATTCCGGCTGCGGACAAAATCGTTGGGCCGGGCAATATCTATGTGGCATTGGCTAAACGGTATGTGTTCGGCGCCGTCGATATCGACAGCATTGCCGGGCCGAGCGAGATTGTTGTGCTGGCAGACGAGACTGCCGATCCTGCTTACGTGGCTGCGGATCTGCTCTCTCAGGCGGAGCACGACGAGATGGCCTCGGCGATCTTGATCACGACATCAGAGCCGTTGGCCGAAGCGGTCCGCGTAGAGGTAGAACGCCAGCTGCACGAGCTGCCGCGGCGCGAGATTGCCGCGAAGTCGATTCGCGATTACGGAGCGATTCTGACGGTGGCCGCTCTCGACGAAGGTATTGATGCAGTCAATCACTTGGCGCCGGAGCATTTGGAAATTATCGTGCGGGAGCCGTTTCAATATTTGAGCCGGATTGAGAATGCAGGCGCCATTTTCCTTGGGCCTTACAGCTCCGAGCCGGTCGGTGATTATTTTGCCGGACCGAACCATGTGCTGCCGACGAACGGTACGGCGCGGTTCTCATCACCGCTCAATGTGGATGATTTTATGAAGAAATCGAGCGTCATCTATTACAGCAAGGAAGCGTTGTTGCGGGACGGCGATCAAATTATTTCACTTGCTCGTCATGAAGGGTTGGACGCGCACGCGCGGGCAATTCAAATTCGTTTGGAGAAAGAAGGGAACTCTCGTGGCTGAACAAGATTTTCAGGGAGCAGGGCGCCGGGCAGAGATCGCGCGCAAAACGAATGAAACCGACATTAAGCTGGGCTTCGCCGTCGACGGCTCGGGTGTATCCGAGATCGAGACCGATGTGCCATTTTTGAATCATATGCTTGATTTGTTTACGAAGCACGGCCAGTTTGATCTGAAGGTGGATGCCAGGGGCGATGTGGAAATCGACGATCACCATACGGTAGAGGATATCGGTATCTGCCTTGGGCAAACGCTGCGGGAAGCGCTGGGCGACAAGAAGGGGATCAAACGCTATGCGAGCGTGTTCGTTCCGATGGATGAGGCGCTGGCACAGGTTGTGATCGACATCAGCAACCGACCGCATCTGGAGTATCGTGCCGAGTATCCATCTGGAACAGTGGGCAGCTTTACGACGGAGCTGGTGCATGAATTTCTTTGGAAATTCGCGCTGGAAGCCCGCATTACACTGCACGTCATCGTGCATTACGGGCACAATACGCACCATATGATCGAAGCGGTATTTAAGGCGCTTGGCCGCGCATTGGACGAAGCAACGAGCATCGACCCGCGCGTACAGGGCGTACCGTCCACGAAAGGGGTTCTGTAAGCCATGATCGCGATCATCGATTACGGCATGGGCAATCTGCACAGCGTCCGTTCAGCGGTGGAGCGTCTTGGCTACAGCGCATTGGTTACGGCTGACGAGCGCGAGTTGATGGAGGCGGAAGGAGCGATCCTTCCCGGAGTAGGCGCGTTCGGCGATGCCATGGAGCATCTGCGCGATTCCAAGCTGGACGAAGCCGTAGTGCGTTACGCGCAAAGCGGAAAGCCGCTGCTGGGTATTTGTCTTGGGATGCAGCTGCTGTTCAGTAAGAGCGAGGAGCACGGCGTGCATGAAGGATTGAACCTGCTGCCGGGCGAAGTCGTCCGCTTCCGCGGCGGCTATAAGGTGCCTCATATGGGCTGGAACAAGCTGTCGTTCAAGCAGCCGAACCCGCTGCTCCAAGGTTTAGAGGAGGGTCACGTCTACTTCGTTCACTCCTATCACGCGCTTCCCGAGCGGAAGGAAGATCTGCTGGCCACGACGGATTATCATCAACAGGTCACGGCGGTTGTCGGCCGCGGGAACGTGTATGGCATGCAGTTTCATCCCGAGAAAAGCGGGCCGGTCGGCATGCAGCTGCTCGGCAACTTTTTGAATCTGTGCAATAAGAAACAGGTTGTAGGATAATGAGGCACAAGCAGGCTGCTTCCTGCGGGGGAACGAATTCCTTGTTTGCAGCCTGTACATATAAGATTCCAAGATGGAGGAACAGTCCATGTCTTCATTTATTATTTATCCCGCTATCGATATTCGCGGGGGCAAGTGCGTACGACTGATTCAGGGAGATTACAATCAGGAAACGGTGTATAACGAAAATCCGTTAGAAGTGGCTAAAGCTTGGGAAGCGCAGGGCGCGAAGTGGATTCACTTGGTGGACCTGGACGGAGCCAAAGCGGGCTATCCTGTGAACGATAAGCTGATCGGCGACATCGCTCGATCCGTTCAGGTTCCGGTGCAGATCGGAGGCGGCTTGCGCACGGAGGAGGACGTGGACCATGTGCTCTCGCTCGGCGTATCGCGCATTATACTCGGCACGGCTGCGATTGAAAACCGTGAATTCGTGAACCGCGTGCTGGCGAAGCACGGGGATAAGGTAGCCATCGGACTGGATGCCCGTGACGGCTACGTTGCTACGCGCGGCTGGCTGGAAACGTCCGCAGTCAAAGCGGATGAGCTTGCGGTGGAGCTGGCCCGGGAAGGAGCCCGTACGTTCATTTTCACGGATATTTCCCGTGACGGCATGATGGGCGGTCCGAACGTGGAGGCGATCGTGCACTTGGCTAAGGTGTCGGGACAGACCGTGATTGCGTCGGGAGGCGTTAGCCAATACGACGATTTGAAGCGTCTCGCGCAGCACGCATCCGAGGGTGTCGGCGGTGCCATCGTCGGGAAGGCGCTGTACACCGGCAGCATCAAGCTGGAGGAAGCGCACGGCCTGGTATAGCTGATCGTGAACGAGTGCCGCCCGTTGGAGAGCGAGGCGGCTTTACGGCAGAGAAAGGGGTACAGTAATGCTGGCCAAACGGATTATTCCCTGCCTTGACGTTAAGGACGGACGGGTCGTCAAGGGAGTTAATTTTGTAAATTTGCGCGATGCCGGAGACCCGGTGGAGCTGGCTTCGATCTATGATCGCGAGGGGGCAGACGAGCTTGTCTTCCTCGATATTTCCGCTTCGCATGAAGGCCGTGCCACGATGGTTGAAGTGGTGCAAAAAACGGCTGGAGAAATCACGATTCCGTTCACGGTAGGCGGCGGCATTGCCAGCGTGGACGATATGAAACGGCTGCTTAGGGCAGGTGCGGATAAAATCGGAATCAACACCGCCGCGGTCAGGAATCCTCAACTGGTGTCCGACGGCGCACGCCGGTTCGGATCGCAGTGCATCGTGGTCGCGGTCGACGCCCGTTACAATGCCGAGTGGGGCGAGTGGGAAGTATTCACCCATGGTGGACGGACCGGCACAGGCATTCGGGCTCTCGAATGGGTTAAGCGGGTGGAACAGCTTGGAGCAGGGGAGATTCTCCTGACCAGCATGGATGCGGATGGTACGAAGGACGGGTTTGATCTTCCTTTGACGAAGGCCGTGTCAGAGCTGGTGACGATTCCTGTCATCGCATCAGGCGGAGCAGGGAAGAAGGAGCATTTTTACGAGGTATTCGCGGAAGGCAAGGCCGATGCAGGTTTGGCCGCGACCATTTTTCACTATAAAGAAATGACGATTGAAGAGGTTAAGGATGACCTCAGGGGCAAAGGAGTGGAAGTACGATGAGTGGACAACAACAGACGTTGGTGGATAACGTGGAGGCTTTGCTGGCGGGCATTAAATGGGACGGCAGCGGGTTAGTGCCGGCGATTGTTCAGGACGCGGTCAGCAAAGAGGTTCTGATGATGGCCTACATGAACGAGGATTCGCTGAAGGCAACCTTGGAATCGGGCGAAACCTGGTTCTGGAGCCGCTCGCGCAGCGAACTTTGGCATAAAGGGGCTACAAGCGGTCATATCCAGAAGGTAAAGGCGCTGAAATACGACTGCGATGGGGATACGCTGCTGGTGCAGGTTGCCCAAACGGGTCCTGCGTGTCATACGGGCAGCTACAACTGCTTCTATAACGATGTCCGGATCGGGGCTTTGGCCGAGCAGGCTGAAAAACCGGCGTCCGAAGACGCAATGAAGGATCGCTTTGCCATGCTCAGCACGCTGGAATCGGTTATTGCGCAGCGCGATGCCGAGCGTCCGGAGGGCGCTTATACGACTTATTTGTTTGAGAAAGGCGTCGACAAGATTTTGAAAAAGGTTGGCGAGGAAACGGCAGAGGTTATTATCGCGGCCAAAAACAAGGACAACGACGAGCTGCGCTGTGAAGCCAGCGATTTGATCTTCCACCTCTTGGTTCTGCTTCGTGAGAGAAAACTGCCGCTGGATGAGCTGATGAAAGAACTCGATCGCCGTCACAACAAGTAAAGCTTAGGATAGATTTCCAATAATGAATCGCTCGCCGAGCAACGAGTAAGGGAGAGCCGCTCTATGCGCATTGATTATCATACGCACCATGTAAGGTGCGGGCATGCGTCGGGTGAATTGGAGGAATATGTGCTGAAGGGCATTGAGATCGGACTGACCCAGCTTGGGCTGTCCGATCACATGCCCTTACTGCATGTAGATCCGGCAACTTATTATCCCGGCATGGCCATGCCCATGGAAGAGCTGCCGCAATATGTCGAAGAAGCGCTGAAGCTGCAGCAAAAATATAAAGACCGGATCGACATTCGTGTAGGACTCGAAGGAGACTACATCGAAGGCTATGAAGACGAAATTCAGCGGATCATTCAAGCCTATCCTTGGGATTATGTGATCGGCTCCGTGCATTTTCTCGGTGAGTGGGATATTACCGACTATCGTCAAACCGACGGTTGGAAGGAGCGGGACGCTTACGAGGTGTATGAGCGGTACTATGATGCGGTCGGCAAAGCTATTAAAACCGGCTTTTATGATTACATCGGTCATATCGACGTGATCAAGCGGTTCGGCTTTAAACCGGAGCAGAGCGTAGAGCACCTCGAGCGCCAAGCACTGGAGGTTGTGAAGGCGGCAGGCATGGCGATTGAGCTTAATGCAAGCGGCCTGCGTATGCCGGTAAACGAAATGTTCCCGAGCCGCCGGATGCTGGAGTACGCGCTGAAGCTGGGCATTCCGCTTACCGTCGGATCGGACGCTCACCAGCCGGAGCGCTTGGGACAGTACCTCGATCAGGCCGTGGTCTTGCTTCGTGAAGTCGGTTTTAACGAATTAGCCACATTTAAGGGCCGGAAACGCCATATGGTGCCTATTGGATTCGACAAATATGATGTATAATGGGAAAGCAAACGTTTTAAAATGATCTAAAATACCATTTATTGCAATACTTGAGGCGTCGTTTGATGACCCATGAAACATAGCACAAAGCGGAGGTAACCATGTATAGCGACAAAATGAAGATTTTTTCGGGTTCGTCCAATCCGAAATTGGCGGAGCGCATTTGTAAGGAGCTTGGCGTGCCGCTCGGTCAGATCAAGCTGTCCCGTTTCAAGAGCGGGGAAATCTACTGTCTCTATGAAGAAAGCATCCGGAACTGCGACGTATTCTTGGTGCAGACCTTTTCCCATTCGATCAACGAGAATTTCATGGAGCTTCTCGTGATGATGGACGCCGCCAAACGGGCATCGGCGAGAACGATCAACCTTGTCGTTCCTTACTATGGTTATTCCCGCCAAGAGCGTAAAGCCGCTCCCCGTGAACCGATCTCGGCTAAGCTGGTGGCAGACCTGCTGACGGCAGCGGGTGCGGATCGTGTCATCACGATCGATCTGCATGCACCGGCGATTCAAGGCTTTTTCAATATTCCGGTGGACCATTTGACGGCGCTGGATTTGATCAGTGATTATATTAAGAAGAAAAACATTCCGAACCCGATTATCGTTTCTCCTGATGCGGGACGGGCAACGACGGCGGAGAAAATGGCCAACATTCTCGATGCGCCGTTCGCAATGATGATCAAGAAAAGACCCGCGCATAATGAAGCGGTGATCACGCATGTCATCGGCGAAGTTGAAGGAAGAACGCCGATCATCATTGAGGATTTGATCGACACGGGAACGACGATCGTCAATGTTGTTGAAGGCCTTAAGGAGCGAGGAGCGAACGACGCTTACGTGTGCGCAACTCACCCGGTGTTCTCGGGACCGGCGCTGCTGCGTCTGGACCATCCGAACATCAAAGAGTGTGTCATCACCGACTCCATCGCCATACCGGATGACCATTCGTCCAGATTCCAAGTGCTGACTGTCGCCAATTTGCTGTCGGATGCCATTAATATTATTATGTCCGGAGGATCGCTCAGTTCATTGTTTAAATACGGCGGCGTATAATTCATTTTAATGATTTACCAGATGACCCCTACGAACAGGATCTTACGGTTTGGGGTCATCTTGTGGTATACTTAAGAATCATTATTAACTCCGGCGATTGAGAGAGTGCCTTGCGAATCACGTTCAGGAAGGGTTTCTCATGAATTCCGGTCGGGTCATGGAGGTGCCTTATTAATGGAAAAGAAAAAACGTGCGATGCCCAAGCACAGCAATGTCGTACCGATGAAGATGGATGCCACGTTCTTTTTCGAAAAAGCCGTTCAGTCCTTGGACCGTTATCATTATGATAAGGCATTGAAGTATTTTCGTCGCGCGGCCGAATATGAGCCGGAAAATCCGGTGAATCACTGCAACTTGGCCGGGCTTCTGTCCGAGATGGGAAATTATGAGGAATCCAACCGCATTTTGCAGCATGTGCTTGAACGAATCGATCCTTCGATGACGGAATGCTATTTTTATATGGCGAACAATTTTGCAAATATGGAGAACTATGAATCGGCTGAGGAAGCGATTATTCATTACTTGGAGAATGATCCGAACGGACAGTTTTTAGAAGAATCCGAGGAAATGATGGAGCTGCTAAGCTATGAGCTCGACCGACCTACCAAGCTGACGACGATCAAGAGCCAGGAAGGGCTGTTCGAGCACGACCGGGCCCGTTCGATGCTGGAAGAAGGCCGATTCTCAGAAGCCGTTCGGGTGCTGGAGAAGATTATTCGCAAGCATCCCGATTTCATGGCCGCACGCAATAACCTGGCTTTGGCCTACTATTATATGGGGCACTTCGAGAAGTCTGTCGATATGATTGGCCAAGTGCTGGAGCTGGAACCAGGCAATTTGCACGCCTTGTGCAATCTGGCGATATTCTATCAGCACTTTGGTGATATAGAGAATTTGTCCGGGCTGCTTGAGATGCTTCGCAAAACCTATCCTTTCCATCAGGAGCATGCGTTTAAGCTCGCCACAACGATGGGGATTCTAAGCGAGCATGAGAAAGCGTATCTGCTGTTCAAGCGTCTTTTGAAGAACGGGGAAGTAGGTCTCGATCCCTCCCTGTGTCACTATACCGCCGTGGCCGCATACAATACGGGGCGTTATGAGGAAGCGGAGCGTTGGTGGCGGCAGGCCGAGAAGTTCGATCCGGGTTCGGAAATTCCAAAGTTTTATTTGAATTTGCTCAAGAAGAATTGGGACGAATCGGTGAAGCCATCTGTAAGCTATCATTATCATCTGCCGTTTGAGGAACAATTCCGGGGAGTGGAGCGTTCGGAGAACGGCATGCCGGAGCACCTGAAGCGCGATCCGTTGGTGCGTTCATCCTTTTTCTGGGCGCTGCGGCACGGGGATACCCATACAAAGCTGCAGGTCATTCAAGCGTTTGGCTTGATCGCGGACGATGAAGTGAAGGATGCGCTTCTCGAATTTATCGGACAACCGAACGAAGATGACTATCTGAAAAAGGTAGCCATCTTCGTGCTTCGGAGTATCGGTGTGAAGGAACCACTGACGGCGGTGCTGGAGGGAAGTCAGACCACGGTCGCGCCATCGCCCTTTGCCCCGGGACTTCCGATTTGGGAGCCCAAATGGCAGCAGGTGATGGAGACGGCGATGCGGCATATGTTCCGCCGCTATGATATGGTGCAGCAGTACGATTTACAAACCCTCTGGGTAGAATACTTATCCAGAGTATTTCCGAGCGTGCCCAAAATCACCAAAGTCGAGGGCTGGGCAGCCGCGCTGGAATACTTGATTGCGAAGATGCACCGCCGTCCCGTCAGCTATCAGGAAACGGCGGAACGCTATGGTGTATCGGTGGCTACGGTCAGCAAGAACGCGAAAATGATTGATGAAGCCTGCGGACTAAAAGAAAAGATGGATGCCATCTTCAACAAGTTTGCAAGCCTGGAGTCCTAAGATTAATATAAGGTATAGAAAAATACGCTGACAACCAGCCGTAAGAAAGCGGCTCAGCAGTTGCAGTCGATTGGGAGGAAACCATAATGTACAAATCAATCGTAATCGGAACCGGCCCTGCCGGATTGACAGCAGCCATTTACTTGGCACGCGCCAACCTAAACCCGCTCATTATCGAAGGTCCGGAGCCGGGTGGCCAGCTTACGACAACAACCGATGTGGAAAATTTCCCAGGGTTTCCTGAAGGCATTATGGGGCCGGAATTGATGGCCAACATGCGCAAGCAAGCAGAACGCTTCGGCGCTGAGTTCAAAACCGGTTGGGTAAATAAAGTGGATCTTTCCGAACGTCCATTCAAGCTCAATGTAGAAGGACTTGGTGACATTGTAGCGGAATCGCTGATCATCTCCACGGGTGCGTCGGCGAAGCTGCTCGGTATTAAGAACGAGAAGGAAAGTATGGGACGCGGCGTTAGCACCTGCGCAACCTGCGACGGCTTTTTCTTCCGCGGCAAGAAGATTATCGTGGTCGGCGGTGGCGACTCGGCGATGGAAGAAGCAAACTTTCTGACACGATTTGCAACAGAAGTGCGTGTTGTCAACCGCAGAGACGAACTGCGCGCTTCCAAAATCATGCAGGATCGCGCGCGTGAGAACGAAAAGATTGCTTGGAGCTTGAACCGTACGCCGCTGGAGGTCATATCTGGCGATAAAGGCGTTACCGGTCTGAAAGTGAAGAACAACGAAACCGGTCAAGAAGAAATTATCGAAACCGACGGCATTTTCGTAGCGATCGGCCATAAGCCGAATACGGATTTCCTCGACGGGCAAATCGTAACTGACGAAGTGGGCTACATTCTCGCGAAGCCGGGTTCATCCTTGACGAACGTGGAAGGCGTATTCGCCTGCGGCGACGTACAGGACAGCAAATATCGCCAAGCGATTACGGCTGCCGGCAGCGGTTGTATGGCTGCTCTGGATTGCGAAAAGTTTCTTGAGGGACATATGGTGCACGATTGGAGCAAGTCTCTCTAATCGATTGAACGTGGAACTTTGGTTCCGCGTTTTTTTTCTTTGGCCCTATCTTGACCTCTTGTATAGGTTGGCTTATAGTTGGAACAAGAGACAATGCATATGGACCGAGAAGCGTTATATTATAAGGTATTCCGAGGTCATGTGAAGATATAGATGGCAATCTTGTATGAGGTGATTAAGAAGTGGGACATCAAGTATACGTTGGAGTCGATTTGGGAGGTACCACAATTAAGGTTGGTTTGTGTGATGAGCAGGGCAAACTGCTGCTCTCGTACGAAGGCCCGACCGGTACCGAACACGGCGCCGACGTGGTGCTGGAGAATATCGCACAGTATGTGCGCAAGCTGGTGGCCGAGTCCGCCTACGAGTGGGATCAGGTTGGTGGAATTGGAGCGGGAATTGCCGGATTTATGGATATTTCCGAAGGCTTCATTAAGCTTTCTCCGAACCTGGGCTGGCGCAATGTACCTGTGAAAAAAATCCTTGAAGAAAAGCTTGGCAAAACTGTGAAAATTGACAATGACGCCAATGTTGCCGCCCTCGGCGAAGCATGGGCCGGCGCAGGCGAAAATATCCCAAATGTCGTTTGCTATACTCTTGGAACGGGTGTCGGCGGTGGGATCATCATTCATAGCCGAATTTACCAAGGCTTTAATGGTATGGCCGGCGAGCTGGGGCATATGGTTGTTGTTCCGGACCTGGAGGCCATCGATTGCGGGTGCGGCAAAAAAGGCTGCTTGGAGACTGTTTCTTCAGCAACGGGGATCATCCGTATGGCGAAAGAAGCGGTGGAACGAGGCGAGCATACTTCTTTGGCTCTCGTGGAGAACATCATGGCCAAGGACGTGTTCGATGCAGCCAAAACCGGTGACGAAACGGCGCTGCGTATTATTAACCGTGCTGCCTTGTATCTCGGCAAATCAATGGCTGCAGTATCCGTCATCTTGAACCCTCAGCGGTTCATCGTCGGTGGAGGGGTATCCAAAGCGGGCGACATCCTATTTGACGCTATTCGTAAATACTACAGAGAGTACGCTCAAGAAACCGCACAGGAAGGCGTGGACATCGTCCCGGCCGTTCTGGGTAACGATGCCGGTGTTGTTGGTGCCGCAGGTCTCAATCTGCGGGGATAGCTCCGAGCCGATCCGTCCTTCGGGTCTTCTGAGCACGGAAGGAGAAGAACCCCATGGAAAATATACAAACCCTCGGTAAACTGGTTATTATCACAGGCATGTCCGGAGCTGGTAAAACGATTGCGGTGCAGAGCTTGGAGGACTTGGGTTTTTTCTGCGTGGATAACCTTCCTCCGATTTTGATTCCAAAATTTGCCGAGTTGATTGAGCAGTCCAAAGGTAGAATCGGCAAAGTTGCGCTTGTGATCGATCTCCGTGGCCGTGAGTTCTTCACTTCGCTGTCGGAATCGCTTCGATATATTAATGAAAACTACACGTTAACTCACGAAATATTGTTCCTCGATGCGACGGACTCCGTTCTGGTTCAAAGGTATAAGGAAAGCCGGCGCAAGCATCCTCTCGCTCCGACAGGTGCCCCGCTTGAAGGGATCCAGCAAGAGCGGAAGCTGCTGGAAGAGTTAAAAGGTCACGCCACCCAAGTCATCGACAGCAGTACGTTGAAGCCCGCCCAACTTAAAGAGAAGATCGTGTCTCGTTTCACCAATCTGGAGGTAGGCGGCATATCTATAAATGTAATCTCATTTGGCTTTAAATACGGAATTCCGATTGATGCCGATTTGATCTTTGACGTGCGTTTTTTGCCCAACCCGCATTATGTCGATAACTTACGTCCGAACACCGGCCAGGATCCCGAAGTGTATGATTATGTTATGAAATGGACGGAGACGCAGGAGTTTCTGGCGAAGCTTCTCGATATGCTGCATTTCCTCGTTCCGCAGTACAAAAAGGAAGGCAAGAGTCAGGTCGTCGTCGGTATTGGTTGTACCGGCGGTAAGCACCGCTCGGTTGCTATTGCGGAATACTTAGGTAAAATGATGGGTAATAGCGAAACGGAGGTTATCAGAATCACTCACCGGGATTCGGAACGAGATCGGGTTGAGGTGAAGAGATGACACTTGTCCACGAAAGAGAAAACTACAGGCCGCGTATTGTTGTCATTGGTGGGGGAACGGGCCTGTCGGTGATGCTTCGCGGACTAAAACTGAAGCCCATGGATATTACGGCTATCGTTACTGTAGCTGATGACGGAGGGAGCTCGGGTATTTTGCGTTCCGAGCTTGAGATAATCCCCCCCGGCGATATTCGCAATGTGTTGACTGCGCTGGCGGATGTGGAGCCGCTGCTCGGTCAATTGCTCGAATATCGTTTTGATAAAGGGAATGGATTGGCCGGACACAGTTTGGGTAATCTAATGTTGGCTGCAATGCGAGATATTACCGGAGATTTCGTCACCGGTGTGCGGGAGTTGAGCCGTGTACTGGCCGTTCGCGGCCGTGTTCTTCCGGCTTCCGACCAATCGATTGTGCTTAAAGCGGAGATGGAGGACGGTACCTTCGTGGAGGGTGAGTCAAAGATCCCGCTAGCGGGTGGCGTCATCCGTCGTGTATCCATCGAGCCGGCCGACGTACGTGCCCTTCCGGAAGCTCTGGAGGCTCTTCGGCAGGCAGATGCTATTCTGGTAGGTCCGGGGAGTTTATATACCAGCATTTTGCCGAATTTATTGGTACCGGAAATCGCCGAGACGATTCTGTCATCCAATGCGCTGAAGATATTTATTTGTAATGTGATGACCCAACCCGGGGAAACGGATGACTACAAAGTCAGCGATCATTTGAAAGCGGTTCGAGATCATGTCGGGCACGATTTATTCGATTATGTCATTGTGAACAATGAAGAGATTCCCGTAAAGATACAGAACAGATATGCCGAACAAGGCGCGAAAGTCGTGCAGCTAGATCTGGATGAAGTGATGAAGCAAGGCTACAAGGTGATCGCCGACCGTCTCGTCTTGTTCCGAACTTATTTGCGACACGATGCGGAAAAGCTAAGTCAGCACATTTATCAACTGGTGGAGAGCTGGATGTTCAAGAAGAGGTGATTACCATGTCCTTCGCCGCCCAAACGAAAAAAGAGCTAACTCTGATGGAATCGGAGCGCTGCTGCGAGAAGGCGGAGCTGTCGGCCCTCATTCGTATGAATGGTGCTGTGCAGGTTTCCAGCCAGAAAATTGTACTGGATGTCTCAACGGAGAACGCTGCGATCGCAAGGCGAATTTATTCTCTTCTCAAAAAATCGTTTCAGGTGCACACGGAGCTACTGGTCCGCAAAAAAATGAGGCTTAAGAAGAACAACGTATATATTGTGCGTGTTCCCAATCAGGTGCAGGAGATTTTGAAGGAGCTGCAGATCGTCTCCGAGGGTTTCCTTTTCACTCCGGGCATAGAATCGGATATTATTAAAAGAGGCTGCTGCAAACGGGCTTATCTGCGGGGAGCTTTCCTCGCGGGAGGATCCGTCAACAATCCGGAGGGTTCCTCGTATCATTTGGAAATTTATTCGATGTATGAAGAGCACTGCCAATCATTGTGCCGATTGGCCAATGAATTTGATCTGAATGCCCGCTGTATAGAGCGGAAAAAGGGTTTTGTTCTTTATATCAAGGAAGGCGAGAAAATCATTGAATTTCTAAGCTTAATTGGGGCGCATCAGGCTTTACTGCGGTTTGAGGATGTGCGTATTATGAAGGACATGCGAAATTCCGTGAATCGGCTGGTCAATTGTGAAACGGCCAATTTGAACAAAACCATAGGTGCAGCAGTGCGGCAGATCGATAATATTCGGCTTTTGCAAAAAGAGCTCGGTCTCAATAATTTGCCGGATAAGCTTCGGGAGGTTGCGGAGATCCGTTTGAAGCATCCCGATATGAATCTGAAAGAAGTCGGTGACCTGCTGAAGGGTCAAGTCAGTAAATCCGGTGTCAATCATCGTTTAAGAAAAATTGATGAACTCGCAGAAAAACTGCGGAAAACCTGACGAAACTTGACCAAATGTAGATTTTTTGTGTAAGTTTTCAAAATTTCTAGTGTAAACTGCCGAAAAATGATATAATGATTGACAAATCGAATTGTAACGATTGTAAACGGAAACAGCCTAAGTGAGGCTTCCGTTCTGGATCGTTTCGGAATACCGTCTTTCCTTGATGGGACGGTGAATTCATTTACTCTTAGGGCGTTCTGCCCTTCATCCTTTGGGAATTTAAAGATTGTAGGGGGTATTGGTTGCATGTCGAGACGCCCAGTAGTCGTCAAATTAAAAACAGGCCTTCATGCCAGACCGGCGGCACTTTTCGTGCAAGAAGCGAATAAGTTTTCTTCGGAAATTTTTGTGGAGAAGGACGAGAAAAAAGTGAATGCCAAGAGCATCATGGGGATTATGAGCCTCGCGATCAGCACAGGGACTGAAGTGCACATAAGTGCAGAAGGTTCGGACGCAGAACAGGCTGTGACCGCGTTAGTTACATTGGTGAGCAAAGAGGAATTGGAAAACCAATAATAACAGCTATGGCTTCCGATAAGGAAGCTTTTTTTCTTCAGCGGCTCTCTCTTCCGTTTCAATGGTACAAGCAGAGATAATACAGGAAAGAGCGCAACCTTTTTTCGGGCAGCGCGTCTATATAGACGTGTCTTATGCCGGAAAAGGTTTTTTCTGTTGTTCAATAACATCAGTACATGTAAGCTGTATCCAAAGGATCTCTTTTTGGATGGCTGAAGGAAAAAACCTCCCGCTTGCAAAGCGGGGTTTGCTCTGCAATCTTGTAGTTCCGGCATCTTAGAAAAGACTTCGATGAGAAGTTTTTCTACAGATAAAGAAAGTATAAATTTTGCAGCGAAGTCAGACGCTTTCTTTATCACAAGAAAACCTGTTTTTGCATCGCGGCCTCAAAGCATGGTTGGCCTAGTTTGTGGTTTTCTTACGACACCAGAAGAGCTGCATAAAGAGGAGTAGAAAGATGAAGCGGATGAGGAAAGAGTTGGCCTTGTTACTGATCATGGCGATGATGCTTTCGTTTGCAGCAGCCCCGTTGGCTTCTGCAGAGCAAGAAGCGCCGATGTCCTCCGGGACAACGTATGTTTTGCTTTACATTGATAAGCAGGAAGCTTTCTTGAACGGGGAGCAGGTGACGCTCGAGGCGCCGGCGACCATTTTGAAAGACAAGACATTTGTACCTGCCAAGTTTTTGGGTGATTCTTTCGGAATGAAAGTGCAGTGGATCGCCGAGAAGCGGCAGATCCAAATGGAGACGCCTGGCTACAGCATCATGCTGGATATCGACAACAAATCCGTATGGATTAACGGGTACTGGCAGCATTTTGATGAAGTGGCTGCGATCGTGAATGGCAAGTTGATGATCAAGCTGACGTGGCTGGCTGATTACATGGGGGCAAAGTATACATATAACAATGAGCTAAGACGGGTGGATGTGCTTTACGTAAATCCTCCAAGGGGAATTTACGATCCCAATACAAGCAATTCCAACCCCGTAGCCAAGTTTACGTTTGCTAAGCAGACCTACAAGATCGGTGAGCCGGTCAATTTTGTGGATCTGAGCTACGATCCGGATGCGGAAGGTCTGCCGAAGTACGAATGGCAGGGGAAAGAAGAGGCCTATTTTAAACCTGGCACTTATCCGATAACGCTGACGGTGTGGGATCGCAATGGCAACAAAAGCGAGCCCTATACCCGCAATCTTATAATCACAAATGAAACACATCTGAATGCAGTAGAATATCCGATTTACATGAAGCCGGTAGGCGGCTACATCAAGACTAACTGGAGCATACTGTGGAGCAATTTTTGGGAGCTTCCTCAACTGCCTAAGCAGGTGACAGAGGATCGATCCCGTAAGCTGCTGGTCAGCGACAGTCCGGAAACCTTCACGGAACAAGGGATTTTGTATCAAGACAACGTGGAAGGCAAAGGGCGTCTGTATGCAGATCATATTAATGGAACGAAGGAAAAGCTGACGCTTGCGATTTTGGCAACCAACTTGACTGATAAACCGGTAACGGTCAAAACGACCAATAAAGGCGAGGTATGGCCTTCGGTTTATGCAAATCTGATCGGCAGCGAGGCTACCGTCGATTTCCTAATGGGTGATCCGCTTAACGAAACGCTGACGATTCCTCCCCAAAAGACATTTGTGTATAAGCAATTCCCGGATTTTTATCCCGATCAAGGGGTGAACTTGTTCTACGATGTGGAAACGAGCGGGCAGGTGCAGTTTACGTTTGCTGTCGCTCCGGAAATCTCGCAGAATACATTGCAGCTTCCGAAGCTTGCGTTTAACGGCCATGTTCGCGGAACGTTCCCGGTATCCGAGGTGAACTGGAACATCGATGCCAGCTCATTCACAACGCCATCACGGCTAATTATTGGGGATGGGAAAGCAGACCCGTTCCAGGCAGGCTATGATCCTCAGCGTGGTCAAAATGTGCTTAACGACGGTAACTATGGTGTCGTCTACAAAATTCACGCGGACAAACCGCGAAAAATGGCAGTCATGATCCTTCCGAAGGGCGGGGTATTCAAGGGGCCGTTCAAAATCAACGGTGAAATTCGTATGGTGCCTTTCTCCGGCGTGCTGACTGCATTTGACGGGATGCAAATTCTGGCGAAGACCACCGGAAAAGAAGAATCGCTGGACATCGAATTCAGTCCTCCGGCCGGTTCTGCATTCCCGATTGATTTGATCTTCTACCCGTTGGATGATCGAGCTGAGTAATTGGATCTGATGGAGACCCTTCTCCATCGCTCTTGAAGAGCGGTGGAGAAGGGTCTTTTTGCTTGACCTGTCAAGGTTCATCAGTGAAGAATCAGTCTGGCATACGGAACTTTTGTGGGCCTGTGGCCGCTTATTTTGTTACTTGAGCCTTTATTAACAGGGGGATGCTAATGAAGCCATGGATGAATAAGCCAGAAGCGCTGTTAGCGTTAGCCGAGTTTCATTGTTGTCGGGAGTCATTAGGGGTAAACGAAAAAGCCCTGCTTCGGCTCGTTCGCCGTTCAGGGCTTTCGTCTTGCTGCGGTTTACACGCGTTCGATGACTTTATCGATCAAACCATATGCCATTGCTTCTTCCGCTGACATGAAGTTATCGCGGTCCGTATCTTTCTCGATACGCTCGAACGATTGTCCGGTACGCTCGGCCAAGATTGTGTTGAGCTTATCTCGCAACTTGAGAATGCGCTTCGCGCGGATCTCGATATCGCTGGCCTGTCCTTCGGCTCCGCCGAGCGGCTGATGGATCATCACTTCGCTGTTTGGCAGGGCAAAGCGTTTGCCCTTGGCGCCGGCAGCGAGCAAGAATGCTCCCATTGAAGCGGCCATGCCCACGCAAATCGTGGATACGTCCGGTTTGATGAACTGCATCGTGTCGTAAATCGCCATCCCCGATGTGATCGAGCCTCCGGGGCTGTTAATGTACACATGAATATCTTTGTCTGGATCGCTTGCGGCCAAGAACAACAGCTGTGCGATGATCGAATTGGCTACAACATCGTTGATCCCAGTACCGAGAAAAATGATGCGGTCCTTGAGTAGACGGGAGTAAATATCATAGGCGCGTTCCCCTCTTGCATCCGGTTCAACAACCATAGGAATAAAACTCATGAGCTGCAGCCTCCTTATAATTAAAACTATAACCATAATAACGGAAAATCAAACAAAGGTCAAGAAAGGTCAAACGAGGAAATAAAAAAAATCAGCCATAAGCTGATGTTGTTGGTAAGAATGGCGCGCCCGCAAGGAATCGAACCTTGATCTCAGGCTCCGGAGGCCTACGTCATATCCATTGGACCACGGGCGCTTAGTATTTAGTTCGCTGACTTAAGGTGACAGCAAAAGTTATTATAATCTATCGCGATGAGAAAAGCAACTCTATAAACCAAAAAAAGTTGTGGATCAATATGACAATGAATATTGGGCTGGATTCTCCAGGCAGTCCTCTTGAAGCGAGGAACATAATGGGTTATAATAAACTTATCTAAGTGAGAGTGCTTAGTTCTTTTTTTGGAGTATGTGGGACTAAAAATGCAGTACCGGGACAAAAATCGTCCATGTAACGAGCGGAGTGAATCCATGAGAGACATCCTAACCATTCAACAGCAGCTTCTTCCTGATTTGGTTGATACGATGAAGAAACGGTATTCCATTCTTCACTACATCCTGGTTTCCGGAATGGTAGGTCGAAGGACGCTGGCGGTCTCACTGAACATGACGGAGCGGGTGCTTCGCGGGGAAGTGGATTTTCTCAAAGAGCAGGGGCTAATCGATGTAGAGGCCTCCGGGATGCGTATCAGCGCGGCCGGAAGAGAGCTGCTGGAGAGGATCGAACCGTTGGTGAAAGACTTATTCGGGCTTACCGAGCTGGAGGAACGTATTCGCTCGCATTATGGCTTGAAGCAGGTTGTGATTGTGCCGGGAGATTCAGACCTCTCGCCCCATACAAAGAAGGAGCTTGGCCGCGCAGGCGCTTCCGTGCTTCGCAAGCTGGTTAGGGAAGACGAAGTCATTGCCGTGACCGGCGGATCAACGATGGCCGAAGTCGCTTACCACTTGACGGCCGCAAGCCCCATGAAGGGATGCTGGTTCGTTCCGGCCCGCGGAGGGTTAGGAGAGAGTGTGGAGCTTCAAGCGAATACGATTGCTTCTACGATGGCCAAGAAAGCGGGAGCGCGTTATCGGCTGCTTCACGTACCTGATCATTTGGGCGAGGAAGCTTACCAATCGCTCATGCAGGATGACCACATTGCCGAAATCATTCAATTTATCCGTAAGGCACGGATGGTCATTCACGGCATAGGAGAGGCTATGGTCATGGCCAGACGCCGCAAGGTGGACCAGGAAACGACGGGGAACCTGCAGCGTGACGGAGCGCTTGCGGAAGCGTTCGGGTATTATTTTGATCGAGAAGGACACATCCTTCACAAAATGCCGACCATCGGGCTGCGTATGGAAGACATCCAGAGCATGGATACGGTCATCGGGATCGCCGGTGGCAAAAGCAAAGGCGAAGCGATCGTCTCGGTTCTGAAGCACGGGCACGAGGATGTGCTTATCACCGATGAGGCAGCAGCGCAATACATTGTACAACGATTGACATCTTGATAGGCTCCGGCCTGTCTTGACATATGTTGCAGCGGCCGTGGCCGTTTGACGACACATCATAAACCCATTTTTAGGAGGCTATTACTCATGGTAAAAGTAGGAATTAACGGTTTTGGACGTATCGGTCGTAACGTATTTCGTGCGGCGCTTGGCAACCCGGAAGTAGAAATCGTAGCGATCAACGACCTGACAGACGTAAGCACATTGGCGCACCTGCTTAAATATGACACGACGCACGGCAGATTGGATGCAACGGTTGAATCCACAGAAGGCGCACTGATCGTCAACGGAAAAACGATCAAGGTGTTTGCAGAGCGTAATCCAGAGAACCTTCCTTGGGGAGCTAACGGTGTAGAAATCGTCGTAGAATCCACGGGTATTTTCACAGCTAAAGAAAAAGCCGAGCTTCACTTGAAAGGCGGAGCTAAGAAAGTCATTATCTCTGCACCGGCTACAAACGAAGACATCACAATCGTTATGGGCGTGAACGAAGATAAATATGACGCTTCCGCTCACACGGTCATTTCCAACGCATCCTGCACAACCAACTGCTTGGCTCCGTTCGCGAAAGTGTTGAACGACAAGTTTGGTATCGTAAAAGGAATGATGACAACCGTTCACTCCTATACGAATGACCAACAAGTGCTCGACCTGCCGCATAAAGACCTCCGCCGCGCCCGTGCCGCTGCTGAAAATATCATTCCGTCCACTACGGGTGCAGCGAAAGCCGTTTCCCTGGTTCTGCCGGAGCTGAAAGGCAAGCTGAACGGTATGGCTATGCGCGTACCAACACCTAACGTGTCTGTAACAGATCTGGTAGTTGAACTCAGCACGAACGTAACGGTTGACGAAGTGAACGCAGCGTTGAAAGCAGCTGCTGATGGCCCGCTGAAAGGGATCTTGAACTACTCCGAAGAGCCATTGGTATCCAGCGACTACAACGGCGACCCTGCTTCCTCCACCATCGACGCGCTGTCCACGATGGTTGTCGGCGACAATATGGTCAAAGTTGTATCCTGGTATGACAACGAGTGGGGTTACTCCAACCGCGTTGTAGATTTGGCAAACTTTATCGCTAAAAAAGGTCTGTAATGATAAAATTGTGGTAATGCTCTGATTATCGTTAAAAGAAACTCATCTTCGTAGGCAATGGGGTGAACGTTGGGCTCGCAAATCATTCGTTTCTGTATACCAACCAGAATCCGGTTGAAACGAAAGATGGAAGCTAACGCTCTGCGGCCACCCGCCTATGATGGATCGAGCCATTCTTTGAACGATGAAGAGACATTCCCACATTTTTTATGTGCGGGCAGGATAAAACCGGTTGGGGGGCATGGATAAAATGAGTAAGAAAAGCGTTCGTGACGTAGAAGTAAACGGCAAAAGAGTGTTTGTCCGGGTCGATTTTAACGTGCCACTCGAAAAGGGCATCATCACCGACGACACGCGGATTCGTGAGACGCTGCCGACGATCCAATATTTGACGGAGCGCGGAGCGAAAGTGATCCTCGCAAGCCACATGGGCCGCCCGAAAGGCGAGGTTGTGGAAGAACTGCGTTTAACCCCTGCGGCGGAGCGTTTGTCCGAGCTGCTCGGCAAGCCGGTTGCCAAGGCAAATGAAGCGATCGGAGACGCGGTGAAGGCGCAAGTTGCGGAGATGAAGGATGGCGACGTGCTGCTGTTGGAGAACGTGCGGTTCTATGCCGGGGAAGAGAAGAACGATCAGGAATTGGCCAAGGCGTTTGCCGAGCTTGCTGATTTGTACGTGAACGATGCCTTCGGTGCTGCGCACCGCGCGCATGCATCTACGGAAGGGATTGCGCATCATTTGCCAGCCGTGTCCGGCCTCCTTATGGAGAAAGAGCTGGATGTGCTTGGTAAAGCGCTGAACAATCCGGATCGTCCTTTCACGGCGATCGTAGGCGGAGCGAAGGTTAAGGATAAAATCGCCGTCATCGAGAAGTTGATCGAGATTGCCGACAACATCATTATTGGCGGAGGCTTGTCCTATACATTCTTCAAAGCCAAAGGCTATGAAATCGGGAAATCTCTAGTGGATAACGATCGTCTTGAGCAGGTACAGGAGTTCGAGCGTAAAGCGAAAGCCAAAGGCGTTAATTTCTTATTGCCGGTGGACATTGTGGTAGGCGATGCATTCAGCGCGGATGCGAATACCAAGATCGTTCCGGTGGACTCCATTCCAGCAGATTGGGAAGGATTCGATATTGGTCCGAAAACCAGTGAGCTCTACGCCCAAACGATCGCCGGGTCGAAGCTGGTCGTATGGAACGGTCCTATGGGCGTATTTGAGCTCGAGCCGTTCAAGAACGGAACTAAAGCAGTGGCGGAAGCATGCGCGAAAACATCCGGATACACGGTCATTGGAGGCGGCGACTCTGCGGCTGCAGTTGAGAAGTTCCAGCTTGGAGACAAGATGGATCACATCTCCACGGGTGGCGGCGCTTCTTTGGAATTTATGGAAGGCAAGGCGCTTCCGGGCGTCGTAGCCTTGAACGATAAGTAAGGAGGCAGCGAAACATGCGTAAACCGATAATTGCAGGCAACTGGAAAATGTTCAAAACGGTGCAGGAAGCCGAAGCTTTCGTAGGCGAAGTCAAAGGCAAGGCAGAAGTGGATGGGGTGGAAAGCGTGATTTGCGCACCATTTACGAATCTGCCTGCATTGGTGGAAGCGGTAAAAGGAACCTCACTTAAGGTGGGCGCTCAGAACCTTCATTTTGAAGATAACGGTGCCTTTACCGGCGAAATCAGCGGAGTGATGCTGAAGGATCTCGGCGTAGATTATGTCATCATCGGACACTCCGAGCGCCGCGCTTATTTTGCGGAGACGGATGAAACGGTTAACAAAAAAGTGCTTGCCGCGTTCAAGCATGGTTTGACGCCGATCGTCTGCGTTGGAGAGAAGCTGGAGGAAAGAGAAGCTGATCAAACCAAGGCTGTGTGCAAAGTGCAGACGGAAGCGGCTTTCGCAGGCCTTAGCGCAGAGCAAGCGGCGCAGGTCGTTGTCGCTTACGAGCCGATCTGGGCGATTGGAACGGGCAAGTCTTCTACGGCTGCGGATGCCGAAGATGTGATTGGATACATTCGTGAGCTGATCTCCGGCTTGTATGGTCAGGAAACAGCAGAGGCCGTTCGCATTCAGTACGGCGGCAGCGTGAAGCCGAACAACATTGCCGAGTACATGCAGCAACCGAACATCGACGGCGCCTTGGTAGGCGGCGCGAGCTTGGAACCGGCATCGTATATTGCGCTGGTTGAGGGGGCCAAGTAAGATGGCCAGACCGAAACCGGTAGCCGTTATTATCCTTGACGGCTTTGGACTGCGCGGAGATGTGCAGGGTAATGCCGTGGCGCAAGCGAAGAAGCCGAATTATGACCGGTATTGGAACCAGTTTCCGCATACGACGCTCACGGCCTGCGGAGAAGCCGTAGGACTCCCAGCGGGTCAAATGGGCAACTCGGAAGTGGGTCACTTGAACATCGGTGCGGGCCGGATCGTATATCAGGATTTAACGCGAATTTCCAAGTCGATTCGGGAAGGTGAATTTTTCGAGAACAGTACGATTCTCGGAGCGATTCACCATGCCCGCGATCATGGGAAGAAGCTTCATTTATACGGGCTGTTGTCCGATGGTGGCGTACATAGCCATATCGCTCATCTGTTCGCTTTGCTGGAGGTTTGCAAAAAGGAGCAGTTTGAAGAAGTGTACATTCATGCGTTTTTGGACGGCCGCGACGTAGCCCCGGACAGTGCGGTAAATTACATGGAGCAGCTGCAAAACAAGATTGCAGAGCTCGGCGTAGGGCGGATTGCTACCGTGCAGGGCCGCTATTACGCGATGGACCGCGATAAGCGCTGGGAACGTACCGAGAAGTCCTACCGTGCGATGGTGTACGGCGACGGGCCGACATTCGAGGATCCGATGAATGCCATTAAGGATTCTTATGTACGTTCGGTGTTCGACGAATTCGTCATGCCGACCGTCATCGTGAAGGCAGACGGGACACCTGTAGGTTTGGTCGAATCCGGCGATGCGGTGGTCTTTTTCAACTTCCGGCCGGACCGTGCGATTCAACTGTCCCAGGTATTTACCAACAGTGATTTCCGCGGCTTCGATCGGGGGGACAAGGTTGCGAAGGATTTGTATTACGTTTGCTTGACCTTGTTCAGCGAAACCGTAGGCGGCTACGTTGCTTATAAGCCGAAGAACCTGGATAACACGCTTGGGGAAGTGCTGGTGCAGAATGGTCTGAAGCAGCTGCGCATCGCCGAAACGGAGAAGTATCCGCATGTTACGTTCTTCTTCAGCGGTGGACGGGATGTGGAACTGCCCGGGGAAACCCGGATCTTGATCAATTCGCCTAAGGTGGCCACGTATGATATGCAGCCGGAGATGAGCGCTTACGAGGTGGCGGCTGCTGCGGTCGCGGAGATCGAAGCAGAAAGACAAGACGTCATTATTCTTAACTTCGCTAATCCTGATATGGTCGGACACTCCGGTTTTCTTGAGCCTACGATTAAAGCGGTGGAAGTAACGGATGATTGCCTGGGTCAAGTGGTCGATGCGATTCTGGCCAAAGGCGGTGTGGCGCTGATTACAGCAGACCACGGCAACGCAGACCTGGTAACGAATCCGGATGGGTCCCGCAATACCGCGCATACGACGAACCCAGTCCCTTTCATTCTCACCGACAATCGTGTTACACTAAGGAACGATGGCATTCTGGCGGATATCGCCCCGACGGTGCTGGAGCTGCTCAGCGTAGCCCAACCGACGGAAATGACCGGTAAAACGCTTTTAGCAGCACGAGTTTAACATAACCGAAAATTGATTAAAAAAAGACAAGGAGTGTATCTAGCAATGACTGTTATCTCCAATGTGTACGCCCGTGAAGTGCTTGACTCCCGCGGAAATCCGACGGTAGAGGTGGAAGTATTCCTGGAATCCGGAGCGCGCGGTCGCGCGATCGTTCCTTCCGGCGCATCGACAGGCGCTTATGAAGCGGTAGAGCTTCGCGACGGTGACAAATCTCGTTACCTCGGCAAAGGCGTGATCAAAGCCGTTGACAACGTGAACGACATCATCGCACCGGAAATCATCGGAATGAATGCGCTGGATCAAGTCGGTATCGACAAGCGCATGATCGATCTTGACGGCACGCCGAATAAAGCCAAACTCGGCGCGAATGCGATTCTTGCGGTTTCCATGGCCATTGCCCGTGCAGCAGCAGAAGCCCTCGATGTTCCGCTATACGTATACCTCGGCGGATTTAACGCCAAAACCTTGCCGGTGCCAATGATGAACATCATCAATGGCGGCGCGCACGCGGATAACAACGTGGACGTACAGGAGTTCATGGTATTGCCGGTAGGCGCTCCATCCTTCAAGGAAGCCCTGCGTACAGGCGCGGAAATTTTCCACAGCCTGAAAGCAGTCCTGAAGGAAAAAGGTCTGAACACCGCTGTTGGTGACGAGGGCGGCTTCGCTCCAAACCTCAGCTCTAACGAAGAAGCAATCCAAACGATCATTACGGCCATTGAGCGTGCAGGCTACAAGCCAGGCGTGGATGTATTCCTAGGCATGGACGTAGCTTCCACCGAATTCTTCAAAGATGGGAAATATCATCTTGAGGGCGAAGGTAAATCCTACACTTCTGCGGAATTCGTAGATTTCCTAGCTGCTTGGGTTGAGAAATATCCGATCATCACGATTGAAGATGGCTGCTCCGAAGATGACTGGGAAGGTTGGAAGCTGCTGACCGAGAAGCTGGGCAGCAAAGTACAGCTTGTGGGCGACGACTTGTTTGTTACGAACACAAACCGTCTTTCCCAAGGTATCGAGCAAAACATCGGTAACTCGATTTTAATCAAAGTGAACCAAATCGGTTCCTTGACCGAGACATTCGACGCGATCGAAATGGCGAAGCGCGCAGGTTACACGGCTGTCATCTCCCACCGTTCCGGTGAGAGCGAAGATAGCACCATTGCGGACATTGCCGTAGCTACCAATGCCGGCCAAATCAAAACGGGTGCACCTTCCCGTACAGACCGCGTAGCGAAGTACAACCAATTGCTTCGCATCGAGGATCAACTGTCCGACGTAGCCCAATACGCTGGCAAATCGGCCTTCTACAACCTGAAAAGCTTTAAGTAATATCGGCTTTTTATAATATCATAGCCGTCAGACGAATGAACTTTAGCAACCCCAACTGCCTCAGCGGACGGTCGGGGTTGCTGAAAATTGACAGAGTATGGCGCATCCGGGAGGGAATCCAATGAGTAATTTGATAAAGACCGTATTGTTACTGTTTGCATCGGCCTTTCTTACCCATTTGATTCCCTTTAATCATTTTTTTCGCAGCTTGAATACGATGGTTCACGAATTCGCGCATGCGATCATGACTCTCGCGCTTTCGGGCCATGTGATGTATATCGAGTTGTACGCGAACCACAGCGGAGTCACTTATTCGCAAATATCCAGCACGTGGAGCTTGATTCCGATTTCTATGGCCGGGTATACGTTTGCTTCGCTGTTCGCTTGGTTTATGTTCTATGCCAGGTCTAAGGGCAAAGACAGATTAGGCTTACAGATGGTAACTTTGGTGGCCATTCTGTCGCTGGTTCTGTTTGTCCGTAACGAATACGGCATCGTTTGGCTGGCAGGCTTCGTACTGCTGAACGCCCTGATGCTTGCCTTTATGCCTCGCTGGCTTCGTGACGGATACTATCTTCTGCTGGCGTTTCTGATGCTGGAGGAGGCTGTATTCGGTTCGTTCTCGTTAATACTGTATGCTTTGCAAGATCCTGGTGCGGCAGGGGATGCAACGAACTTGAGTCAGGCTACTCCTATTCCAGCTATAGGCTGGGCATTCTTTTTTACCGTGTTTTCTCTCTGGTGTGCGACCAGATCGCTTCGCATATTTCTTGGCGGCCGGAAATCGAGGAGAAGTAAAGCTCCCGCAGTTCAGCCGCGTTATGAGGATTAACCGCTGTGACCACTGAACAATGGGTAGGATTTGTCACTGAGTTTGTTATGTGTTATAATATGTATGCTGTCTATTTTTAGGACAAGATCGGTGTTATCCTGCAGGGGGTGGAATCATGGAAGTAGTATTGAAGATTATACTGGTGATCGCATCGCTTGGATTGATTGCGGCGGTTCTTCTGCAGCAAGGCAAAAGCGCGGGTTTATCCGGTGCCATCTCCGGGGGTGCGGAACACCTGTTCGGTAGACAAAAGGCACGCGGCATGGAGCTCTTTTTATCCCGTCTGACGATGGGGCTCGCAGCAACATTTTTTGTCTTGTCTGTAATTGTGGCTTACTTCGTAAGAGCCTAATCCTAATAAATATGTGACAGCAGGGGAATGATACTCCTGCTGTTTTTTGTTTCTTATGTATGGATTGAGGACCTGGTCCATAGGGTACTTACTCAGCATCCTATTCATTGGTTGAGCTATGATTTGGATCGAACATGGCTATACTGTGAATATGCGATCATTGATAGGGAGATGCTCCCAATGTGCTGCTGTACAATTACGGAACCTAATGTTAGAAGAAGCTTGTACATAGCTCATTTGGATGAGTGGGTATTTTAGGCAGTGCCTCCATGCTTAATTAGCCGCGGAAGCGGGTATACGAAGAATATGCGTTGTTTTTGCTGAAGCTGGAGTCAGCGGGGACAAGGAAACAGACAGCCGTCAATGATTCAACATAGTTTATAGTAAAAAGAGGTTAAGAACATAAGAAGGCAGGTGAGAATCAATGATAAAAAAAGAAGAATTACTTGATTTTATGAAGGAAACGGCATATAAACCGATGACGTATAATGAGCTGGAGCTGCATTTTCAGTTGGAGAGCGCACAGGACTTTAAAGATTTTCTGAAGCTGCTCAACCAGCTTGAGAATGAGGGCTTGATTGTGCGTACTCGCAACGATCGCTACGGTGTACCGGAGCGAATGAATCTGCTTCGGGGCAGGCTGCAGGCGCATGCCAAGGGGTTTGGGTTTCTGATTCCGGATGATCGCGATCACCCGGATGTATATATCCATGCTAATGATATGGGCACAGCCATGAACGGAGACATCGTGCTTGTGCGTATCAACTCCAAAAGTCCCTCCGGCGGACGAATGGAAGGAGAAGTCGTGCGTGTCGTTACCCGCGGCAATACGCAAATCGTCGGGCTGTTCCAAGCCCATGAAGAGTATGCTTTCGTTATTCCCGATGATAAACGGGTTGTGCGTGACATCTTCATTCCGAAGGGATTGTTCGGTGGAGCAATGGACGGTCACAAGGTCGTTGTGAAGATCGTAACTTACCCTGAAGGCCGCGCGGCCGCGCAAGGTGAAGTTGTCGAAATTCTCGGTCATAAGAATGATCCGGGCGTGGATATTTTATCGATTATCCGTAAGCATGGTTTGCCAGAGGCATTTCCCGATGAAGTGATAGATGAGGCCACAGCAGCTCCAGCCGTCATTTCTGAAGAAGAGCTTAAAGGGCAAGGCAGGCGGGATTTGAGAGACAAACGGATCGTCACGATCGACGGCGAGGATGCCAAAGATTTGGACGATGCGGTAAATGTAGAGCGGCTGCCAAACGGCAACTATGTGCTGGGTGTTCATATTGCTGATGTCAGCTATTATGTAAGGGAAGGCTCAGCGCTGGATAGTGAAGCGTACAACCGCGGCTGCAGCGTGTACTTGGTTGATCGGGTCATTCCCATGCTGCCACATCGGCTGTCTAACGGGATTTGTTCACTGAATCCTCAGGTAGATCGGCTGACGATGTCCTGTGAGATGGAATTCGATGCGGACGCGAATGTGGTGCGCCACGATATTTTCACAAGCGTCATCAAAACCAGCGAGCGGATGACCTACACGAACGTGCGGAAGCTGTTGACCGAGGAAGAGCCAGAGGCTGAGCTTGTTGAAAAGTACGGCTACCTGATGGATGATTTCCGTTTAATGGAAGAGCTGGCTATGAAGCTGCGCTCCAAACGGGTGCGGCGGGGCGCCATCGATTTTGACTTCCAGGAATCAAAAATTTTGGTCGATGAGAATGGAAAGCCGACGGATATCGTCAAAAGGGACCGGACCATCGCTGAGATGATGATAGAAGAGTTTATGCTGGCGGCCAATGAAACAGTCGCAGAGCATTTTCACTGGATGAAGGTGCCATTTTTGTACCGGATTCATGAGGACCCGGATGGGGAAAAGCTTCAGCATTTTATGGAGTTTATTACGAACTTCGGATATGTGGTACGGGGTAAAGGCAATTCGGTGCATCCTCGGGCGCTGCAGTCGCTGCTCGAAGAGATTAAAGGGACCAAGGAAGAAACGGTCATTAGTACCGTCATGCTGCGCTCCATGAAGCAGGCGAAATATGACTCCCAGAGCTTGGGGCACTATGGGTTGGCGGCGGAGTACTATTCGCACTTTACTTCGCCGATTCGCCGGTATCCGGATTTGATCATCCACCGCGTAATTCGCGAAGTGCTGGAAAGCGGCGGCACATTAAGCGATGCAAGGCATGAATACCTTGCCTCTCGAATGGACGATATTGCGAAGCAATCGTCTGAACGGGAGCGAATGGCGGTGGATGCGGAGCGGGAGACCGAAGCGCTGAAGAAAGCCGAATTTATGCTCGACAAGGTCGGAGAAGAATTCGACGGGATCATCAGCAGCGTGACGAGCTTCGGTATGTTCGTTGAGTTGGACAATACGGTGGAAGGGCTCATTCGTCTGTCTGATCTCACGGACGATTATTACCATTACCATGATGCACAGCACGCATTGATCGGAGAGCGGACCTCCAAAATTTATCGCTTGGGCGATGAAGTGAAGGTACGTGTGGCGCGCGTGAACAAGGACGAGCGTACCATTGACTTTGAAATGGTGGATATGAAGCCTCGGCCGCAAAAGGTGAGCTTGGTGGACGCGCTGAACAACGTCCGCAAGAATAACAAACGGTCCAGCCGCGGCGGCCAAGAAGGCGGCAGATCCGGGCGGCCTGCTGCTAGTGGCAGCAGTCGTGCGGGACGCAGCGAGCGGAGCGGTAAGCCGGGCTCTGGCGGCGCTACCCGTAGCGCTCGCGGCAAAGGTCCGGGTGCGGCAAAGACCCGCGCTCTAGAGCCGGTTAAAAGCGGCTCGAGTACGGGTACGGGTTCTAGCGTTGTTAAGAAAAAGCGCAAAAAGACCGTCAAGCGGTAACCTCTTGATTTCCCGGGATGGAGTTGGTACAATGGACTCCATCCCTCTGTTTGGAAATCATTGCAGGAAGGAGCGGGAGCGGAGGATATGAGCAAAAAAAGCGAAAACAAAGTTCTAGCGCAGAACAAGAAAGCTTCTCATGATTATTTTATCGAAGATACCTATGAGTGCGGCCTCGTCCTAACGGGAACGGAGATCAAATCGCTGCGGTTGGGCCGGGCGAATATTGGCGATTCGTTTGCAACGATTCGCAACGGCGAAGCATTTGTACATAATATGCACATCAGTCCATTCGAACAAGGTAACCGTCATAATCCTAGTGACCCGACAAGGGCCCGTAAGCTCCTCCTCAAGAAAGCCGAGATCAGCAAGCTGCTCGGTCAAGCCAAGCAGGAAGGTTATACGATAGTGCCGTTGAAGATTTACGTACGAAACGGATATGCCAAGCTGCTAATCGGACTTGGTAAAGGGAAGAAGCAGTACGATAAGCGTGATACTGCGGCCAAACGCGATGCCCAGCGCGACATTCAACGGGCGCTTCGCGAGAAGCAGAAAGTGGCCAGATAAACGGCAGATAACGCCATTATGCCAAGGATATGGCGGTGCTTCCATGAATCGAGGGTTCTTTTTACTCCGATGTGTGTTATAATAAAAGAGCATCAGGGAAGTGCACAGCATCATCAGCAAGATCAGCAGCAAATGTCTTTCTTTTTGCAGGTAAGTTTTATTTCATAACCTTACGGGGCCCATCTACAGGGCCCCCTTATGCGGGGACGTTCTTGGATTCGACGGGGATAGTTCGAGCATGGGTTGCGGGTAGTGGGGACGCGTCCACTTCATCAACGCTAAAGCCTATTAAATGGCAAACAACAAAACAACTACGCTTTCGCAGCTTAATAACCTGTGAGCGTGCCTCTACTCTCCATCGCCCATGTGGCGGGATAGGGGCTCAACCTTAGTGGGATACGCTGTCTAGTCTCCGCCTGCGGCTAGCTGAAGAAGACAATCAGGCTGACCCAACGCAGAGCCGGTTACGGGGCGCTGCTCGGGTGACATCAAAACTGTGACTACACCCGTAGAGGCCTATGTGGCGTTATCTTCGGACAGGGGTTCGACTCCCCTCGTCTCCATATGCTAAATCCACAACGGGGACCTTAAAGATGACTTCTACATGCTTTTCGTAGACAATCACCTTTTCCACATAGCTGCCGATGAACTTCTTGATTTCAGGAAGATCACGGTTTGCGATGTGGGTCCCGAACTGAGAAAGCAGTTGTCGCAGAGATTCCTCTGTGATGGCTGCTTTTTCGTTTTGCGCCCGGGCCTCCAGCAGCTTCTGCTCAAGGCCGAGCTTCTGCTTCTCCAATTCCCCCAGCTTGTCGACCAGCGTGGCGTTGGAAACGCCGCTGGCGATGGCGTTGACGATGTTCGCGATTTGCCGCTCGATGCCCTCCAAGCTCTTTTCCTGCCGCTCTTTCACTTCTTTGATGCCCGTTTCCTTGGACTTTTGGTAATCGTTTAGCTGCTTTGCGAGCAGGGGAATGGCCTCGTCGTTGAAGATTTTCTCCTGCAGCTGGGACAAGACGTAGGTTTCGATGTACTCCCGGCGCAGCTCCGGGTTCTTGCACTCCTTAGTCCGATCCCGGTTTCCGCAGCGGTAGGTGACGTATTTTAGCTTATTGCGCCCGCTGAACTTGGTATTGCCCATCATGGAAAAGGCAGTGCCGACATTCTTTAGGCATTCCCCGCATACGATCAGTCCGCTTAGCAAGTACATTTCCTTCGCTTTGTATGATCCCGGCGATTTCTTGTTGGCGTTCATTTTTTCTTGGGCCTTTTCAAAGTCAGCCTTAGAAATGATGGCTGGCATGCCGCCCTCTACTCGGATCACGTCTTCGTCGCTTTTCTTGCGGTTGCTGTTCCGCTTGCCCTCTGCGTCTTTCCCGTCCGTCAGATTGAAAATGTATGTTCCGGTGTACTTTTCGCAGCTGAGAATGGTGTACAAGGAACCTTTGCTGATGGGGCGACCGTATCGCGACTTGTAGCCTTTCTCAGCCAGCCCCCGGATGATTTGGTTGTATCCGTATCCCGCGAGAAACATGGAGAAAACCATTTCGACGATGCCACGCTCGTCTTCGTTGATGACGTATTGCTTTGTTAACGGATCGACAGAATAGCCGATTGGAGGTAAGCCGCCGGTGTGCTTACACTGGTACGCGGTTTCTTTCAGGCCCTTCATCACTTCGCGGGCGAGATTCTTGGAGTAGTATTCTGCCATGCCTTCAAGCAAGGATTCCAGAATGACACTTTCCGGCGAACCGTCCAGGTTCTCGGTCACGCTCAGCAGTTGGACGCCGTTTTTCTTCAGCTTGCGCTTGTATTTTGCGCTATCGTATTTGTCGCGGCTGAAGCGGTCCAGCTTATGGACGATTAGCACGTCGAAGTGGCCCTTTTCGCTATCCTCGATCATCTGTAGAAATTCGGGGCGCTTGTCCGATGTCGCAGACTTGGCCCGATCCGCGTAAACTTTAATAAGCTCGAAGCCCTTTTGCTTGCAGTAGATTTCGATGGCCCTCACTTGAGCGTCGATAGATTCATCACGCTGGTTATCGCTAGAGAATCGAGTGTAGGCAACTGCACGTTTAATGGTCATGGTTAAGATCTCCTCTCAATTGTAAATGCATTTTAGGGGGATTTCCCATTTATAGAAGGTTGGTGAAATTAGATTTCTACTGAGTCGAACTCTTTCATTTCTTCTAAACGGTGGATTAAAGGTCCAATAATTGCTTCTAAAATGGAATTTGCAAACATGTCCTGTGGGGCTACCTGCTTTGTTTGCTCAGCGATTACAAGCTCAACCCCATTATCGGTAAGACGCTGTTTGAAAATCGCCACATCCAGCACGTCACGCCCGATGCGGTCTGCACGCTGAACGATGATGACATCGAACAATCCCTTCTTACTGTCTGAGAGGAGCTTTTGGAACATGGGCCTTTGGCTTAGAGGAGTGGAGTTTGCAACTTCGCTGTAGATTTTCACAATTTTCAGTTGGGTCGATTTTGCGTGATTTTCACAAGCGTATTTTTGATGATCGAAGGCTTCTTCTGTCTGGGACGGACTTCCGACGCGGATGTAGATGGCTGCTCGTTTTTGGGACATATGGCGGTTCCTCCTTTAAGGTGTCGCTCCTCGGGGGAGGGGCGGATGATTGATTGGATTAGTGTCAGCGGTACTTTTCAGTACGACTATTTGGTTCGTTTTTTTGTTAGCATGGCGTTAAGCATTTCAACGGTAGGTTGAAAATATGATTCCGGTGTTTCTCGAACCTGATCAATTGCCTCATTGGTGATCTTATCCGGTTCTGTGGAATTGCTTTTGAGCTTTTCGCGCGAAATGCAGGTGTGAAGGCGTGCGATTTGCACGTTCGTTTCCCCCTATTCGTAACGTTCGCTCTAAGTTGTAGATCAGGGTGGGAACAGTATTTTTATTTTGCGATCAAAAATCTTGGAAAGGCTTCCCGAATTCTAGTGGGCTGGATTCGCGACCGTGAGCGTCGCCCCTAGATCGTCATAATTGATGATCCATGCCTCAATATAATCTTGGGAAATATTGAAGCCTTCCAATAGGTGATCTTCTTTTCTAGCCGGATTGTTCTGGCTATGAACGATGCGAAGCTGATTTTCATCAATTTTGTGCAGTTCGAAAAACTGCCAATGATCCATTTCTAGTCCACGTTCGATTTGCGAATCGATTAGTCGATATAGATGGAGCTGCAAACCTAGCGGGAGGAACTTATGAGCCTCGCTTGTGGCTCCCCTTGGCACGAATTTCGGCATCATAGAAATTTGCTCCTTTTGAATTCGTTTTTTGTGGGTCCTAGAATCAAATACATTCTTCGCGTTTCTCGTCCGTTACGGAGACGCGGCACTTTGCGCGGACGCTAGAAGTGTCGAGCTTCAACCATTCGCAGGCCTTCTTGCGGAACGCTTCTTCGTATTGCAGGAGCTCATCGTGATACAAGATATAATCGCCGTCCCATGGCTTGAACTCCAGCTCAACGAATTCGTCTTGCGTTTTCTTGCCGACAAAAGCGCCTCCAAGATGTCGGCCTAGCCTAGCAGCTATGGAGTTGCTCATGGGAACGCTGGCTGATACGGTGACGGCTATACCGGTAAGGAGGCAGACATTTTCTTCGATTAGCTTTACGATGTTTTCCATGCGCTTAAAGGCCTCCGATTTATTTGGTTTAGTATTTTTCTGGCTGCTAAGTTTCGTATGGGAAATGATCGAGAAATAGCGGGCTGTATGCAAGGAGATTTTCCCCTTATTTCGTTTACACTTCTTTGATTCGCCATTCAAATCCGAGAACTTGATTGAGTTTTTCCGGCAAATAGACCTGATCTCTGTATGTGTCTTCTTCGCTTTTGAATGGATCATCGGCAACAGCTATGCAAACCTCATGCGAGAAATCGGATAGCGGACGCAATAGTTTTTTAAAGTTGTTTTCAAGCATCTTGATCTCGGCTTCGGTCATTCTGCTTAAGTTTATGGGATGTGGCAGAAACCATTGCGCAGCGACTCCATCTTGATCAATGTAGAGGTTTCTTGGTGGAACGATCAGATTTTTAAGCTTTTTAACAAGCATCCTTTGAGCACGTTCAAGTGCAAATGGATGCTCGATTTGGACGAAGGGGACATCGAGGAATCCTGTGAATTCTACTATGAAGCTATCCAAGATGTCGTCATTCTTATGTCTATTTAGGAAGTCATTTTGATCATTGATTTGGTTACAATCATAGATAACTTTAGGTAAGGGCATTGAGCACAACTCCTTTTGATTTAGTATTCTGATGGCAACATCATGGTACAGTAGGGGCCGCTGTCGACAATCCAGACGGTGACGTCTCGAACCGGAAGTTGTCCGGAATCCCACTGCCACGATTTCTTGTAAGGCGGCTGCTCTTGGCGGTGAACAATCCGCTGGATTTTGATTCCCGCGAATTGCTGCGTACTTAGCTCGAATACTTGAAGGTAATCCATTACCGCTTTCTGCTTTAACCTTAGATCAATTAGGCGCCAGAGCAACTGCTGTAAGTCTGGGGCAATTGCCCTATCGATTCCAGAAGTCTTGTACCGGGAGTGTTTTGGGAACAATCACATCAGCCCCCGTTCTTTCATGCTGACGAACGTTCCGTCGCCGAGGATGATGTGATCCAACAGTTCAATGCCGAGTAAGGTGCCGCTGTCTTTAAGTCTCTCGGTAAGTTCCACATCTTCAGGGCTCGGAGTCGGCTCGCCGCTCGGATGGTTGTGGCAGGCGACAATCGACGCGGCGTTTGCAAGCAGCGCAAGCTTGAACGTTTCCCTAGGATGGACGAGGGAGGCATTCAGCGTTCCGATACTCACGGTATGAAGGGCCGTCGGCTCGTTCTTGGTGTTCAGGCACATGATGCAGAACTGCTCCCGGTCGCTATCGCCGATGAACTGGCGGAAAAGGTCCGCCGCGTCCTTCGGGCTTCGAATGAACCGGTTCGGGTAGAAGATCGTCGACGATTCTTTGACCATTCGCAGGCTCAGAACCTGGATTCGCTTGGCTGGCAATAGCTTTTCGCTATTCTGTTGAGCTCGCCATTTGAGTGCACCATTCATGCGATCTGCCCCCTCTCAACATGGTCGGCAAACCATTTTTCCAGTTCGCTTACTTGCGTACCGGCAACGGAAATGACGAACGTGAAATTTTCGTTGTCGTCCATTAGACAAGCTTTGAAAAGCTGTACATCCTCCAAAACGATCCGTTCCGCATACTCCGCATGAGCTTCGGGAACGGATATTCCAGCGAATTGAACGTTGGGGAGTGATTCCATTGGCTCTAGCAGGATCAGCGTGTACCCGTGATCGGACAGGCAGAACGGTTCGCCAAGCTCGCCCTGTCCCAGCAGTCCGCGAAGGTCCTCGAAAAAATCCTCAAGAAACCTTATAGCGGAATGTGGGAGAAGGGGGTGGAAACTCGTAATATCTTGCAGTGAATTCATGTAAATCATCTTTGCTCGCCTCCAGTTAATTTCCATATCATGGTAATATTAACTGCTTTCAGTTTGAGCAAAAACGGTTTTTCGGTCGCTTGATGAGGCGTTTTAGGCCCCATTTCGTTCTTTCTGGTATCCATGGGTGATCGGTTCGAAAGTCTGCCTATTTGCATCCTACCCGCAATATGGACGGTTAAAGGTGTCGCAAGCTGTATCGTCGCAGCCGATGGTATCCGTTCCTATGAAATTACCGGCTTGGAAGTACGTCTTTCCATCCTTTTTTAAACTTGTCGCGTTGCGAAAAGTTCGTAGCTAAGTCGAAGAATAACCAATCGAACGTTGAGGTTAGATCCTCCCCTTTCATTAGCCGCCAAGTTACCTCAACGTGATCCTCGTGTACCTTTACCAATTCGGGAATGGGTTCTGCGGAAAGTACGCTTTCCTTTATGTTTTCGAACCAGATGTAGCGCAGATTCTCCGGCAAGTCCTTAATGGCGAGATCGAGAAAAGAATCAATTTTTGCAGTTATTGTGGCTTCTCGCGGTCCCCAGATGTTATGGCACGACGGGATTCTTTCCAAATAATACGATTTGTTCATCTCTGTATCATCTTTCCTGTAGGCTACAAGTTGGATAGCGAACTCAAAATCGGACACTCGTTCCTCTAGCACCTCCTTCATTAACTCCCAGATATTACGGTAAAGTTGCTTCAAGGCAGCTTCGTCGTCGGCTGCGATCGGGGAATCCAAAGCCCAAGTAGCCATATGCTGCTTGCCGTTATAGGGGTATATTTTCGTATGTGTTGCAATTTGAACGGGTTGCGTGGGGAACCTCCTCATGAGCTGCCGGAATCTGGCTTCCGACATCCCGTGAGGAAAACACATTATGGTATATGCTTTAACAACAGCCTGCTTATCGTTAACAAGCTTGTAAAATCCGACAATATCAAAGTCAGAATCGGTTACGGGGTAAAAATAATGCATGATCAACACACTCCCTAATGTGAATTTGTTTTTGGGCTTCCGCTCGATGAAATTTGGCAAAGACTTTCCTGAATTGTCCCAGGCTGCACCTAGGAAAGCTGGTTGCCCGCCCCCCTTGGCTACGGATTCGAGGGGAGGCAAGGGGGATGCCCCCTTTTTTCGCCCCCGTCTCGCAACCAGCCCCCGCGCAAACATCTTGCGGAATTCCTGCCTCGCATGCTCTTGTCGAGATCGCCCCCGTTTCCCCCGGCTTTGGCGGGGGAGAGAGTTCGGTTTTTTTTTTTTTTTGCCGTCAGGGGGGGACAATTTTTTTTGTTTATTGATTTTTTTGCGGGGGAAACGAGGGCGATTTCGTCGTCACCCTTGCCCCGCCTAGGTTTTCAGGCGTCCCCGAACAGCTCGCTTAGGGGGTCGTCGCCCCCGCTTTCGGGGGCGTTGTCCCCGTTCCTGAGGCCAAGCAGGTCCTCCGTGTCCGTTGTTTGTGTTGGTTTGCGGCGCTTCGCGGAAGCGATCTCTACCTTTCCATTCCCTCGCAAAGCGTCTGCTATCACGCACAGCTTCCGGGAACGGTTTCCGCGAATCTCCTTTTTGACGAGGTTGTGCCGCCTGTCCTTGCCGTTCTCCTTGTAGGTCTCCGTCTTGGTGAGGCCTTCCTCGGCCAACTGCTTCCAAAGCGTGTGGCTCGTGACGGAAAAATGCGTACCCTCCGCGGAGAGGAAGCGGCTGACCGTGTTGTACAGAACTTCCGGCAAGAAGTAGAAGTAGGCGTCGTCGTGCCAGCCGACGTGTGTGCTGCTTTTGGGAAAGTCGTCAGGGTGCAGCGGCTTTGTAGGCTCAGTGTAAATCGTTCGGTTGGCCAGAAGCTCGGACACGATGCTGACGAAGCGCGTCGTAGGTTTGACTTCCGTGACCTGCTGTCCCTGATCGCCTGCTATGATAAGGAAAATGTCCCAAGCTTCATTGAGCAGCTGTTGCTTGCGGTCAGGTCCGATTGCCCCGACGTCGACGGCGTACTCCAAGCCGAAACTCAGCCCCATGTAAAGCCATGAGGCGGCTTCGGTCAGCCTTCCATGTACGTTCAGGCGGCTAGCCTCATTCCTTCGATCGTAGAAAATCTGCGTAAGACGCGCGTCGTCGCGCTCGTCCATTGCGGCTGCAATCCACTCTAGGTAGCCTACCATCGCTTCGCTCAGTGCGCTGGCTTGCTGCTGCGCAGCAGTCAGTTTTTCGAGATCGATGTCGTCAATTTGGATCTCGACGGGAAACAGGCGAGCGACGCTGGAGCTGCCGCTTAGAACATCCTCGGCGGTCACTACTCCCATGCCGCGTGGAGGATAGTCCTGTCGAAGGCTTGTATCCTGTTTCATCCTTCCGCGTCCGATCCGATCGCCGTAGCCCCTGAGGATCTGCTGCGCCAACTGCATCATGGCCTTCGCTTCCCTGGGGTTTTCCGTCGGGTGGTAGTCGTCGATGAGCAGGAGCGAATCTTTCGCGTCGAAGCCGCGCTTCTCAACCGAATTCGCCGTGTCTTTGAAACTGGCTGGAGGATGTTCCAGCAAATCCCCGAAATGGCATGTCAGCAGCTTGGCAAACGTCGTTTTGCGCGTTCCCGTGTAGCCGTAGAACCAAACCAAAAATTTAGGCTCCAGCCGCGCTCTACGCAGCCACTCGCACAGCGGGGCGAGGAAAACCAGCGACCATAGCGCCAGCGTTACCCGATGGGGAGCGATGTCTAGCAGCCGAAGGCTTGACTTCATTGCCTCCTTGGGGTTTGCCGGTTTGGCGGGGAGGGCGAAGGTTTTTAATCTCTCATCCAGCTCCACTTTGACGTTTTGGGCACCCAAGGCTCCGCCTGCGTGCAAGTACTTCCAGCTTCCGTCTATTTCCACCCAGCCAAGATGCTTGAAGATTTGTTCTTTTATTGCCCCGCTCGCCGTCGATTGGATGGCGTGGCGGACGGTATCCCTGACCTTGTTGCCCGGCTGGATGTTCGGCTCAGGCCCCATCCAGCAAGCCATTTCATGCTCTCGAAGTCGCTGGCAGGAACGAGTATTGGGGGCAGTCGCTTTCCGTTGTACAGGATGCAGCCCTCCAGTTCGTAGAACCGCTGGCGTTCCGCGCCGTCGTCCTTCACGATGTCTTTGTTGATCCAGGCAAAAAAATTGGCCTGGGGAACGAATGTTTGCTCGCCGTCTTTGTCCTTTAGCGCCAAACAAAGATTGCTTCCCCTAACCGAGTATCGCTCCGGAAGCAGGTCTGCCTTCGCTCTGATCTTTGCGGAGAAGGCGCTGGCCTTTTTCGCCTTTCTAGGCGACACAAACAAGGCGGGGGAGTTGGTGATTTCGTCTTCGCCATTTGTTCGTACGGTGCCGAAGCATTTGGAGATTTGCTCCTCGCCGCATCCGAAAGTCCTGCAGCGAGTTGGCCCGTAGCTCGCGCTGTCGCCTTCCGCAGCCATTTGAGCGATCCGCTGCTCGTTTCGTGCGTCGTGCTTGCCACTAAGCTGCGAGAAGGCGCGTGCCGCTTCGGGGTATCCCGCACGGACGAGCATGGCGGTGACCTTATGCCAAGAGTCTTCATCGCAGCCGATGCCCTTCTGCTCCTCGACGAAGTTGCGCATTTTTTCGCATTTCTTCGTTAGTACATCCAGTATCTGATCTGCCGATGGCGAGCTACCTGTAATTGTATCTTGGTCGCGTTTCGGCACAGAAGGTCGCTCGAAAGGCTCGGCCTCACCGTCGAGGGTTGTTTTGACTGTGGTTTTCGGCGACAAGAGTTTCAGAATGGCTTGGGGCGCGTCTGCCAAAGGCACATCGCCCGGACCCCTGCCGGGAAGCCATTCGTACCTACCACCGTTTCGATGCAAGGAAGGCGGAAGAACGGTCAATTGACCATCCGCAAGAATCGACAACTCCTCGTGTCCCCCATTGGGACCCCGATCGGTGTACTTTTGGTAAGCCGTACCTTTCGGAATCCCGAGCAGGTATCTCGCGCCGCCTCCCGGCGTGGAAAATGCCCAAGTTAGCGGCGGCTCGCCTCCGAACAACTCATGCACCCTCGATTCGCCGTAAGCGCCGTCAGCGTCGATTCCGACAATGCCAGCTTTGGAACCAGTTAGCATCCCGACGTTGCTTTCGGGCCATTCCCCGAACCATTCGCTGATGGTTTCGGGATCGTCAGTTCCCCTCGCAGACCAGTTGCCGATCCGTGGCGCTTTACCCGGATTGCCGCATGTTGCCTTATGGTGCTCGGAAGCCCCTTCATGACGAGGATGGCAAACAGGGATTAGCAAAAAGTTGGCGCTTGCGTAGGCGAGCGCTGCCTCTTGCGTCGTCATTGCATTTAGTTGATTTGAGGAGAGTGTTGCATGGATTCTTCTTCTATCGCCATGTCCGACACCGCTTTCTGTCATGTTGGCAGGCGGGATTGACCCCGCCTGCTGGTAGAACTTAATGATCCTCGTTGGGATCAAAGCTATCCAATTTCAGTTCATCAAGTTCATGATCAGGTTGCTCATGCTCGGTAGTAGCCTCGGATTCAAGTATCGCTTGCTCGGCATAAGACTCGTGTTTATCCTCATCCTGAAGCTTCCCCTGTAGGGTTACAATGGCAACGGGCTTCCCTTCGAGATTCGTGATCTTCACGTTGTCGTAGGAAATGGTGGATCTGCCCTTGAAATCGAGTCCAAAGGTTTCCACGATTTCCTGAGCCAGCCCGCCGGAGTAGATGACGGATTTTTTTCCGCTAGTACGCAGCAGGAAACGCTTGTCGTCGAGGCCGAGGTCATTGCCGATCACCACCCCGCTGTTGGTATATGCAAATTGTACGGAGTCCGGGGAGCCGATTGCCCCAATCACATCGGGCGCAATCGTAACTCTCTTGCCGTTTTTTTTCGTGTAAACGATGGAAAACTTGCTTGGTGCGAGAAACTCTCTAGGTACGTGCGTACTTCCGGCTGGCTTGAGTTGCTGAAGCTTGATCTCCTCTAGGATCAAAGAATCTTGATTGCTTGTCATGTCGATTCACCCTCCAAATGGTTTGATGATGATTCTGTGCTCGTCGATGCTTACTGAGATCAACTGAGCGCCATGCTTGCCCGCGATGACTTGTTCAAAGCGTTTAGTTATCGGAGCTATTTAGTTTTCAAGGAGCATTGATTTCAAGGACCTGAAGTTTTTCCTCGATTGCTCTTGAAACCTTATGATCCAATGATAGCTTCGTAATCAAATGAAAAAAATGTACGTATTTTCATGTCTTTTATTCAAAACGAACACAAACACGTGTTCCTGTTTAATTGCAAAAAAAGAAGAGCAACTATGTAGCTGCCCTTCTTTTGACCAGATTCTCACTGTTCGTAGATTTTGTCCTCAGTCATTTTTCGAAGCAATTTTCCAATTTGCTCAACTTGTTTTAGATAATGCTCAGCGTATTGTGTCATTCGATCATCTGGAACATGTCTAGTTATATAACGAAAATCATCAACAATTATGTCAGCGATATTCATTTTAAGTTGGTGAACAAGAATAAAACGGATATCTGAAGAACTATAAAAAACCTCGTAAAAATTCGCGTAGTCATCGGCATCGATATCTTGATTAATATTATCGATGGATCGGTCTATTGTTTTTTTCGTGTTTATTATATCTTGAGCATAGGCCGCTACTGTTTCGTAATCTTGCAATTTAAAAGGTAGACCAGTTTTGTATATCGTAATATGTCGAATCAAAAGCACAAAGACAGATTTCAGGTGTTTAGGTATCTGAAAATCACGGCCTACTTTGTACTCTGATAGCTCTTTTCCCATCAGGGCACACGCTTCTTTGAAGTTTTTAAGAGTATTACGATAAGCACGGTCTTCACTAAGGTACGGATATACTTCACTTGCTAAGAATTTCAATGAGTAATAGTTTTTCTCATTGTTCTTTTCTTCGTTCCTATTTTTGTTTTTTTCCTTATCGTTGTTCCTATTCTTGCCTTTTTTCATAACTTGCCCATAATGAGCTGGTCTATTATATGGATTCTTTGGCATTTTTCCCCCGACGTTATAGTTGGTTTTGTGACATACACAATTATATTCGGAGTATTAAGCTTAGAGCAAACCGAGAATGTCTGCCCGCTGTAGACAAATAAAAGTATGAGTTTCTCTATGTTTCTTTAACAATTCTTACGTCCGGACGTGAGTATCTTGGCATAGTATAGGTGGGCAATATTTGACAAATGCTTTATGATTCGCTATGTCCATATAGTTGTCGCAAAAGGGCATCAGAAACTGCTTCGCTGAAGCTTCGAATCTTTCTCATCTTTTTCTGTTTCTTCAATGCATCGAATAGTTCAATTGGAAGATAGACTGTAACCTTTTGATATCCGTCTCCAAAATGCGGGGAACGGCTTTTATTGTCTTCGTGTTCTTTGACTTCGACTATTTCTGTGGGACGTTCGGGTGCCTGGAGTGGGACCAGCTTAGTTTCGTTCTCATTCTCTTTGTTTACTGATCCCCAATTGATACCGTGGAGGGGTTCATTTCTTCTGCCCCCCAAATCCAGGCTACGCTTTCTCCGCATGGTGTATCCGCTTGCTTCCATTCAAACCAACCTCCTGCTTTGTTTGAAATCCGACGTCGACATCGATGTCGATTTTGTTATAAGGATGTTTGTGTGCAAGTGAAAAGTAATGCGAGGAATGAGGCCTGTTTTCTTCTATGTTCCAGTTACGTGCCGCACGCCGAGCGTCTCGGCGTCATTCTAATATATAATATACCATTATTTTACATTTCGATTGCAGTTTTTTGATTTGCTTAAGTGCAAAAAATAAAGGCTACCTAGTTTGTAACCTTTATTTAATTTTAGACAAAGTTGTCTTTATAGTAAACCACTGATGTGTCGATCAATTGTTGTTGTTAGTTAGGTTTAACTTTTTCCATTCATTAAAATGAACTAAATCAATGCTTAGTTGTTTTATAACATCTTCAATCTTTACAATCATGTGTTTTGCCTCCTAGTTGAGTTCTATAAATAGATTAGTTTCCGAGCTTGTACTTTGGATTAATTAAAATTTTTTCCGCTGAGTGTCGGGTATGGAAGCGCATGTCTCTTGTGGATTGATTTGCTTGTTCAGTAAAAGCTTCCTTCAACGTAGCGTTTTCGAATTGGAAGTAGTCCCTGCCTTTCTGACTGCCGAACAGGGCGACCATGGCGTAGTTAAAACTAGCGGGGTTGCAGATTCCTGCGGTACCGGGCGGAAGAAGATCAATGATGTGGCCGATCGTCAATTCGTTGGAGTCGATAATATGCTTATCCAGAGAGAGAAGCAGGGAGGCGAAAAGGACGTCAGCGTTTGATCGCAGCTTGATCTTCGACAAATCAAAGCGTCGTGATTTCGCGTCAGTCCAAGAGAAATTGGTGATTTCAGGCTCCTTGGTCGAGTAGCCTGCTGCTACGTTCTTATATGCGTTACGGTTGCCGTACGCCTTGAGGAAGCGATCGAGCTGCAGGCGGTTTTTGGCTCCATAGGACAACTTGGGGATGATCGCGCGGAAGAGTTCGGAGTAGCGTTCGAGGTCCTGCAGGGAGCGTGAGAAGGTCTGTTCGCTGTCCTGATGGTTAATCGCCTTGAGCAGCTCCGACATAGCCTGAATGCGATGTTGGTCGGCTATCTCGAAGTCGTCTGGGCGCAGCAGGTGAAGGAGAAAGGCTGCGGCGTTGAAGCCGTTTTGCCAGTCGTGCAGGCGTTTCTCCCAGAACTGAAACGATTGCGCGGCCCCGAAGGAAGCGCCCTGGACAAACTCGGGCCACGCCTTGACGATGGCGAGGATCGTTCTGCTGTGAGCCGAGGGCATGTCTTTCCGCTGCCAGGCACCGAAATGCCAGCCGAGCGCCTGCCTGAGCGCGGTGATCGGCACGGTGGCGGGATCGCAGAACATTCGCTTCCACTCGTCCAGCGGCTCTACCGGGTATCTGGTGTAGGGGAAACGGGACAGGTGCTCGTCGATCTGCTCTTGGATGAGCGCGGCGATTGCGCGTTTTTCTTTTTCGCTTAGTGTTATGGACATCTGTATCGCTCCGTTTAGTAGGAAAATTGGCGACGGTATCGTCGGTTGCGCTTGATGACGCTCCGGTCGCTACCGTCGCTTATTTAGGGACAGACAGGGGTCAGAAGTATTTATCAAAGTCTACGGGATTAGGTGCGAATGTATTTTTCTGATCTTGATTTTTAGGCAACCTGTAGTCCTCGTCGTGGCCGTTCAGGGCGATCCGCTGCTCCGGCGTTAGGAACGGGTCTTTGAGTTGGATGTAGAACGGCTTGGCCAGCTCCCGTACCCAGGCGAGCGCGGCGGGGACGGTACCACCATGAAAAACGGGAGGACCGTCTATCCAGAGGTCCTCCCATACGAATTCAACTTGTTCGCTTTTTGCGTCAATGTGTACTTAAATGTCTGTTCCGTCGACATACGGATTGGTGCCGTTCTTGTCGGTAGTTCTAAGGACAAGCCTTACCTTAATCGCGTTATCCACGGTCAAATCCTCATGTACTTCAGCCATCGCGGAGGCCATCACCCACACATTTGCACTTTCCCGTTCACTTAGAGTGCTCCCATTGTATTCAAATGTTTCTTTGAGCTTGTCCAAAATGAGCTTGACTGTTTTCATTACATACATCCTTCCAAATGAGAATAGCCCAAGGAGGAATTCCTTGGGCTTCATTATTATAGTACATGTTTAAGAACGGAGACTTTACGATTTTGATAATGTTATTTTACAGTGAAACTTAATTGATTCTTAGTATGGAACATGACCTCACAGAGAACCAGCCTGCTATTAGTGCTTGCTTTTGTTAGATATAGGGTCGAAGTAAATGTAACCTTGTGTTTGAGCTGCCCTAACTTTGGCATCAAGCATATCACTGAATGATATGTTACCACCGAAAACAAAGCTAAGGTCCCCACCGTCAATTAAAATTGTCTTAATCGATTTTCCAGATGTGAGCGCCGAGACGGAGTCGCGTGAGTACCCGTTTATGGAAACAAAGAAACCACGGCCATACATCTTCCCCTCCACCTTATATGCAAAGTGGTAAAGAGCATCGCTGGCTGTTAAAGCGTCGTGCCATTTAGCTTCTACAATATAGTTCTCACCATCAAATTTTATTGACCCATCGATTTGTTCTCCCTTAATCTTAAAAGACTCAGTTATTTTAAGGCCTTCATATTCCGCCAAGTCCTGAAGCAGTTTTTCTAGCTTATACCCTCTCTCTTGGGTCGATATAGTCACATCACTATAGAGCCTGATAAAATCGTTATTCAGACTTGACAGAGATATCCTTTGCATTTGAGCGGCTCTAGCTGCTTCCTGTTGACGACGTTCCTCTTTTACTTTAGCATCGCGTATTTCTTGTACTTGCTTCAAATGATTAATACACCGCAATGCTTCAGCTTCATCCAGCTTCTTTAGCTTCTTGAAATAATAAGGGTCAAAGTGGTTCCATTCTTTTAAAGATACGAGCATTGCTCTAAACTGCCCCCACCCTCCATCGTCCCTAGAATGAAGTGCTTGAAAAACTCGATCGACTATTTGGGCACGGTTCAAGCTTTCTTCATTGTAGTTTTTGACAACGGCTAAATCCCGTGAAGTACAGTTATTATTCTTTAAAAAGTCAACAATTTGCTCTTTTGGCCAAAATATTGCTAGTATGCACGCCCTCATCGCATCAGCAATATCTTTTGGGAACTTTATTGACACGTCAGACTTTCAACTCCTCATAGAATTCTTAATAGGAAAAATGGTACAATGTTGGGGGTGAATACCTAGATGTCCATAGCGCAGGTGATAACATGACAAACAATAACCAAAAGACTTATGATTCCATTCTATCAAAAATTCGAGCAAATTATGAAGATGTAAGTTTAGCAGAGCTTAAGCGAATATCGGAAATCATATGTAGCCGCTATACAGGCAGTGATATCATCCTGAGTCAACTTTCAAATAAGGAATTAATGGGAAATATGGATTACTTTTCAAGGTCCTATTTTGAGCTGGTAAATTACAAAAAAGTGTGGGGATCCGGTTCTAAGCACTACATACTCAGCTCGTTATTTAAATCAAGTTACGGTCTGAGCTCCGAAAGTCGGAAAAGAATATTCGCTGAGAAAGAGTTGTTTATTGAGCAAGATAATGTTGGATATGGCAATAGGTCCGGATTCGCTCATTTTAAGTTTTTTGTAAGGGGGAAAATCCCTTATTTATTTTTAGTTCATGAATACGGATACAACAGTATTACCAACAAAATAGAAGAGCTAGTAACAACAATTGAAAATGAATTTTTGCATGATATTGGTTTTGATATAATTAAAGATGAAGTGCAGATTTTTTATAAAGACGTCGGTGAGCATTATGACCAGGTAACACTTCAGCTAGAGATGAAGAATCCGAAGTGGAGAAGTCTTGAAATGCATGAACAACTGTGGTTTGACCAAACATGGGACTCAATTGGACTTGGTGGGGAAGAGCCTGGCCGGAACACATATTTTTTCGAAAAAGGAAAGCAATTCGATGCATACAAAACAATCATGGAAATCTTTGTCAACGTGAAAAAGGAACTTTTTATAGTCGACAATTATGTTGATTCCAGCTTGTTCCTTATGTTAGATATTGTGAAGTCAAGTGCTTCTATAAAGCTATTGACGTCCAAAATGCACGGGGACGCTTCGATAGCAGTAGATAAATTTAAAGCACAAAGAGGAAACTTCGATTGGTGTAAAGCCAAGGATTTCCATGATCGATACTTAATTGCAGACAATGACTGCTACCTGCTCGGGGCTTCTATTAAGGATTTTGCCAACAAAGCGACAACCTTGGTGGCAATTAAAGAAAAAGAAGTCATCAAGGTGATAAAGACCTATGCTTTAAACATGTTTCAAGAGAATTTGGCCAAAAATGCCGGGGAGTAATATCTTCAAAATTAAATGGCTTTTGGGTTTCAAAAGCAGCAGAAGAAAAGAAGTCTACAACGAGGTGGATGAAATTGCAACAAATGAATCTCTTTTCAGACGATACAGATTATGAATTATCTAGAGTTATTACTTTTTTTAAGAGTATCCCGAATTTTGAAGGGAAGCTGGGACGAATACTCAGGAGGTCGATTGATGAAGTAGTAAACGGTAGATATACGGGGAGATTTAGCATTGACCAATTGGATAAAACTGAGAAAACTTATATTGGAACTCGTTTCCAACATATGCTTCAGCATGAACTTGAATTGCCATATGGTGAGGTTATGGATGCATTAATCGATGGAATTGAAGTAGATGTCAAGTTTACAATTGGAAAAAATTGGACAATCCCCTTAGAGGCGGATGGTCACATTTGCCTACTTATTTCTGCAGATGATAACAAATCGGTTTTTCAAGCGGGATGTTTACGAATTTCGTCAGAAGTACTAAATACAGGTAAAAATAGGGACAGTAAAAGGTCGATTAACGCGGAAGGAAGGGATTTAATCACGTGGCTAGTATCTAATGGAACATTACCTAGTAATTCATTACTAAAATTGGATCCTGAAGTAATTAAAAGAGTATACTCGAAAAAATCTGGTCAAGAAAGAATTAACGAACTGTTTCGTTCTTGTCCAGGAATTATCTTCAACGGTGCCGCAATAGAATCTGTTGCAATGCAAAAGGACTCTTCCAAACGGGTTCGCGATGCGCGCAATATTTGGTTAAAGCCCGAGGGAATAAGCATCTATTCAGGCAAATATGACAATGACAAATTAGAACAAAAAGGGCTTAAACCATTAGAAAAAGATGAGTTCATATCATTTTATGATCTTGAAAAAGAATAAACTAAGGACTGTCTCTGTGACAGTCCTTAGTTTATTTAATGAGCTAGACTATATATCTCCGAAGACTCTTTGATTTCAGTCTCAACAACGGACTCAGAGAAGACTTCGTCTACTACTTGTTGCAACAATGTGTTGAATGCGGCGGTAGTCATCCGGTTTCTATCTTTTTTTAACTCTACGGATGGTATGCGATCCAACTGTCTAGCTAAATTATTCGCTACGGCTTGCGCCAACATGGGGGGGACCGCATTACCTATTTGTCTAGCAATCTCCGCCTTTGATCCGACGAATATAAATTCATCATTAAAAGTCTGTAGCCGCGCAGCTTCGCGATGGGTAAGCGGGCGATGGGCTTCAGGATGCAAATAACAACCTTTCTCAGGTTTGAAAAACTCAGTTCTAATAGTATAGGCCGGTTCCTCCCAGCGTAATCTTCCAAAAACGTCCGTACTTCCTGAGGGTTTTTCCAACCAACAGCGCGGTGTGATCTCCGGAGCTTTCCGCATTAAATCAAATCGATTTCCACCCGGCGGAATTAACCGATAACGCCTGAGAGAAATCTCTGTAGGGTTTCTTCCGAAGTGCAGGTTCTGGGATTGGCCGACTTCTTCCGGTTGAGGAGATTCTAATGTAGTTGTATCGGGATATAACGGCAAATCTGAAATAGCATCCCTTACATTCCTGCGAACTGTAAGCGGCAAGGGGAATGTTGGAAAATGTGGACCCAACAAACCAATAATAAAAGCTCTCACTCTTCGTTGGGGAACACCATACTCGACGGCTTTAAGCTCTCGATAATTCACCGTGTATCCCATCCGCTCGGCAAGGGTTTTTATTGCAATCGCTTCTCTTGATCTTAGCAGCTCCGGTACATTTTCTATTACAAAAGCGAGAGGTTTCACTTGGGCTACGACCCGCATGTACTCTTGCCACAATTGGTTCATTCGTAAGTGCTCGTCTCTTGGAGAGATCTTACCTAAAGGGGAAAATCCCTGGCATGGAGGACCGCCTATAATAATATCCGCTTTAAGACTAACTGTACCCAGTTTCCTGATATCATCATTGAATACACATCCCGGTCTGGCTATATCAAGCATTTCACTTTGCAACAAGTCATCTTCAATTATTTGGTGATTAAAATTTTTGGCGTAGGTTCGAGCGGCAGCTTGGTCAAATTCGACTGCAAAAACTGATTTATATCTCCCAGTGTTGTTGAAGCCCAAGGAAAGCCCGCCTGCTCCCGAAAATAAGTCGATAGTTTTATAGGTTCTTCTGGACATACTGTCGTTAGCTCCTTTCCGAGATAGTTCAACACCGATGCGCCTTCTATGATACCATATTTAATTGACTGCTTCCTCTATTAGTTTATCACAGAACATATGTTCTTACAATTTTTATGTTAAGAACAACTAGTACTTGTATAAATTCAATTCATCCGTTATTAATTGTATGCTGTTTGGTTGATATTATAAAAATAAAGATTCAAGGAAGGATCAAAATGGTCGATTTTGTGGACAGAGTAACCCGAAGCAGAATGATGCAAAAAGTCAAATCTATTTCTAAGCTGGAAGAAATGATTAGCAAGGAATTATGGAGACGGGGGCTTCGAATGAGGCGAAACGTTCTCGATTTGTACGGAAAGCCTGATTTCAGCTTAAAAAAATATAAAATCGCCATTTTTATTGATTCCTGCTTCTGGCATTCATGTGAGCAGCATGGTACGGTTCCACAAAGCAATACGCAATTTTGGGAAACGAAGCTTAACCGAAATAAGTTGCGTGATCAAGAAGTAACGCAATATTATGTGGATAAAGGCTGGAATATTTTGCGCATATGGGAGCATGAATTAAAGCAGGACTGGGAAGGAGCAATTAACAAAATTGTTACCTTTGTACTACAAAAGTCTTCCTAAAATTTGGGTACAAATGTTAGTATTAAATATGTAGATAATATTTGGAAGACAGTATTATTCAAGGACATATTTCCCCTAAGCGGAGAGCGAGGGGATGCCTACTGATTAAAAATGGTCTATAAGGCGAAGGGAGAATTGCAATGGTTGAAGAAAAAGAGTGGTTTGATGAGGTTGATACTTCTAATGATACCGAATACAATTCAATTGGTGAATATGACATTACGTCCACACCTAATGATTTTAATGTAATTACAATATTCAACTTTATTGAAAAAGGAATCTTTAAAATCCCCGCATTTCAAAGGAATTATGTTTGGGATATTAAAAGAGCTTCAAAACTTATTGAGTCGATAATACTAGGACTTCCTATACCACAGATTTTTTTATACGAGGAATCAAGAAATAAATTTTTAGTTATAGATGGGCAACAAAGGTTACTGTCCATTTATTATTTTATTAAACAAAGGTTTCCGCGACAAGATAAAAGAATTGAGCTAAGGGAGATATTTGATCGAGAGGGCAAAATCCCTGAATCGATACTGGCAAATGAAAATTATTTTACAAATTTTAATCTTAAACTAGAGAGTAGTGACCCTAACAAGCCCAGCAAATTCAACAAGATGAATTATGCAACATTAGAAGAATACCAGACTGAGTTCGAACTGAAGACAATACGAAATATGGTAATAAAGCAAAACCAGCCTGATAATGAGCATTCATCAATTTTTGAGATTTTCAATAGATTAAATACAGGAGGATATAACCTAAAACAGCAAGAAATTCGAGCGAGTTTGTTTCATTCTGACTTTTATAATTTGTTGAACAGAATTAACCTGGATAAAAGATGGCGTCGTCTTTTAGGCAAAGTATCACCCGATTTGCATATGGCAGATGTAGAATTTCTTTTGAGAGGATTTGCGATGCTATACAACGGACAAGAATATAAACCATCAATGAATAAATTTTTAAATTTATTTTCAGGACAAAGCAAATCTTTCACAAGGGATAAAATTGAAGAAGCGGAGAAGGTTTTTTCAGCTTTTTTAGCAGCATCGGAAAAATTGGATTCGAATATTTTCCATAGTTTGAAGGGGTTTAGTGTTTCTATTTTTGAAGCAGTTTTCACAGCAGTAGGACGACCCTTTGTTAATAACACTAAAAAAGATGTCGAGATTTTTATAAGTGAAGATAAGGTCAACCGACTTAAAGGGAATACCACATTTATTGACGCCACACAATCGAATACTGTTAGTAAAGACAACGTTTCTACAAGAATTGCTCTAGCACAACGGATTCTTGTTAATGAATAAGGTGCCGTTATGAGTACATTTATAGATGTGGTATATAATGAAAGTAAGGCTATTAAAGACTTTCTTAAAGAACAAGATCAAATCTCTTTTTTGAGCGAAGTCGACGACCAATCAAGAAAAAGTTTGCTGTTGTCAGCGGCTAGTTATTTTGAAAGTAGACTAACAGATATATTATTAAATCATTTGAAACATATCACCAACCAAAATCCAATGATAGTATCTTTTGTGAAAAATAAAGCTATTAGTAGGCAGTATCACACGTATTTTAAATGGGATGATGTTAATGCAAATCAATTTTGGGGGTTGTTCGGGAATGATTTCAAAAACGAAATGAAAGAATTAATAAGGAACAACCCCAAAATAGATGAGGCGGTTAAAGCATTTTTAGAGATTGGAAATGAACGAAACAAACTTGTGCATGGGAACTTTGCGATATATAAGTTGGAAAAAACACTTGAAGAGATTTACTCTCTTTCTAAAGTTGCTGAGCTTTTTTTGGAGTTTTTGGAGCATCGCTTTCCATGCCAGCCGCAAGGTTAAGTTGTAACCTTGGATATAAATATGAATGACAAACCCCCAATTGTTAAATATTTGGGGGCTTACTTAACTTACATCTATTAATTGTCATGGGCCAAGAATTTTATTTAAAGAGGCCGCGGAAGAAACTTCGCCTTAGCGATGATACGGCGACCTTCGGTAAATCTTGAACTACGCCACCTCCCCGAACATTCTCAGCATCACGCGGCGGCGGATTGTGGATTTGCCAAGCCACGGTTCGCTTTTCTGAACCCTTGTCCATATAAAACCACAAAATGAGCTCTGTCCAAATTACCTGGTCAGAGCTCATTTTGTATGAATGTTATACGAACTTCATAAAAAGCTTTTGCCATAAAATTTTGGTTGAGTCATTAATAATTTTTGAGCGCTGTAAAAGCAGGCGTTGTTTTGCCAAGCGTGCTAAATCAACTTTCCAACCTATATTTAAGTGAATACTGTGTTTGTGTGCAAAATCTTGAATTTGGTTAATTAATGAGTTGCCAGCGACATAGACGTCTTCAAACTCCTCAGACTCAACATCACGAAAAAGTCGTACTATTCCGGGTCTAATCATGTCAAAAGGAATAAGGTCCTCTACCTCGCTATTTTCAATTTCAGTAATATCAAACACTTCAATGATTTTGTCGGGCGCATCCTTGTAAAGACGTTGTTCCAGTTTATTCTTAAAGTCTCTTCCTGGTTTATCAGAATCTAGTAATACAAAGGGGAGATCATCTGATTTACCAGAGAGTAAACTTGCGATACCCTCAACTCCTCGAACTCCACCCGACGGTACAAACACTATTTCTTCTTTTGGAGCTATGAGTTGTTCACTAATCAAGAAATTTTTTATTGCGCTTAGATAGAACTGATCAGATGGCCCTTCAACAATTATTGGCTTACATCCTTGCAACAAGGTGTCAGAAATACTAAGTCCAAGGGCCGCATGGATAGCATAAACTGATCTTGCTTGAGATTTATCTTCAGCTGCTCTAAGATCTTCAGAAGCAACTGTATACCCTTCGTCATCAACGTAAACAACTTTTACACGATCAACATGACTAGTGTCTACCAGAAATGGAGAATGTGTGGTATTAATAATCTGATTAGTATTAGAAAGGCTTTCAAAGAATTTAGATAAATCTCGTTGGGCTAACGGATGTAAAGATAGTCCCGCCTCATCTAGTAATAGTATTGCTCCTTTATGAGATTCTTGACTTTCTACAAGGAATATTAGATAGAAACTCAGGAACCACTGTAACCCTGTGCTTCTACCCTCTAATTCGACCTGCTCCGGTCTAATTTCATCTGATACCCATATTCGAAAATGCTTACCGTCAGCATGGAAATCGAAGCGGTAATTTCCTTGCTTCCACCAATCTCTAAATTTAGAAGTTAAACTAGCAGAAGCAGATTGAAGGAGAACGTCTCTTTCAGTTTTATTTTGAGCGGCTTTACTTATTTCCTCAATAGGTGGCTCTTGAGTAACATTACCGTATGCATCTCTTATAGGCTCAGGGTCTTTACCAAGTTCAAGAATTTCTTGAGGATCAAGTCCGACGAATTCAAATAATACACGCAAGGTTCTAACTTTCGCTTCAATACTACCAGATAGATCAGAGCGTTTTAAATTATCGATGACGTGAGGTAAGTAAATTTCGGAATCTAAATTCCCATAGTTTGAGTAGTATACAAATGATGGGAGCTCGCTTAAAACTAACTTTCTGGCTGCCTCTATACTTGATGGGTTAGGTCTTTCTAGGATGGTTTTAAATTCCCGAATCGAGTTCAATGTATCCATTAAAATCGGTCGTATAACTGAGGTTTTCATTTCTTTTGAGTTGAGATATAAACCATCGATAATAGCATTAATGTCAGATAAAATTAGTTCTTCTTTCTCACCGATTATTTCAAGGGATGCGGTAAGCCGCTGAAGAGTTTCATCCTTTATACCCTCCTCGGTCTTACCGGCTTCGTCTAAGGAGCCTATTAAATTGAGTGCATTTTCGATAATTTTGCTTAAATTCGGAGCAAGAATCGAGGCTTTACCTTTAGCATAAGGGAAGCCGATATAATAATTACCGTTAAAATCCCTATCAATTGAAGCGATTCTAACATCGTCATACTCGCCACCAGTAATTTTAACCAGGTTCTGTATTAAGTTGTGGGGAAGTTCAAATTCAGTTTTTATGAAAATAGGCTTCTTTTCTTTGTCTCTTAGTTCTGAGTATCGTTTTCTAGGAAGATCAGCAAGTAGATCAATCTTACCTCCCTTAACAGGGTGGAGTTTCCAAAGAGCAGTGAGTAAATTAGATTTTCCGGCTTCATTTACACCGACTAGTGTGGTGACATCATCACATTCAATCCAACCACTGTCTCTTACCGATCTAAATTCTAGGACTCTATATCGAACTAATTTCATTGAATAACCCCCCCACTATTTCTATACGACTAGAATAACATAGAATTTGGATATTGTACTATGACATAAAAGAGAGGTGATAAGTGTTAAGCGGCATCTCCGACAACCAAATCATTACGCTCCGGCGAATTGTGGTTTTGCACAGCCATGGTTCAGAAAAATGAACGCTTGTCCGTTCAAAACCACAATGTGTAATGGCGGACAGGGGTTCGAGACGCTACAATCCGAATCAGGCATTGTCATTAATTTTATAGATACCATCAAATATAATTTGAAATCGTTTTTTGACCATAATTCGCTTTCATCGCTTACTATCCTTGCACAACTGAGCTGCATTGATTGATACTGTCGATTTCTTGGCGGATTCTCTAAACATAAGCAAGATTTTAGTTTTATTTTCAATTTGGTTTTCAAGGAAATGTAGAAATTCAGGATTTGTAATCAGTCGATTTCTTTTATCATCATTTACGTTGATCGATAAGAAAATCCCTTTTTGATATTGGTATCTGCTAATGAATTGATCAATCTTTAAGAGATCATTCTGCATTTCTTCTCGTGTAACCTTGGGGTTTGCTTTTACTTCGATAATCAAATCTTGATGATCAAATGTACCGGGCTCATGAATCAAGAAATCGGGGTAATATATTGCATCAGTACTTTGAATACTGAACAGTTGTTCAATTTCCTTTCCAACTTGCGATTTTCGTAGTTCTGCTTGTAGAATGACTTTTTCGGTGAGGTTATTTTGCTCCATGATCTTTCGATATTGATGGTAAAGTTCATAACAAAAAACACGCTCATGATGCCGCGTTAAATAAGGTATCAATTGTTCCCGTCTCGGATCTTCATCACCAATACCATGAGCGTTTAGCATAGAATTAATCCAAGCTTGAGAGCCATAGTACACTTCGTTTATATTGTTAAGGGCCTTTCGGAGAAATTCTATATAGTCAGGTAAGTTCATTTTTGTCCTTTGTTCCTTTCCTTTTTCTTAGGAAGAAATAAAATCTTATTAGGAAAGTTCTTCAAACGGCTCTGGATTTCCTTTTCATAGCATTTAGTAAAATGAAATTGGGTGATGGCTTAAATGAGTGTATATCGCTCTAAGGATATCATGCCACATCCCCAAATATCCTTAGCATCACACCACGGCGGATTGTGGATTTGCCAGACCACGGCTCAGTTGTTAGAACCCTTGTCCATGCAAAACCACAACAATTAATGATGGACAGGGGTTTGCTACGCTCTCAGTTCAAAACAGACGATTTGTCAGTAATTGTTTCAGTACCGTCAGTTGCGTTTTTAGACGCTTTGACGGTACTTTCGCTTTTCAATGAATTTTTCTGCACTGGCCCAAAAAATGGTATAATGTTGATAAACTGATTATTTTGATTTGTACTATAATTCCTCTGCAATTACATAGTGGAAATAAAGTTAAGTCTGATTGCTTGATACTGTGAAACATAATTTTACACATGCTCCTTTGAATCACCTACTATGGACGAGCGACTACAGGAAATCCATGAAAGAAAGAATGTTTTTCGATGAATAATAGACCGCAGGTCAAAGGGACCGAGCATGAAGAGGCTGCTGGGACCCTTGTCCGCTGAACATGCGAAGGGGAATTATTGGGAATTCCTTTGCGTGGGTAAAGGAGGCCTATAAAATTGACGAATCATCTAGTTAGTTATTATCCAATGATCCTAAATGGAAGAGGAAGAAGGGCAGTAGAAAAGCATCAATTAAAACCATATATCGATCATTCAGTTCGGAGAGAACCGAATTTCGATCACGCTTATCCGGGAATTAGTGCTCTCTGTCGTAAAAGCATGTTAGCTCCTAAATTAAAAGTTGGAGATATTGTAGTATATATCACAGTTAAGGGTAATCATGAGGGGGATACTAAAAGACACCATCGACTAGTTGCCGCTTTGAGGGTGATTGAAATTTGCCCTGATCATCAAACAGCTGCAATATGGTATCAATCTAGGGGGTATTCGGACCTGCCTACAAATTGCATTTTATCCGCCCCTGTTGGATGGGATCAAACTATCCTTACAAAAGAAAAAGCGGAAGAGGCGGAAGCAGATTACATTGATACTGCTGGTGAATGGTCAGTATATGTGATTTGCGAACCGATTCATATGAATCTTATAACACCGAAAGCAATTTATGAGAGTGATTGGGAGGCAATTATTGGGCGAAAAACCCCGAATACGCAATATAAAGTTAACTTAACCGTTACGCAATATAATCAATTATGTACGTTTTTTTGAACAGAGTCAGAGTTTGAGTCTTGTTATGCCACCCCCAAAAACAACCGAAGCATCACGCGGCGGCGAATTGTGGATTTACCAAGCCACGGCTCGGAAAATCGAACCCTTGTCCATATAAAACCACAATGGTTAAAGTGGACAGGGGTTTATCATGGTTGTAAGCCTACCCACATGGTTAAGATGTTTCGACAACCTTCCCCCTATTCCCACGAATTTGCAAATTAACAACCTCCATTTTGACTACTTACTTAGCAGGAATTACATGATATCCCTAGAACTCTCTAATATTGCACTTACTCAATATATAGTGAGGCTTGCCATGGATGTAGAGAAATATCTAATCATGATCCGAGGAAAAGATAGGACAGAGGAAGTTAATTCGTATGAATATATAGACTCAAAAATACGAATCATTTATAAAAATTCTTTGCGAGAGTACAAATATAAACCTGAAAATGTACTGATTTTGGAACATCCCAAAGTCACGGAGATAACGGAAGGCATGGCGGTTTTTTTCGATGGATACCCTTTTTCCAGTGTAATACGAGTGCAAGATTTCGGGCTTATGATACGGGTACATTTTGAAAATGGGACTAGTGGATCGTATGAATATAAACGTATTCAGATTAAAAATTGTGGCATCCAGCTGTCTGAAGTGAAACTGATAATGGATTATTGGCGATCTATTTCGAAGCAAGTGAAGAGTGAAGATGACCAAGAGGATAATGAGGGCTTTTTGGCCAAAGAATTTTCCAAATTAACCTTTGTTCATCCCGACAGTGTATTGAGCTGTTATCTTAACGCTACTCCAGTCCGCAGTACCATTTCAGATGATTCCAACTTTATATTTCCGTTTCGCTACAATGTCAGCCAAAAGAGTGCGCTCCATCAAGCCTTGAAAAGCACTATCAGCATCATTGAAGGACCGCCAGGTACAGGAAAAACCCAGACGATTTTGAACATACTGGCGAATCTAACTGTAATGCAGGGCAAGACTGTGGCTGTTGTCTCTGGCAATAATGCAGCTGTAGCAAATGTCCGAGAGAAGCTTGAGCGTGAGGGCTATCATTTCTTCGTTGCAAATTTAGGGAAAAAGGAGAATAAAGAACATTTTTTCAGGAATCTTCCGGAATGGGATGTCTCTGATTGGCTAAGCGAGCAGTCGGAAGGGGGGATTACGGAGAAGTTAGCTAGCTTAGACAGTAGCATCCGCCGATTGATGGAGCTTGATCGGGAAAGGGCTGTCCTCAAGCAGAAGCTATCGGCGTATCTGCTGGAGCAGAAGCATTTTGAACATTTTTTTGCCCAAAAGGATGTGCAGCAATTAAGGAGGCTGTCTTTTTACCGGCAGACTCCTGAGCGGATTTTGGAATTTATGAAGGATAGCTTCCTTGCAGTTGAGTTCGGAACCAAGGATAATCTTTTTTACAAATTCAAGCTGTTCTTCAAGCATGGTTTTACCCGGTTTAGGTTGTTGAAGGATCAAGGGCATGACGTGATTCTGAATTACCAGCGGCAGTTCTATGTTTTTAGAGTGGAGGAACTGACCAAACAAATTGACGCCATAGAGCGGGAATTGAGATCTCAGTCATACCAACAATTAATGGATGAGCACCAGTTGTATTCGATCAAACTTTTGCGACAAAAATTGCATGAGAAATATCATAATCGCCAGAAATTGAAGTGCGACGAGAAATCGTATATGAATTGGAAGCATTTTCGGTCTTTTATTGAACATTATCCGATTGTATTGAGTACGACTCACTCCTTGCGCAATAGTATCCCGGGCAATTATTTGTTTGATTATTGTATTATCGATGAGTCCTCTCAAGTCGACCTGTTGACGGGGGCATTGGCCTTATCCTGCTGCAAACGGGCTATCATTGTTGGAGATACAAAGCAGTTGCCACAAATTGTAGATAAAGAGATAGAGAAACGCCTGGGAAACGATGCTTATGCTGAGATGAACGATGCATACAATTATTTTCAGCATAACGTACTTTCCTCTCTGCTGGCCTTATATGGGGATTCTATTCCCAAAGTGATGTTAAGGGAGCATTACCGATGTCATCCCCGGATTATCGAGTTCTGCAATAGAAAGTATTATAACGGAGAACTTATCACTTTTACGCACGAGACCGAAACGGATACTCCGCTATTGATTTATAGGACGGTTGAAGGTAATCATATGAGGGATGGAAGAAAGGGAAAGTTTAATCAGAGGGAATTGGATGTGATCGAGCAGGAAATTCTTAGGGGATTGATAGAAGAGGCTGCGCGTCATTCAGATATTGGGGTGGTCACGCCCTTCCGCAATCAGGCGGATAAGGCATCCAAGCAGTTTCATTCGTTAGTAGAGAGCGATACCATACATAAGTATCAAGGGCGCGAGAAGCCGACAATGATTATGTCCACTGTGTTAGACCAGACCCGATCAGGAAAAATAGGAATGAAATTTGTAAATGATCCCTGTAAGATCAATGTGGCGGTATCCCGTGCTCAGAACCAATTTATTCTGGTAACGGACCGAAAAGCCTTCAAGAAATACGGAAACGAAATTAGCGATTTAATGCGATATATGGAATATAGTACACTGGACCCTAATGTTGTGGAAAGCGAGATTGTCTCAATCTTCGACCTGCTGTATCAAGAATATTCGGATAAGCTTAGACGTTTTCGGGAAAAAGTTGGACAATATAATAGCTCGCGACATAAGAGCGAAAACATTATGCATACTTTGTTGGATATGATTTTGCAAGAATCACGCTATAAGGATTTTCAGCTGGCTAATCAGGTGCTGTTATTGAATTTATTCCCCAATCTGACCATATTAGATGAAGGGGAGCAGCGATTCGTGCGGCATCGGGCATCCGTTGATTTTGTCATCTATCATAAGTTTGATAACTCTCCCGCCCTTGCCATCGAAGTGGATGGATTTGCCTTTCATGAGAATAACCCGAAGCAGCTAGAACGGGATAAGAAGAAAGAGAAGATTTTTGAGAAATATGGGATTGCTTTGCACCGCTTCCCAACAACAGGAAGCGGGGAGGAAACCAAGCTCAGAGGACTGCTTGACAAACAAATGTCTGCAAAGATGGATTCACTTTGAAGAGTTACGCCACCTCCCCAAACAACCTCAGCATCACGCGGCGGCGGATTGTGGATTTGCCAAGCCACGGTTCGCTTTCTGGAACTCTTGTCCATACAAAACCACAATGGTTAATATGGAAAGGGGTTCTATACGTCCCTATATTATGTTTTAAAGAAATACCATCAGTTGCATCTAGGTGACGCTCTTGACGGTATTTTTTGACATAGGACAATTTCTGCTAATCATAGCCTTTTATAAAAGCAATTTAAAAGGACGGTGGCGAAATTGTTTCTACCTATTAATAATATACTTATTGATATAAGAAAGCGGATTAATTTGGACACGATTTCACTTGAGAATGATATCAGACACCGGGGATTAATAATGCCCATTGATGTAGAAGGTCCAGATGAAAACAACAATTATTACTTAATAAACGGGGATCGTCGCCTTGAGGCTTGGAAAAATGTTAGGGTTAATGAGCCGATTGAAGTTAATGTAGTGAGAGGATTTACTTCGAGGTTAGAACGAAATAAAGAGCGGCTTCAAATGCATCTGGATATAAAACCTATGCCGGGTGTCGATTTTCAAATTCTGATTGAGGACATTTTGAGAGAGAGTGGACTGTCTGATGCGGAACTTGCAAAAGAATTAAAACGAGATAAGAGGAAAATTCGGAAGTATAAACCTGGGAGTGAGGTTCCAGAGAATGTAAGGGAGGAAGTTGCGAAAGTTCGAGGTAGTCAAGATATGCTTGAGGTGATTTATGCACTTAATATTGATATAAATTTTAAGCAAAGGCTGTATAAGAGTCTGCTTTCAAGAAAACTTACTGGCGATCATGCCAAGGCTGTGAAGAGGCTTATTAATAATGATGTTTATGGTCGTCTGAACGAGCTTCAAAGAGTACGTGCCATAGAGGATGCCTTGCAACAAGCTACATTTACTAAATTAGATGCTGAGTTAGTGGTACTTAATGAATTAATGCGAACCAAGCCATCTGAACACCAAGACAAGTTTAATACATGGTTGTCGAATATATTAAATTCGATGGGAAAGGTTGCTGATTATTTACATCCTGATTTGGAATTTTTGGTAAGCCAACTTCAAAAGAAGCAATTAGCGAAAGCAGTAGGTGAAATAAACAAGGCTGTACGTTGGCTTTGGAAGGATAACAGGCAAACTGAACAAACAACCTTGGAATCGGAATTGATAATTCAGCGAGAAAGTACGGATACTGGTTACCGTTACATATTTCGTTATCGATAATCTTACGCGACAACTTGAAACATCCTCAGCATCACGCGTCGGCGAATTGTGGATTTGCCATGCCACGGCTCGTCTCCATAAAAAGCGAGAGCATCAACCAATCGGTTGATGCTCTTGTGCGTTTACGGAGCGGAGTGAGCACGGCGGGCAATTTGGATCGAACAGATCCATACTCCCCTCGTCCCATACGCCAAATTGATAATGGGGATAGCGGCCGATGAACTTCTTGGGTCTCAGGAATATCACGATTTGCCATAAGGGCCCAACCCGAGTTGTCGCAGAGTTTACAATGTGAAGGCAGCTTTAGGGCTGCACTTTTCCTGTATCAATCTTCTTTAAAAGATGATCCTGACTCATATTACAACTATGAGTCAGGATCATCTTTTTTGGGGAAAATACAAAGAACAGCTGTACATCCGTTTAACATCCGCTTACCACGGACCGTTCATTTTCATCGAAGCCTGCACATTTGTGAGTGAATTTCAGTATAACTTTGAATATGTTGCTCATGCTAGCGCTTTACAAATAAAATATGAGCATATATAATCATAAATAAGATCATATAGTCATAAATGATCATGAAATAGCTTGATAATGGCCAAAAGTGGGCAGGGATTTTGAAGGGGATGGGCCGTGTTGTTTGAAGAGGAACGTAAACAAAAGATTGCTGAATATGTGATCAGTCGAAGCCGGGCATCGGTACAGGAACTTGCAGCTTGCTTTCAAGTATCGGAATCGACGGTCCGCCGGGATTTACGTGATCTTGAGGAAAACAAACCGCTGCGAAGAACACATGGTGGTGTGGTTGCCATTCAGCATCAGGAGCCTTCTGAGCCTTCTTTCGAAGAGAAAGAGGATCGGTTACGTCCTCAGAAGGAAGCTGTCGCCAAAAAGGCTGTTTCCTTCATTGATGAGGGGGATACTATTTTTTTGGATTCGGGTACTACAACGTATTACCTAGCGAAGCAGTTAAAATCATTTAGGCAGCTCACAGTGGTTACGAATTCCGTCATGGTTGCGCACGAACTGAAGAGTGTAGATCATATCGATGTATTGTTAACCGGTGGAGCTTTAAGGCGGGAAACCCAGGCGATGGTGGGTCCGATTGCGAACCAATCCATACGCTCGATCCGCGTCGATAAATTATTTCTGGCCATCAATGGAATCGATCCGGAGGCCGGTTTGACCACACCAAACTTATTGGAGGCGGAAGCCAAACGGTGGATGATCCGTTCAGCGAAACAGGTTATTCTGGTCACGGATCACAGCAAGTACGGGAGAGTGACCTTTGCCAAGGTAGCGGATCTTTCGGAAATCCATCATTGTATTATCGATGATGACGCTTTAACGGAGCAGGCTGCGAAGGAAATGGAGCTAGAAGGCATCAAAGTCACATTGGCTAGGGGGTAATAGAATGATAGGCTCAGTCCTTACGGTAACCATGAATCCGGCAGTAGATAAAACGGTTACAGTCGATAAATTTTCATTCGGTCAGTTAAACCGAATTACTTCGGTGCGATTAGATGCAGGAGGTAAGGGAATTAATGTCGCTAAAGTATTAAAGCACTTTTCAGTCGATGTCAGCGCCTGGGGGTTGCAGTGCGGACCTGAGGGGCAAATGTTAATGACGAAGCTTCGTGAGTACGGCATTCCTTCCCATTTCCTTGAGGCGGAAGGGCGAACTCGCGTAAACCTGAAGGTTGTAGATGAATTCACGAAGCAAACGACGGAATTGAATGAACCGGGATTCTCACCAAGTCCGAAATTACTGGATGAGTTCGTTCAACGGTTTAAGGCAGGATTGGAAGGGGTGTCCCTTGTTGTTCTAGGAGGAAGCCTGCCCCCAGGTACCCCGGGTGATTTTTACAAGCAGTTGATTCAGACCGCGAACGGCCAAGGAGTACGTACCATCCTGGATGCGGACGGTGAGGCGCTGGCGAAGGGAATTGAAGCGGCTCCGTATGCGATCAAGCCGAACATACATGAGCTCGAGACGCTCATTGGCGCACCTTTGACTTCGGATGAAGCTATTGCTATTGCAGGAAGAAAGCTGGTTCGGAGTGGCATTGCCAATGTCATTGTATCCATGGGTGGAAGCGGTTCGATTATAGTGAACAGCGAGCAGGCGTTTCGCGTCAAACCGTTTCCGATTGAACCTAAGAGCACCGTAGGGGCGGGAGATTCCATGGTGGCCGCGATGGTATATTGTTACTTGCATAACAAGTCTTTAGAAGAAACGGCTAGGTGGACGTCCGCGGCGGGAACCGTGACGGCTTCAAAACAAGGTACTGAGGTATGCACGTTAAACGAAGTGCAGGAGAAGCTTGAACTTGTCGATATTTGCCCACTAACAGTTTGAGAAAGTCTTACATCAAGGGAGGGGTTCAATTATGAAAAAGATTTATGCGGTGACGGCTTGTCCGACAGGGGTAGCTCATACTTACATGGCTGCGGAATCTCTTCTTAAAGCAGCGAAAGAGAAGAATATCGACCTAAAGGTCGAAACCCGTGGTGCCGTTGGAGTGGAAAATGAGATCACGCCTGAGGAGATTGCAGGGGCGCATGCCATCATTGTAGCCGCGGAAATCGATGTACAGGAATCCCGGTTCATAGGAAAACCGGTGGTAAGGGTTCCTGTAGCTCAAGCGATTAAAGATCCAAATGGGTTACTTGAAGAGGCATTGAATAAGGAGGCGGCAGCTCCCGCAGACTTGATTCAAGAAGTGGAAAAATCAAAGGCTGAAAGAGGCGCATCAAGAAAGGGCGCCTACAAGCATCTGATGACCGGTGTTTCGACAATGCTTCCTCTAGTCGTCGCGGGCGGGTTGCTGATTGCCATTTCTTTTATTTTTGGTATTGAAGCTTTTAAAGAAGAGGGTACTCTGGCAGCTGCTTTAATGAGTATCGGCGGTGGTGCGGCCTTTGCTTTGATGGTTCCTGTCCTTGCCGGTTTCATTGCGTTCTCTATAGCGGAGAAGCCTGGTCTTGCTCCGGGCTTGATCGGAGGAATGCTGGCGTCGCAAACCGGTGCTGGTTTCTTGGGCGGTATTGTAGCGGGATTTCTGGCTGGTTACACGGCCAAATGGTTAAAAGAAAATATTAAGCTTCCGAGAAATTTGGAAGGACTAAAACCGATTCTTTTAATTCCGTTGATTGCCTCGGCGGTCACAGGCCTTGCCATGGTGTATGTTATTGGTGAACCTGTAAAATATATAATGGACAGTCTTACGATGTGGCTGCAAAATATCGGCTCTGCAAACGCGATTTTGCTTGGTGTGCTGCTTGGCGCGATGATGGCGTTCGATATGGGAGGACCATTTAACAAAACAGCTTATACATTCGCGATCGGCCTTTTGTCCAGCGGTGTGTATGGTCCGATGGCTGTGGTCATGGCGGCGGGAATGACGCCTCCACTAGGATTGTGGCTTGCTACGCTGTTAGCACCGAAGAAATTCACGAAAGAGGAGCGGGAAGCGGGGAAATCTTCCGGTGTGCTTGGTCTTGCTTTTATTACGGAAGGAGCCATTCCTTTCGCTGCAAGCGATCCTTTCCGTGTCATTCCATCGATTATGGTCGGTTCGGCGGTAACAGGCGCACTTTCGATGGTGTTTGGGGCTACGCTTAGGGCTCCTCATGGCGGAGCATTCGTTTTAGCCATACCTAATGCTGTAGGACAAGTAGGGCTATACGCATTAGCTATTGTAATCGGAACACTGGTCACAGCGCTCATGCTATCGATACTGAAAAAACCAGTCTCACAATCATAAGGAGGATTTTACAAATGGACGTAAGCGCACTTTTACAAGAACAATCAATCATTATCCCAATGGATGCTTCCGATAAAGCCGCATGCATGAGGGCATTGGTCGATCAATTGGATGCAGGTGGAGTTTTGTCTGACAAGGCTGCGTATCTTGAAGCCGTGATGAAGCGGGAAGAGACCGGATCTACGGGAATCGGCTTTGGGGTTGCGATCCCTCATGGTAAATCTTCCGGTGTCAAAAAGCCTAGCTTGGCTTTTGCGAAATTATCCAAGCCATTAGATTGGGAGTCGCTTGACGGAGCGCCAGTGTCAGCTGTATTCATGATTGCCGTACCTGAAGAAGCAGCAGCCAATGAGCACCTGAAAATTTTGATTGGTATTTCCCGCAAGCTCATCGATGAAGATTTCCGTAACCAACTGCTAGCTGTCGAAGAACCAAAGCAATTAATTAGTTTACTGCAAACCATCTAACAATAGAGTTGGGAGAATAGAGTATGTATACCAAAGAAACGGCGATTCGCAATGAGTCAGGTTTTCATGTCAGACCTGCACAATTATTTACGGAACAAGCGATTAAGTTTGAATCTCAAATAACTATTCAAGTGAAAGAACCGCATGCGGAAACAGACGGCAAAAGCATTTTGGGATTAATGGCTTTAGGATTAGAAAAGGGAAGTATGATTTCCATTTCGGCGGAAGGTCCTGATGAGAAAGAAGCCGTAGAAGCATTAGTAGCATTGGTTGAGAGCGGATTTGGTGAAGCGTAAAAAGGAAGTCAACAGGGAGTAAGAGAAGGGAGTGGAGTCTATGACGACGGGTTTAAATATCCAAGGTTTAGGCGTTTCTGAGGGTATACAGATGGGGAAGGCATTCGTCTACACCCCCGTTTCCCTGGATACAGTCGAAGACCGCAAAACCGATCATTCGGATCATGAAGCGGCTTTGCTTCGAACGGCTAAGGAGCAATGCCTGAAGGATTTGGATGCACTTATCGAACGTGCCCAGAAAGTTCTGGGGGAGGAGAAGGCGGTCATCCTCAAGGGACAAGTCAGTATGCTGAATGACCCTTCCTTCTTTCCTCCTATGGAAAAGTTGATCATTCAAGAGCAATGGTCTGCTGAAACAGCTATCCGTATGATTGTAAAAAAGACGGCCGGTTTATTCGAAAGCATGGCGAATGAATATATGCGTGAGCGGGCGGCGGATGTTCGTGATGTGGGCGGGCGGTTGCTGATGCATGTAAGAGGACGTCAGCAAAGCTCCTTATCGGATATTCAGGAAGAAGTCATCATCGTGGCAGATGACTTAACTCCTTCAGATACCGTTCAATTGGATACTCGTTTTGTAAAAGGCTTCATTACCCGTGTCGGGGGAAAGACGTCGCATACAGCGATCTTGGCGAATTCACTTGGGATCGCGGCCATTCTTGGTGCGGGGAAAGCGATCGAAACGATTCAAGACGGTGATTATCTCGTCATTGACGGTTCAACGGGCAGTTGTGTCGTCAATCCCGATGAAGAGACGCTAGCGGCTATACGCGAAAAAATGCGGCATCAAGAGGAAAGCCGGAATGAGCTGCAGGCTTATGCGAATGCGGAGGCGGTCACCTCAGATGGCTTCCGTATTGAAGTGGCAGCGAATATCGGTACCCCGGAAGAGGCGCGCGACCTGATAGAAAAGGGCGCCGAAGGCGTCGGTCTTTACCGCACCGAATTTTTATTCATGAGCCGCAGCTCAATGCCGGATGAAGAGATACAATATAATGCTTATAAATCTGTGGCCGAGGCCATGCAGGGACGTCCTGTCGTGATTCGGACGCTTGATATCGGTGGAGATAAAGAGCTGCCGTATCTGGAGCTTGAGCAAGAAATGAACCCGTTTCTTGGATATCGGGCGATTCGACTCTGCTTGGATCGTCAAGAATTGCTGGTCACCCAGCTTCGGGCCATTTTGCGGGCGAGTGTTCATGGCAATCTTAAAATCATGTTTCCGATGATCTCCGGCTTGGAAGAGTGGAGAAAGGCGAAGGCGATCTATGAGGATGTACGGGCGCAGCTGCAGCAAGAAGGTATTCCAACTGCAGATACGCTTGAGATCGGAATCATGATTGAAATTCCTTCCGCAGCACTTCAAGCGGATCGCTTTGCCAAAGAGGTTGATTTCTTTAGTATCGGAACGAATGACTTGGTGCAATATACGGTAGCCGTAGACCGGATGAATGAACGTGTATCGGATCTGTATGACTATTTCCATCCGGCGGTTATTCGCTTGATTAAACAAGTGATTGACGCCTCCAACCGTCAAAACATATGGACAGGTATGTGTGGAAGCATGGCGGGTGATCCCCTGGCAGCTCCGCTGCTAGTCGGACTAGGGCTGCATGAGTGGAGCATGGCTCCATCCTCCATGCAGAAGGTAAAACGCGTGGTGACCCAGTTGAATCGTGAGTCATGCAGCAAACTTGCCGAGCGGATCTTAGATATGGATACGCCGACGGAGGTACGGGCAGCATTAGAGTCATTCCAAGCCTAATACGAATTACCTATGTATTCCTCAACTAGAGGTCAGCTTAAACCGGCGTATTGTGGATTTACTCAACCACGCTTCGTCTCCATAAATTACTTTGAAGGTCATGACAGCAAGAAGTCATGGCCTTTTTTGACTTTAGATGATTGAAGCCGTTGATATATGGCTATTCGTGAATACGAAATACAATAAATAATACGTAAGAATTACTGACATATGTTGAATTAATCAAGATGAAAACATGTGAAGGTTGAAAATTAATCAACAAAAAGCAACTATATGTCATATAATATTACTCATGCATGGCTGTTTAACGGGGGGGATTTGCCATGATTGGTGCGAGAGTAATAAAGACTTGTCTGGCTGTTGCCATATCCATTCTTATTGCTAAAAGCTTGGATTTGTATGCATATCATTTTGCTGGAATCATTGCTGTTTTATCTGTGCAACCGTCACTATATCGCTCATTACGTAATGGTGTTCAACAAACAGCCAGCGCTGTAATAGGAGCTGTTCTCGGGGCTATAGCCTTATTTACCCTAGGGGAATCTTTTTTAGCCATGGGGTTCATTACATTCCTGTTGATGGCACTCCATGTCTACATTAAGTGGACGAATTCCCTTTTAGTATCCGTCGTCATCGCCATTAATACCATGGGAACGATAGGGCTTAATTTTTGGGAAGCGGCATACAATCAAATCGTCTTAGTATTCATTGGAACAGGTGTCGGAGCCCTAATCAATTTAGTACACAAGCCTGTTCATCAAGAAAGAGCGGAAGTCATCCTGAATCAGGCGGAAGGAATGCTTCGGGCGCTTCTTCATTATATTTTTCTTGACTTGGAAAAAAATCGAATGACGCCGTATTCATCCATGAAAAATCAATTCGATGAAATTAGAATGTATATAAAAAAAGGTAAGGAGATTTCAGGTCTTATTAATGAAGATCGAAAGTTTCGTAAAAGCAATTTTAAAAATACATCTAAAATCTTCAAATCATTTGAAACGATGCTGGAACGAATTCATGACATGTCCAAAGTTCTTACGAAAGTAGAATTAGTAGAGGATGAACTCATATTTTCGAAAAAAACAATTCATATTCTTATTACAATGCAAGAAAAGATCATTCAAGGGAAAAAGTTGAATCTGAAATTACTTAAGCGTGTATTAGATAAAAAAAGAAACCAATTGTGGAAGAATTCGATCGATTCGGAGGGGTTTTACAATTTTTATGGATATATAAAAGAATATCTTAATGAGCTGGAACATTTCCTAGTCGAAAACTCAGGTCAGATAAAAAAACAATTATCCTATTCTTCGATTGATCGTCCGGGACTTTTAGCGCAAATCTCTAAAATATTGGTAAAGTATAACTTAAATATTACGGACGTTTCCATACGCGTTAACGGTGAATTTGCAACTACAACAATTGAGGGCACTTGTAAATTCGACTTTGAGGGTGACCAGATGCTCCAAGAAATTCTAAAGATCGATCATGTACTTTCGGTCGAATTTAGATAATCCGATGCTAAGTTGTTGAGGTGCTCGGGTGACAGCAAAACGGTGACTACACCCGTTGAAGCCTGTGTGCCATTCTTTTATTTCCGAGTTTTCATAAAGGGGATGCGCGCGAGGGCATCCCCTTTGTCTGAGATATTGTCGATAGTTGTTCAAATTGGGGTTTAGGTAAAAACTTATATTTGTGATATAATAAAAGTATTCAGCCAAGAAAAGTTATTGGCTAAGAATAAGAAAGGTTGCAGATCTATGCGTGCATTCAAAGACTGGAATCTAAAAGTGAAGAAAACTTTTAATGCGACAAGTAACGAAGTTGTATTAACTGTTACCGAAGCAGGGAGTTTATTAGGTCTTTCTAAAGATCAAATGAAAACCTATGTAGATAAAAGCGGGCTAACCAAAGTTCCGATCATGAGAAGTGTTCATAGGTACCTTTTATTGAAAAGTGAAATAGATGAGATAATAAAAAAATCATAGCTGTTACACATATAGGGCTAACACCGGTGAGGTGTTTTTTATTATAACGGGGCGCAGCTCGGGTGACATCAAAACGGTGACTACACCCGTAGAGGCTTGCGTGGCGTTATCTTCGGACAGGGGTTCGGATCCTCGCGTCTCCGCAAAAAGCAAGAGTATCGACCCAATCGGTCGATACTCTTGCTTTTTGCGTTTATGGAGCGGTAAGGATAGGTGAAGCCAATTTTCGTAGATGAATACCTATGCCACATAGCTGCCGATGAAATTTTTGATTTTATCATGAAAAGGTCGCTTCCGTCACACCGTCGCTCGTTCCGTTCTGGTCAGTTGTGCTAAGCGGAGTGTATGGAATGTTCCTAATGTAACGGAAGTGAGACTTTTACCCGTGTTCCGTGGTTCAAACGACTCTCTACATGAATGGTGCCTTCAAAATGATCCACTAGCTTATTTACCATAAATAAACCGATGCCTTGGCCGGCCTTTTCATCATTCATTTTTCCATATTTGCGGAAAAGTTTCCCCAATTGCTCCTCTGTCATTCCAATTCCCCAATCTTCCACTATGATGTCTAGAAAACCGTGGTTTGTACTAACGGAAACGGAAACGGTATTCCTCTCGAAGCTATATTTGATAGCATTACTAATGAGATTGGACACAATTAACTTAAAGCCTTTGACATTGCTTAGAATCATCTCTGAGCCAGTCAATCGAATATCTGACTCCAATTTGATGTTTTGTGTTCTGCCCTTTATTTCCATGATTTCTAATACCTCGCCAATAATTTGCTGGGCTGCACCAATTTTCGGCGCCAGAGGGATTCGGTAGACAACATTTGTTCAGTCATAATGATATGTGATATTTCGTTATCGATAAGGTCTACATAGTCGCCAATAGCCTTTAGCTTATTCCTATCGTCCGTGTGGTCAAGACGGCTGTGGACTAGAGATGCATAGGCTTTAATGACTGTCAGTGGGTTTCGAACCTCATGGGAAACAACATGGACAAAATCAAGCTTTTGTTTATATAAGTCGATTTCGGATTCAAACTGGGTCTGAGCAGATAAGGTAGGGAAGGCCGTTCCCGATTTGCTGGGTTTACATTTTCGATATAAGTTTGAAAGAATGAATTCTTCATCGGTCAATAAATATTCGTGAGACCTCATCATTTCCAACTGTATGGCTGCGGGAACGGTGTTGGCATCATATGCGCATACGGTCAAAAATCCCAAACCAGCTACAGTAACGTCACATTCACATTCGTAAGTATGCAATTTGTCCAGGATGTTATCTTGCTCACGCCAATCGACATGTCCCCAGAGTCGGACTTCTTTATTTACTTTGAGGTGACGCTCTACAACTTCACTTAAATGATGTAGAACTCTGTTAAAATGGAAATCTTCATATATCCGATAAAATTCGACATTATCTATATAATGAATAGCCTTTTGTTGGTGTTCTGTTAGCTTCATTTCTTCCAACTTAGCGAGAATTAGCTTAAACCGTTCGGAACTATCTATGAAAATAACGTGCTGATTCAGATCAATACCGGCTTTAATAAAAGACACAGCGTTTTCGACATAGGTTTGTCGTGCTTGATAGAAGTAAAGGACGTGGGAACCGCTGTTTACATTGATATGCTGGGTCAGTGAGATGCTATGGGTAATGGCCAAGCTATATCCCTCCTTTCTCCGTCTTTTTTACTCTAGCCGCCCCTTCCTGAACATGTATATACAAATTTATTTTTTCTGTTGACCGTTATATCTTCATCAGTTATACTAATAAAAACTTGTATATACAAGTATATATATCTACTTGTATTTGCTTCATCAAGGTGGATATAGATCATAGTGGCTTTAAAAAGGATGAGATGGTAGTGAAGAGTAACACAAACATAGAGAATGATTGGTGGAAAAAAAGCGTCATTTACCAAATATATCCGAAAAGCTTTATGGATTCTGATGGAGATGGTGTTGGTGATTTAAAGGGGATTATTAGAAAGCTGGATTATCTCGCTCAATTAGGCGTAGATGTCATATGGCTGACTCCTGTATATGAATCTCCGCAAAAAGATAATGGATATGATATCAGTGATTATTATCGGATCGACGAGACATACGGGACTCTAGAAGATTTTGATGTTCTCATTCAGCAAGCTCGCGAAAGAAATATAAAAATCATTATGGATCTGGTTGTCAATCATACCTCAACCGAGCATGAATGGTTTAAACAATCAAGAAGCTCCAAAGATAATGAAAAAAGAAGTTATTACATATGGAAAGAATCGAAGGATGGGAAAGAACCGAATAATTGGGTTTCTAAGTTTGGCGGGTCCGCTTGGAAGTTTGACGAGATAACGGATGAATTCTTTTTGCACCTATTTGATCAAACTCAGGCGGATCTCAATTGGGAAAACGAGGAAATGAGAAAGCAAGTTTACGAAATCATGCATTTTTGGCTTCAAAGAGGTGTAGAGGGTTTTAGATTGGATGTCATTAATCTCATTTCCAAAAATCAATGTTTTCCAAGCGATGAATCGGGGGACGGTCGTAAATATTATACAGACGGCCCAAAAGTACACGAGCTGATTCATGAAATGAACAGAGAAGTATTCTCCAAGTATCGGATGATAACGGTCGGAGAAATGTCGTCCACTACGATAGACCATTGTATTCGATACACCAACCCTGACCATCAGGAACTGGATATGGTTTTTAACTTTCATCACTTGAAGGTTGATTATCTTGACGGTAACAAATGGGAGTTGGGAAGCTTTGATCTCGTAGCTCTAAAAAGGATTTTGAGCGAATGGCAGGTCGAAATGCATAAAGGCGGGGGATGGAATGCACTGTTTTGGTGCAATCATGACCAACCAAGAATCGTAGGCAGATATGGAGACGATGATCAGTATCGCGAAGAATCCGCCAAAATGCTTGCGACTACAATCCACATGATGCAAGGCACTCCCTATATTTATCAGGGTGAAGAAATAGGCATGACGGACCCGAAATTTGATAGCATCCATGACTACCGTGATGTTGAAAGCCTTAACATGTTTAAGATCATGCAGGATCAGGGACGAGATGTTAAGGAGATCATGGATGTTATTCAAAGAAGATCCAGGGATAATTCGAGGACCCCTATGCAGTGGGATTCGAGCCAAAACGCCGGATTTACCGAAGGAGATCCATGGATAAAAACAGCGCCAAACTGCAAGGTCATCAATGTGGAATCGGCTTTAGAGAATCCTGATTCTGTGTTCTATCATTATCAACATTTGATTAAACTCCGAAAGGAATTAGAGATTATCACTTCCGGAGATTATCAGTTGATTTTGGAAGATCATCAAGAGATCTTTTCATATCTGAGAAATGGAGAAAATGAAAAGGTGTTAGTGGTTAATAATTTTTCGCGGCATGAATCCGTATTTGAACTGCCGGAGGAAATCAATCTGCATGGGTATCAAAGCCGCATTTTAATATCGAATTATGAGGCGTCAAACACGGATGTTTACCGAATGGTATTGCGGCCTTATGAATCCATCGTGTACCATTTTGAAAAATAATGGCCGATAGGGGCGTTACAATGAAAAATAAGTATACGGCGATCTACAATGATGTCGTCAGTAAAATAGAAAATGGCGAGATCGAAGCCAATACCTTACTTTCTTCTGAAAACGAACTGGTTCTTCAATATGAAACATCAAGAGAGACGGTAAGAAAAGCACTGAATTTACTGTCCCAGAATGGCTATATTCAGAAAATTAGGGGTAAGGGTTCCGTTGTATTGGAAACAAAGAGATTTAATTTTCCTATATCAGGCTTAGTGAGTTTTAAAGAGCTTGCGCAGAAATTAGGCGGAACATCTAAAACGATCGTTGAGGAGCTAAAGGTCGTTAAGCCTGACATGTTTATCTCGACGCATTTAGAAACAGACGAAGATGATGAAATATGGAAGATTATGCGGGTGAGGCAGATTGGAAATGAAAAAATTATTTTGGATAAGGATTTTTTCAAAAAGAAATATATCCCTGACTTGACCATCAAAATATGCGAGGACTCCATTTATGAGTACATCGAAAGCGAACTGGGTCTTAAGATCGGATACGCGAAAAAGGTCATTTCCGTTCAGGAGGCTTCGGAAGAAGATAAAACCTATTTGCATTTGGACAATTACACGATGGTTGTAGTAGTGGAAAATTACGTGTACTTGAATGATACGACTTTATTTCAATATACGGAATCCAGACATAGGCCGGATAAATTTAAGTTCGTGGATTTTGCAAGAAGGAATAATAATCTGTAGATGGCTGCGAGGGAATTCATCGATGCTAAATTATTTGAAAAAGTACAATTTGGAAATATTATTTTTGCTCCCCCTCTCTCTATATATTTTAGGGTTTACGATGATCCCGATAACGAAGAGTATCATGATGGGGTTTCAAGATAATATTACGGGTCAGTGGACTTTATCCGTATATGAATATCTGTTTAGTAAACCTGATTTCATGAGATCCATTTGGAATACCATCGGGGTCACGATCATTGGCCTAACGATTCAAATTAGCCTGGGGCTTTTCGTTGCCATCGTGCTCAAACAAACCTTTAAAGGCAAAAGTATCATAAGAGCCCTTGTGTTGATGCCGATGGGTATACCTACCCTGGTATCAGGTGTAACGCTGCTGTACGTATTCGGAACACAGGGTTATTTAAATGAATTGTTATATCGAATAGGTTTGATCGAAGTGCCAATCAATTGGACTAGCGGAAATATCCAGAGTTTGTTTGTCATCGCTATTGCGGATACATGGAAGGTATTGCCCATCGTGGTGCTTCTTTTATTAGCTGGATTGGAATCGATTTCAAAAGATGTTTATGAAGCTAGCAGCATTGATGGTGCGTCCAAATGGCATGATTTCAGGTATGTTACCCTTCCGCTGCTGAAGCCTGCCATTACGATGACAGTGATTCTACGGGCTGTTGATTCGTTTAGAATTTTTGAATTGCCGCAAATTTTAGTCGGTAAATCCGTTCCGTTCCTATCCACGTATGCCTACGAGGAGTATGCCTATAATAACTTGAGTGCATCTGGAGCTGCCTCCACCGTACTACTGGTTCTCATATTAATATTTGTCATGCTATACATCAAGTTTGTAGACAAAGGGGAGGGGCTAAGCAGTGGCAAGTAAATCGGCTAATACGAAAATATGGATATACCTCTCGGTTCTTATCATCAGCTTTTGTATGATTGCGCCGGTATATATATTGATAAAAATATCTTTCAGCGAGCCTCATGAAGTGTTGACGCAGCACCCTACGTTTTTAATTCATGACGTAACGTTTAAACATTGGAAACAGGTTTTTGAATCAGGTAATTTGTGGGAACCCTTAAGGAAAAGCTTTACAGTGGCATCGCTAACCATGCTTCTGGCTCTTGCGATTGTAACACCTGCCTCCTATGCCATTTCCAGACTGAATAAAAAAGCGAAGTACATTTTTATTTTAACGCTGTTTTTTACAAAAATGTTTCCTGTTGTGGGGATTGCGCTTCCGATCTCGGTCACTTTTTTGAAATGGAATTTACTCGATACGGATATTGGACTGGTGCTGGCGCATTTAATCGGACAACTGCCCTTTATGGCGTGGATTCTTGTGGCTACCTTTTCGGCCATTCCCTTCGATTTGGAGGAGTCTGCAGCCATCGACGGGGCTAGCCGCATGCAGACCCTATCTAAAGTGATCCTTCCTGTTGCAATGCAAGGGATTGCTGTTGCGGCTTTATATGTATGGCTTAATTCATGGAATGAATTTACGTATGCCCTATATTTGTCCCTTTCCACAAAAACGATGCCGCTTCAAATTTATTACTATGTCGAAAGAGGCGGGTTCTTCCAACAGGCAGCCTATGCAACCATACTGGCCATTCCTGTAGTACTGATCACTTTTATTCTTCAAAGATACCTGAAATCCGATTATCTCGGTGGGGCGGTAAAAGGGTAAGTCGCCCTTTTATCGGTTATACATGCAGGCAAGGCTAAAAAAATTTTTGGGGGAATCCATCATGAACACATCGATGAAAAAGCTAGTAACCGTAGGACTTTCAACCGTAATGGTGTCGGGAATCATTGCAGGCTGCGCCAAGAGCGACGATTCCGGCAATACTGCATCCTCGGAGTCCAAAACGTTGCGAGTGACTATGGCTTTAAGTGAAGAGGAATGGGCAGTGATGAGGAAAGAAATCATTCCTCAATTTGAACAGGCCAATAATGCCAAGGTTGAAGCTATTCAGGTTGAAGCCAAGGATGTAGTTAAAAAGCTGGAAGCGATGAAGCAGGCAGGTAAGATGGAGATTGACCTCATTGCGCAGGATGTAAACAATACCGCGTCACTCGTTTCCAAGGGATTGGTTGAAGACCTATCTGCCTATAAAAGCAAAATTCCAAGCGAATCGATTGGGAAATTGGTGGATGCCGGCGATTTTGAAGGTAAAACCTACTTCTTGCCATACCGACCTAATGTCGAGATTAACTATTATAACGAAAAGAAATTTAATCAATACGGCCTGACCCCCCCTACAACATGGGATGAGCTATTGCACGTGGCGAAAACATTGAAAGAAAAAGAGCAAATCGGAAGACTCGCTTTGAAAATTAAATTATCCGGCGATGTCATCGAAATTGTTGAGTTTATTAGACAGGCTGGCGGAGATCCGCTTGTTTTAAATGATGAAGGCACCATCAAAGCATACACGTTCCTGCAGGAGCTGTGGCCGTATCTGTCTGAAGATACATTAAAAGCAAGCTTTAGTTCGACGAACGGTTTCTTGGCTCAGGAATCTGTTTATTACGCTCCAAATTGGCCCTTTGGCGTTAATATTATCGTAAAAGAAGGCGGCAAGACAGAGATTAAAGCGAACTCAGGCTACAGTGGACCTGCTGGCGCCGTCAAAACCTTGGGTGGAGAAGTTGTAGGTATACCGGTAGGCTCTCCAAACAAGGAATTAGCTGTTTCGTTTATGGAATATTTAATGTCCAAAGAAGTTCAAGAAACAATGGTTACCAAGCTGGGTTGGCCATCCTTTAGAAGCGACGTTTACGGTCAAGTGGAAGATTGGCAAAAGCCATACTTTGAAGCCACTCAAAAAGGCTTAGAAGTGGCTGTACCCCTTTCTAACGTTCCCTATTGGGCTGATGTAAATAAAGCGATCAATGAGTCGTTGAAAGAGGTCGTTATCGATAGAAAAGATGTTAAAACGACATTAGATAAGTATGCAGCAGTGATCCAAAAAGCTAAGAGTGATTATGAAAATAAGTAAAGGTTAATATGGGAGAAGGGTTCCCCCATATTAATCTGATCTTATGGGGGAGACTTTTAATTGGATTTTTATGATTTTCTGATCAAGTTTATGGCGGCGATGCTGCTCGGGTTATTGATCGGTATTGACCGGCAGCTTAAGCATAAGCCTCTTGGGATCAAGACAAGCATGGTGATTTCTGTAGCCAGCTGTCTCGTAACGATTGTTTCGATTGAGTCCGTGGAAATATACTCCATTCCGGGGCATACGGTTATGGATCCCATGCGACTTACTGCACAAATTGTTAGCGGGGTAGGCTTTATCGGAGCGGGAGTTATTTTGCGCCGTAACAATGATGTGATTTCAGGCTTGACGACGGCGGCGATGATCTGGGCTGCATCGGGTCTTGGTATTGCAGCGGGGGCCGGTTTCTATAAAGAAGCGGTTTGTGCGGTTATACTGATCATTGTGGCCATCAATTTCGTGCCGCTGCTTTTCAAGCTGCTCGGTCCGAATAAGCTGAGGGAACGGGATCTTTCTATTCAAATCACGGTTAAAAACAATTGCGAGATGTCAGCGTTGATCGATGAAATCCAGCAAAATTCTATGACAGTAAAACGAACCAAGATAAAAGATATGACCGATGGCAAACAGCAAATGCAGTTAGTCGTATCCGCATCGTACAAGCTGCGGACAACGACGGTGTACTATACTTTAAAAAGGCTGAGGCACGTCATTGCTGTCGAGGTTGAGACGATTTCGTCCTAATCATCCGTTGGGAAATACACCTTAAATGGTGTATTTTTTTTCATTTACCTAAGAATCTCGCTATACTTTACAGTTATGTACTCGCACAGATCGGTTTAGGCAAAAACTTATATTTATGATATAATAGAAGTATTCAGTTAAGAAAAGTTATTGGTTAACAATAAGAAAGGTTGCAGATCTATGCATGTATTCGAAGACTGGAATCAAAAAGTGAAAAAAACTTTTAATGCTACGAGTAACGAAGTTGTATTAACTGTTACAGAAGCAGGGAGTTTGTTGGGTCTTTCTAAAGATCAAATGAAAACCTATGTAGATAAAAACAGGTTAACCAAAGTTCCGATCATGAGAAGTGTTCATAGGTACCTTTTATTGAAAAGTGAAGTAGATGAGATAGTAAAAAAATCATAACGGTTACACATATAGGGCTAACACCGATGAGGTGTTTTTTATTGTTACCGGGCGCTGTTCGGGTGACAACCAAACGGGAACTACACCCATAGAAGCCTGTGTCGCGTTATTTTTGGACAGGGGTTCGACTCCTCTGGTCTCCATATTGTAAATCCACAAACGAAAAGGAGCTAGGCCAATCAAATTGGCTTAGCTCCTTTCGTATTTATTCCAAAATTATTTTTATTGTAAGCCATTTTCGCTTCTATGCTGAAGAACTAAATTTAAAAGATCCTTCAGAGCAACAGAAACAACATCATGCCTTCCTTTGGGATATTCCAACAATTCAAGATTATAAGTTGACTTAATTGCTTTTTTTATAGAGTCATTCCTGTTGTTATCTACCAAGGCATAATGTGGTCTGCTACATTTTGCTGAAATATTTGCATTTTCCAAGAGCAAATTAATATCTGGGTCAGAAAGGCCGCTCCCAATAAATAATAATGTATTTACAAGAAATTATGAATCTAATACCCGATAAAATGATGAATGCTTATCTCTAGCATCGAAATAATCTCCTCGTGTCAGAATTGTTTGTTTAGTGTTACTTACACAACCGTTAAGCTTATAGCCATGGAGCCTCTCCTTTTGGAAGATAAGTAATTATAAACATTGTAAACCAGTATATGGTATATTAGTAGTGGCAATAGAGTATTTTCTGTATATATAACGCGGAGTCCGATTCTAAATCTAAGGTAAATATTGTATTTAACTGAAAGTCGTAAATCGATGAATGACTCGTACGTGAGCAAAAGAAGGACTACTCGAAACCTGCTCAAAAAGCGGTTCTCTAAACCCTTGTCCCAATAAAACCACAGATTTGTTTTGATACGGGGTCTTCCTGCTATATTTAATTCTGCAGGTATTCAAATCAGAACTACAAAAAGTGCTTTAGATATAATTACTGTACAAATTATAACGTATTCGTTATAATTTTATGTTACTCTGACTAAGATAGAGAATGTAAGGGAGTCGTTCCAGTGTATAAATACGAATTCGTCAGTTTACCCGAAGTTGATGAATTCATTAAAGAAATCGAAGAGAGGAAAAACCGGGGCGACAAGGATGCAAAAATTATGTTCGATAAGATTATTTATTGCATGGAACGTGTTCGCTTACAAGGAACTCGTGCCGGTGCTATTGCTCGTTTCGAGGGTGATACGACCGTTCCGCGCATCGATACGATTATCCGTGTCGCGATGGCACTAGGCGTAGACCTAACCTTAGTCCCTTCCGAACATTCCGGACATCATCAAGCTGCAGCAACAGCCGTATATGCTTGAACGTTTTATACTAAAGATAGGGATTTACTTGTTTTATTATGAATCAAAGTTAATGTATCAGCCGGAAGCTTTATCACACCTCCCCAAACATCCTAAGAATCACGCGGCGTCGAATTGTGGATTTACCACACCACGGTTCGTCTCCATAAATAACGAGAGCTTCGACCGTTTGCGCTCGAGGCTCTTTTCTGTTTTTAAGACATTACTTTTAACTAAACAGCTAAGAGTACTGAATTATTACGACTAGCGACCTTCATCCTCAATAAGTTAACGTTCCCAAAAACAACAAGCCTTCGGGAAACCCGAAAGCTTGTTCTCAGAAAAACTAATTTTAATAAGCAAGGGCAAACAAGCCGTTAATGTGGGAAAGGTAGCGGGCGTTGCTCGCTTTTTTCATAAGGGAAGCCGGTGTGCCTTTCAATTCAATACCGCTTTCGCCGATAGAGCCGATACCGTCTTTACGGCCCAGGCTGGCGAGCGTTCCTGAAAAGACAGGGGAGAAGGCATCCATTTTGCCGCCTTTGAAGGAAGCCGCGATATTCGCGCCGGCGAGCTCACCCATCTGCCATGCCAACTGTGCAGTTGGAGGATATGGACGGCCTTCAGGACCGAAGACGACCGCACAGTCGCCCGCGAGGAATACTTCAGGGTGGGATACGGATTGCAGGAATTCATTAACCGTTGCACGACCGCGATTGACTTCAATGCCGCAGTTGGCTACAAGCGAGCTGCCTTGTACGCCGCCAGTCCAAACCAGCGTGTTGGTATCGATGGTTCTGCCGTCCTTCAGGCTTACCGTTGAGCCGTTCACTTCTGTAATCGCCAAACCGGTCAAGAACTGCACGCCGCGTTTTTCCAGACTCACTGTCGCGCGCTCGATCAAATCTGCAGAGAAAATCGGCAGAATGGTTGGCATGGCTTCAACAAGGTAGAGTGATATATCTGCGAAATCCACACCATTTTTGCGGCAGATGCCTGGCAGCTCATCCGCGAGCTCGCCGACTAACTCTACGCCTGTGAGGCCGCCGCCACCGATGACGAATGTAGCGTCCGCTTTATTTTTAGTTTTGCTGTATTCACGGATACGTTCTTCAACATGCTTATAAATGCGGTTGGCATCGGCTACGGATTTCAATGTAAAGCTGTTTTCTTGAAGACCTGGAATACCAAAATAGTTGGTTTCGCTGCCCAATGCTAAAACTAATGTATCGTAATGGTGTGTTGTGCCGTCAGCCACTAACACTTTGCGCGCTTCCAAATCAATATGTTCAACTGCGCCGACTTTTATGTTGATATCCTTGCCCTTAAGCAATTTTTGCAATGGCAATGCAATAGCCTTCTCTGCAACGTTACCTGCTGCCAGACGGTGCAGTTCCGTAATAATTTGGTGCGATCCCACGCGATTAATGACAGTAATCGAAGCTTCTTCTGCTGACAAATGTGCACGTGCGGAAATCGCGCTTAACAAGCCGCCATAGCCGCCACCTAATATCAAAATTTGTTTTTTCACGTTTATCCTCCGTTCTGTGACATCAATTAGTCTTGTTGTTTTCTTTCGTTCATAATATCCAGGTATGCTTGTGCAAAACGAAGCATTTTTTGAAGCTCAGGATCTTTCAGCAATTTCAGCATGCCAAATACGCCGATGGTAGCATCACTTTGCTCAGCACGATCATTGGCTTCGATAGCCGCAGACGCATACCCCTTCACCTTTTCTTCAAGCGGCTTCACCACTTCTTGGATGCCGCCTACCATGTCCTGAATAAGCACGCGGTCTGTAGCTACCTTTTGTGCCAAATCATACGTCTTCGTCAGCAGTGTCATCATTTCGGTGAGCTTCGGAAGTTGGTCTACCAGCACAGTCAAGGATTCTTGTACTTCGGGCTTTAACAATTGATCCAGCACATCCGGCCTAGAGATCCCGTGTTCCGCGGAAGTTTCTTGCTCCTCTGACTTTTGAATGGTTGTTTCTAACATTGCTACATTCCTCCTTAATTCGTCTAAATAGTACCCGCTCGCTGCTGCAGATCATAAGATGTATATATAATAAACGTAATTTATTTATTATATCTTACCCTTGTGAAAATCTTCACATTAAATCCATTGAGTATGCATACATCCGAGCTGCTTATTCTATTGTACACCTAATCTGCAATTTTTGCATGATTCTTTGCCATTTTTTTAGTTGTAAATTTCTTGCCAGCTCGTCACACGGAATGGAACAAGCTTATTCATGATCTGCTGATTTGGCCGCGAATTATTTCTCCATCCGGTTTCTGTAACGTGAGTTTGCTTCATAAGCCTAGGCTTGGGGTAATGAAGTGTCAAGCTGCAGCTTGACTCAACAATGGGGACCATAACAACTCTACTCAGGAGGTGCACGGAACCATGAATGAAGAAAAGGCAACGGTTAGGGCAGAGACCGAGGAGATTTCGGCACAAAAGCTTGGAACCAGCTATATACTCCGTGGAATAAACGGTACGGTGGGAGAGATTACGTACCAGCTTGTTGATGTGGACACCTGGATTATCGATCACACTTATATCGATTCCCGTTACCGTGGGCATAATTTAGGACGGCTGCTGCTTGATTTTGTAGTTGAAGAGGCGAGAGAGAAAGGGAGAAAAATCATTCCCTCCTGTTCTTACGCGCTTGAACAATTCAAGCGCAATCCCGAATACGCAGACGTTTGGGAAAGAGGGGAAAACAGGTATTCCGACCCCTACAGCTCGAATAGTGCTGCTTTATCAAAGGACTAACATATCCCAAGCGGCTCTCAAATACCTAAACGAATACAATCAAAAGACACTGGCCATAGGTCGGTGCTTTTGATTGTGTACATTTTCTCTACTCAAAACTATTGATATGTAAGCGCTTATAACATATGATTAGGAATGATTCATATATGGTGCACACATTGATTTCCATAGAAAAAAGGAGTGGCAGCATTGGCTTATCTGTTCAAAGCGCAGGAAGTAGTAGGTTATCAAGACATTATCAAAGAGGATCACGATTTAAAATATCTTGCGTTCGGCAAAATTTCATTAAATGAAGGCAAAGAATATGCAAGCCAAACAGGTGACTATGAAACGGCCTTAGTGATTTTGACAGGTAAGGTGACGGTTGCTTGTGAACATGAGAAATGGACTGACCTGGGAGAACGGAACAATGTATTTGAAGGAAAAGCAACCACAGTTTACATACCTTGTCAATCTGAATATTATGTAACCGCACAAACGAATGATGTTCAAATCGCGGTTTGTAAAGTGAAAGCAGAGAAAAAGTGTAAACCTTTTGTTGTCAGACCGAACGATGTTGCAGTTCATCCTCGGGGCAAGGAAACATGGCAGCGGGAAGTCAATGATATCATCGGCGACAACGGAGAAGGTCGTGTCCATCGTATGCTATTAGGGGAGACCTATCTTCAGGCCGGGCATTGGTCAAGCTATCCTCCTCATAAATTTTCTTCCGATGAGCGGCATCTTGAGGCGTTCTTTCTTTATTATTTCAACCCTGAGCAAGGGTATGGTATCCAAATGCATTACACGGAGGATCAAAGTATTGATCAAGCCTATGTCGTAAGAAGCGGGGATAGCTTCGCAGTGGATAAGGGGTATCATCCTCTTAGTGCAGCGGGCGGATACCAAATCTATTATTTATGGATTATGGCTGGAGATCAAGGCAGAACATTAGTGCCTTATTTTGATCCTGCCCATACATGGCTTAAGTAAATAAATGTATTATGACCTAATTGCAAATCAAGGCTTGCAGTTAGGTTTCTTTATTCCCCGCGGGGAATAATGGGGTTCCAAAGTCACCCATTTTCCCATAAAATGCCGGGATGGAAAATGATTTTTTGGGAATCCTGTGGAGGAGCTTACAATGAGAAACTTGACATATGAGATATTTATTTGTAAATATTATAGTGGAGGTGGGTAAGTTTATGGACGACCTATCGGGGGACAATTATCATTGTATCCGTGTAATGAGTAGTCATTTGAATAGACGACGTGAATAAAGGCAAGAGACTCTCAATTATGATTTGAAGGGTTCTTTTGTCTTTTTATGGTTATATGGATTCAATTAAATGGAGGATGAGCAAGCTTGGAAATTATCATACTTATTGTTCTTATATTATTGAACGCCTTCTTCGCCGCGTCTGAAATCGCTCTGATTTCTCTAAACGACAACAAAGTGAAACTTATGGCCGAGGAAGGCAACAAAAAGGCCGTTATGCTCTACAAACTGTTAAAAGAGCCAAGCCGGTTTTTGGCTACTATACAAATCGGGATCACTTTAGCCGGATTCATGGCGAGCGCCTTTGCTGCCGAAAGCTTTGCGGGGAGCTTAGCCCGCGTCATTTACGAAACTGGAGTACCGATCCCGCAAGCCACACTAGAGACGATATCCGTGATCTTTATTACCCTGATATTGTCCTACTTCACGTTAGTATTCGGTGAATTAGTGCCAAAGCGGCTGGCCATGAAAAAGGCAGAAGCCATCTCCATGATCGCGGTGCGGCCTTTGACCCTATTGTCGGTCATTACATCTCCGTTTGTTAAGCTGCTTACGGGTTCTACCAACGTAATTGTTCGTCTGTTCGGCGTGGATCCCCATGCGAACGATGAGCAGGTAACCGAAGAGGAAATCCGCATGATGGTGGATGTGGGCAAGGAGCGAGGAACGATTCAGGAAAATGAAAAAATGATGATCGACAATATTTTTGAGTTCGATAATAAAGTGGTTTCTGATATTATGACTCACCGAACCAATATCGTGGCTATTCCGATCACGGCGTCGCTGAAAGAAGTCATTCAATTGATCCATATGGAGAAGTATACAAGATTCCCGGTTTTTGAGAAGGGAATTGACAATATTGTCGGTATCCTGCATGTAAAGGACATTATCCTGTGTCTGGAAGGCAATCATGAGCAGGTTCTTGATATCAAGGACGTGATACGTAAGCCGTATCTTATTCCGGCTGCAAAGCGGATTGATGAGCTGTTCAAGGATCTGCAGAGGGACAATGTCCATATGGCGATTGCTATTGATGAATATGGGGGAACGGCCGGCATTGTGACGATAGAGGATTTACTTGAGGAAATCGTCGGCAATATTTTTGACGAGCATGATGAGGAAGAGAAGGAAATTATCGTGATCGATGACAATACATTTATGGTGCAAGGCACAACGAACTTAGATGATGTGGAAAAATTCCTTAACGTGGAGCTGGAGACGGATGAATACGAAACGTTAAGCGGCTTCCTGATCGGACAGCTGGGCAGGATTCCCGACCAAGGCGAAAATCCGGTTCTGGAGTGGAACGGTATCGTCTTTAAGGTGGAAGAAGCGGATGAAAAGCGGATACTGAAGGTAAAAGTGTGCAGAGCGGTGTAATACGCGAATCACGATTCACCAGCCTACAATTAGAATAGATACAGCAAAATCCACGGACCCTCGGGTCGGTGGATTTTGCTTTGTAATGAAGGGGTTTAGATGAAAAGAGTGTTGAGTGGATGGCAGGGGGAACATGGCATACATCCATTTTTATGAATTTGAATATATTAGGGAATAAACAAAGAAAATGTCGAAATAGAGAGACATTTATTATTGACACTCTGTTAATAAATTTGTTACATTCTTCTTTATTAATACTTTTCTAAAAAGGGAGATGTATCATGAGACAGAGAAAACGTATGGGTACCGTGCTTTCAGCGGTTCTTAGCTTAGCGCTGCTGGCAGGGTGCGGCGGGCAACCTGCGGCAACGGACAGCGGGTCTGGGGCAGCTGCCGGTAATGGCGAGCAAGTGGCCAAAATCGGTTATATCGGTTTTATTTCCGGAAGCGGGGCAGCTTATGGTGAAGCCCAAAAGCAAGGTTTAGAGATTGCTCTAACCGAGTTGAACGAAGCAAACAAAGGAAAATTAAAAATCGAACTGCTGACTGAAGATTCGGGAGGTAAGAAAGAAAGCGCTATCAACGCTGCCAATAAATTGATTAACCAAGATAAAGTCGTTGCAATCATCGGACCGACCCTGTCTGGCGAAATGTTTGCTGTTGGACCGCTGGCGAGCGAATCAGAAACCCCGATTCTCGGAATTTCCAATACAGCTGAAGGCATTAACGATATTGGCGAATACGTATTCCGCAATTCCTTGCCGGAATCCGTCGCGATTCCCGCGGCTATGGAAGTGGCTGTGAAGAAGCATGACATTAAGAAAGCGGCGTTCATTTATGCGAAAAACGACGATTTCTCCGTGTCCGGGTTTAAAACGATGAAGGCAACGGCTGAAAAAATGGGATTGGAGAACCTAGGTGAAGAATCGTTCTCGAATGGGGATGTCGATTTCGCCGCACAGCTGACCAAGATTAAAGCGACCAATCCGGATGCTTTGTTCGTATCGTCCTTATATAAGGAAGGTTCTCTAGTTGTGAAAAAAGCGCGTGAAATTGGTCTGAACGTACCGATTATCGGCGGCAACGGCTTCAATAACCCGCAAGTGCTGGAGATTGCCGGCCAAAGCGCGGAAGGGCTTATCGTAGCAACTCCGTTCAGTACAGACAATAAAGAAGAGCATGTACAAAATTTTGTGAAAAAATTTGAAGAGAAATATGGTAAAAAACCGGATCAGTTTGCGGCTCAGGCGTACGACGGACTGCACATTGTTGCTCAATCGTTGTTGAAAACAAATAAAGCCGACGACCGCAATGCGCTGCGTGAGGAATTGGCCATACTGAAGGACTTCAATGGCGTATCAGGCAAGCTTTCCTTCGATGAAAATCGTAATCCGATCAGTGTGCCGTTAGTCGTTACAGTTGAAGGCGGCAAGTTTGTGACGTTTGAATAGGCAAGCTTTCGTGTAGCACTTGTTGGAGATAGAAAAAGTTGAATAGTAGGGAAACTAACCAAGTTACCCGGGTGCTGCCCGGGTAGCTTGTTTCGTAAGCCCATTTTGCAAAAAAGGAGGAGAACGCATGATTTGGCAGCAGCTTTTCAACGGATTAACCGTCGGAAGCACTTATTCATTGATCGCTATTGGCTATACGCTTATTTTCGGTGTACTGCGTATTATCAACATGGCACATGGTCAGATCTTTATTTTCGGGTCGCTTGTGGGACTAAGTCTCACAGTTAATTCCGGATTGCCGTTCATGGTTGCATTTCCCGTTGCGATAATTGTATCGGGGATATTGGGGCTCGTGCTTGAATTCACCGCGCTTCGGCCTCTTAGGAAAAAGAACGTGCCGCACTTGGCGCCTTTAATCAGCACGATTGGTTTCGCCATCCTAATAGAAGAATTGACTCATGTTTTCTTTGGAGCGGACTCCCGATCGGTGCCGGCTGTTGGAGCGACGGTTTTTCATGTAGGGCCCTTACAGATGCGTGTGGCGGATCTGATCATCATTGGGATCTCACTGTTTTTAATGGTTGTTCTGAATTACTGGATTCAAAAGACCAAAATGGGCAAAGCGCTTAGAGCGACAGCGGAGAATACGGAAACTGCAGGGATTCTGGGCATCAACACCAACGCTGTCATTATAATGACCGTTGTGGTTGCTTCGGCTCTTGGCGGTATAGCCGGAATGCTGATCGGTATTGCTTATTCCGCACTGATACCCACTATGGGTCTTACACTGGGCTTCAAAGGCTTGGCAGCACTTATCCTTGGCGGAGTAGGCAGCATTCCCGGGGCGATGGTGTGTGGCGTGCTTATCGGCATGGCAGAAGTATTAGCCGTTGCCTATGGCGATTCCTCTTACAGGGATGCTGTTGCCTTCGGTATGATTATTGTCATTCTGCTCATTCGGCCGCAGGGCCTGTTTGGGAAAAAGGCGTAAAGGGGGATAATGAGAAGAAATGGACTTTTTAAATCCTTATACGCTGCAGGTATTCACGTTTTTGTTCCTGAATTTAATTTTGGCAATTAGTATTTATATTACCTTGTCTACGGGACAGCTTTCGCTTGGACATGCAGGGTTTATGAGTATTGGCGCGTATACCGCATCCATTGCTACCAAATCGGCCGATTTGCCGTTGATTGTTGCATTGATCCTCGCGGTTATCATTACCGGAATTGTAGCTTTAATTATTGGTTATCCCACATTAAGGCTTCATGGGTTGTATCTGGCTATTGCTACCCTTGGTTTTGGTGAAGTTGTCCGGGTCATTATGCTGAACTTAAATATCACTAACGGTGCCCTGGGCATGACCGGATTGCAATCGATCGGAACACGGCTATACGATCTGGAGAAGTTAATCGGTCTGGATGCATCCGCACTGGGTATTTCCGTAGCTCAAATGAAAGCATTATCGACCTTAATTGCGATGATACTGTTGTTTATTATCATTTTGTTATGCCAAGTTCGTTTGGACCGCTCCCGGGTTGGCCGTGCGTTTAGCGCCATTCGTGCGGATGAAACAGCAGCCCGTGCAATGGGCATCAATATTACGTATTACAAGATGCTGGCTTATTTGATCGGTTCCATGCTCGCGGGCCTTGGCGGCGGACTCTATGCCCATATTACGACAAGCATTACTCCTGACGATTTCAATTACCACCGGGTTGTGGAAATCCTATCGTTCGCCGTTATCGGCGGTTCGGAGGTCATTATCGGTCCGCTCTTTGGGGCGGCGCTGCTAACAGGATTACCTGAGTATTTGCGCGTCTTGGCCGAATACAAAATGATTTTCTACGGCAGCTTATTGATTCTCGTTATGGCTTTCCGTCCGCATGGCTTGATTACGGCCAGCACATTTGCCAAATGGAAAAAACGTAAAAGTAAATCTTCCGGCAAGGGAGGCCAGTAACATGCTGCTCGAATTAAAACAAATCGGTAAAACATTCGGCGGGATTAAGGCCCTGTCGGACGTGAATTTTACCTTAGATAAAGGTCAGATTCTTGGTTTGATCGGACCTAACGGGGCTGGGAAAACCACAATTTTCAACATGATTACAGGCATTTTTCCGCCGACTAAAGGAAGCATTGTTTTTGACGGAACGAATTTGCTGCAGCTGCCTCCACATAAAATTACGGAGCTGGGCATCGCTCGTACTTTTCAAAACATCCGTTTGTTCGGTCATATGAGCGCTTTGGAAAACATCAAGGTCGGGATGCATACGGTAACCAAATCCGGTTACTGGGCTTCTCTTCTGCATCTGCCGGGTCAAAAGAAAGAAGAGGCTCATGTACAGGAACGTTCGATAGAGCTGCTCGAATTCGTTGGCCTGAAGGACGTTGCCGATATCCGGTCCGATACGCTGGCGTATGGGCAGCAGCGCAGACTTGAAATCGCTCGGGCGCTTGCGACGAATCCGAAGCTGCTTTTACTGGATGAACCGGCAGCGGGAATGATCGAGAGTGAGACGCACGAGCTGATGGATCTGATCCGCAAAATTCGCGACAACGGTACGACGGTGCTGCTTGTAGAGCACGATATGCCACTGGTAATGAACCTGTGCGATCGAGTGGTATGCATCAATTTCGGCGTAAAAATTGCTGAGGGCGCACCTGAGGAAATCCAAAACCATCCTGATGTCATCGAGGCTTACCTCGGGAAGGAGGATGACTGATGCTTACGATACAAAATCTCGAAACGTATTATGGCAACATTCGTGCATTAAAGGGCATTTCGCTTGAAGTGCCCGAAGGGAAAATCGTTTCTCTGATCGGCGCTAACGGGGCCGGGAAGACGACGATGATGAAGACGGTGGCCGGTGTGCTTACGCCGCGGAACGGTTCCATCACCCTTAACGGTAAGCAGGTACAGGGAATGAAGCCGCACCAATTGGTCAAGGAAGGACTTGCTTTGGTGCCAGAAGGGCGGCAGGTGCTTGCTCCGATGACCGTGCTTGAGAACCTTGAGCTTGGCGCCTACCAGCGTAACGATCGTCAAGGCATACAGCAAGACATTGAGAAGATGTTCGCTTGGTTCCCGATTCTGAAAGAGCGGGTGGACCAACTGGCTGGAACGATGTCCGGCGGACAGCAGCAAATGCTTGCGATCGCCCGTGCGCTGATGTCCCGTCCGAAGCTGCTGCTGCTTGATGAGCCTTCGATGGGTCTTGCTCCGATCATTGTTTCGGATATTTTTAAAGTCATCCAGCAGATCAATCAAGAAGGAACAACGGTGTTGATCGTGGAGCAGAACGTTCGACAAGTGCTTAAGATTGCAGACTACGGATACGTTCTCGAATCCGGACAAATTGTCCTCAGCGGCGAGGCGAAAGATTTGCTGCACAATGACCGGGTGAAAGAAGCGTATCTCGGCGGCAAGAAGCATGCATGAGGAGTTATATATCACATAGAAGGACAGACGAATGATGAATTCATTCGTCTGTCCTTTCTTTATTATTTAGTATGCAGCATCGTCTTTGCTAGAAGCTGATCCGTTTTTAGTTTCTATTCATCTTCTTTTCAGCTTTTTGTGCTATGTTCGGAAAAAAAGTAAGTAGGGAAGGTGGATGGGGAGTACGATGAGAGAGAGATCGATTCATTGGCTTATGGTCGTATCGGCCATATCTTGTCTGATCTGGATGGGCGGTCTGGCTTGGACGCTCCAGCATTACTTAAGCGATGCGGCGGCAGCTCCTGCGGAGAGGGCTCCTGTCTCCGAGGAGAGTTCGCCTGCACCAGTGCTGGAGAATGATGATGGGAGCTTTCGGCTGCTTGCGCTTGGCGATTCTTTAACTAGAGGCAGCGGGGATCCGGAAGGAAGGGGCTATGTCGGTTATTTGTTGGATCACCTGAAGGAGAAGTCGGAGCAAAAAGTTATAATGGAAAATTATGGGGTAGATGGGCAAACCTCTAGTCAGCTGGCCTTGCTCCTTCAAGAAAGAGAGCTGCTGGCTCAAGTGAAAGCCGCTGACGTCATCGTCATCAGTATAGGCGGGAATGATTTGTTCCGGGGTGGGGAAACGCTGGGGCATCTGGATCCGGTGAAAATTCAAGAAATCGAGGATACCTATTTGCGCGAGCTTGATGGGATTCTGAAGCAGCTTCGGGAGGAAAACGCCGCAGCGAGGATTTTTCTGATCGGCTTGTACAATCCGTTCATCGAACTGCAGGATACGGAAACCACAAGCAAGATCGTAAGAGACTGGAACTATAAAGCTGCCGAGGTCGCGGCCCAACATCCGCAAACCATTTTGGTTCCGACCTTCGACTTGTTTCAATTGAAAGTCCAAGATTATTTGGCGAGCGACTTGTTTCATCCTAATGCAGCCGGGTACCGTTTAATCGGGGACAGGGTAGCTTCGTTAATTACTTGGTAGGAGGTGGGCGTATGAGCGAGATTACACTGTCGGTGCAAGGCCTGAGAAAGGTCATTGGGAAGCGGGAGATCATTCAAGGTCTCGATTTTGAGTTAAAGCGCGGCGAGGTGTTTGGTTTTCTCGGACCTAATGGCGCGGGAAAAACCACAACCATTCGAATGCTGGTGGGGCTCATTAAGCCTACGGCCGGCACCATTCGAATATGCGGCTATGATATAGATAAGCAGTTCCCAGAGGCGATGAGGAATCTGGGATGTATCGTTGAAAATCCCGAGCTATACTCCTACTTGAGCGGATGGAGCAATCTGCAGTATTTTGCCCGAATGATGGAGGGGATAGACGAGGCACGGATCACGGAAGTGGTGAAGCTGGTCGGCTTGAGCGCGAGAATTCACGATAAGGTAAAGACCTATTCGCTGGGCATGCGCCAAAGGCTCGGCATCGCGCAAGCATTGCTGGGGAGCCCGAAGGTTCTGATTCTGGATGAGCCAACCAATGGGCTGGATCCCTCTGGCATTCGGGAGATGCGGGAATTCATACGCTATTTGGCTGAAAAAGAAGGCTTAAGCGTACTGGTGTCCAGTCACTTGCTCAGTGAAATTCAGCTGATGTGTGACCGGGTCGCGATTATTTCGAAAGGACGAGTCGTTCAAGTGGGCGCGGTGCACAGCCTTCTCGCTCATCAAGAACGGGTCATTTGGCGGTTATCCCCCCTGTCGAAAGGGATTCGGGTTTTGCAGGAGCGAACGGGTTCGTTACAGATGGAAGGGGACACCTTGATTACCCCCTATATCGAGCAGGAGGTCGGGCAATGGAATCAAGCTCTGGTGGAAGCGGGAGTGACCGTGACGGAAATGAGCCGCAGGCTTCCCTCACTGGAGGATCTGTTCATTGAGCTGACGGGAGGGCAAAGCATTGATTAACCTGGTCTATAACGAAATGGTGAAGCTGACCGGAAAGAGAAGACTGCTGATCGTGACGCTGATTATTGGGATCCTGATCTCCTTGTTTACTTATGCGCAGTATCGGCAGGCGGAAGAAAACCGCAAGCGATTTGGAGATATCGATTGGCGTATGGCTTTGGAGCAGCGAATTGCGAATTGGGAGAACCGATTAACGAATCCCCGGACGACGGAGGAATCGCGGCAAAGTCTGGAGATTCGCATCGCTCAGCAGCGATACTATTTAGAGCATGACATTAATCCGGCTGAGCCCGGTGCTCCGACATTCGTGAGAGGTTTTGTGGAGAATAGCATCAATCTGCTCCTGCCCTTAATGGTGATGGTCATCGCGGCAGATTTGGTATCTTCTGAGCATAGCGGAGGCACCATGAAGGTACTGCTGACGCGGCCTGTAAGAAGATGGCGAATTTTACTCAGCAAATATTTGGCGCTGCTGTTTTCGGTGTCGTTCATTATTACGCTATTTGGCTTGCTATCGGCTCTCATATCCGGGATGGTGTTCGGCTTTCAGGGCTGGTCAGCGCCGGTTCTTACAGGATTCTCAGTAAGTGAGGGACAGTTGGATTCATCGGGTGTGACGATGGTGCCTCAGTGGCAGTTTATCCTGATGGCGCTGGGACTGGCATGGTTTGTTTCGGTCGTGGTCGCTACGATAACATTCATGCTCTCAGTCCTCGTTCGAAGCACTGCTGCGGTCATGGGGATTATGCTGGCCTGCCTCATTGCCGGGACGATTCTGAATGCGATGGTCGCCTCTTGGGAATCGGCAAAGTATCTGTTTATGGTCAATCTGCAGCTTATTGATTACCTGGAGGACGCTGCTCCGCCAATCGCGGGCATGTCGCTGGGCTCCTCGCTGTTAGTGCTTCTGGTCTGGGGTGCTGCGGCGCTGATCATTTCCTTTGTATCGTTTACCAGGCGGGATGTGTATTAGTTGATAAAAAAGGCAGTGACCCTGCAAGGACCCATGCGGTGGTGGTTCTTTGCAGGCGATTTCAGCGTACGTCCCCGCTCCGTAAATTTGACGGCAAGAACATCAGTTCTGAATGTATTAACCGGGTGTGTCCTGAGGAACGAAGATCATGCTGCGGTTTCCATGTGTAAACTTAACCTCTGTAAGCGCCGCTGTCAGGCTTCGGAAGCTGGGACTTGTCCGTCGAGATAAGAACGGAACGGCTGTCTCCGTCCCATTCGATCTTTTCCCCGAGAGCTTCACCGACGAAGCGCAGCGGCACCATGGTCGAACCGTTGACGATTTCCGGGGCTACTCAAGGTCTGTTTGAGTTTGACCGATCCACGCGCCCTTCCAACCGATTTGCAAGCGTATAGCTTTATCGCCTTTGTTCGCATCGATGATCTGATTCTCTCCATCCCACTCAACGGTTGCGTAGAGCCTTTTGGCTGCAGCCTTGTTTGAAACGACGGTTAGATTGATCTGCTCCAAGCCGGCGTATGATTTTGATGGTTGGGTAAGGAAAAATATTGGTTTAACGCGTTTTGTTGGGGTAAGAATATCAAGGTTGGCATGTTGAAGGAGATGGTGAAAATGTCTAAACATAACAGTGAACAAATTCAATATATAAATAATGCTAATGCTGAACACCAGGTTCAACTTTCAGACGGAACCTTATTGCCAAGACTGGGTCAGGGAACCTGGTATATCGGGGATGAGCCGTCGAAGAGAAAAGAGGAGATTCAAACCTTAAGACTCGGTGTGGAGCTAGGAATGCACCTGATCGACACGGCTGAAATGTATGGTGACGGAAGAGCGGAGTCTCTGGTTGGAGAGGCCATCGAAGGAATCAGAGATGACGTCTTTTTGGTATCCAAGGTGTATCCGCACAATGCGGGACTAGGACGTATAGCCAAAAGCTGTGAGGATAGCCTGAAAAGACTAAAGACGGACAGACTCGACCTTTATCTGCTTCATTGGAGAGGGATCGTTCCTTTAAGCGAAACGATAGAAGGTATGGAACGCTTGGTTGAAGCGGGAAAGATTTTGAGATGGGGTGTCTCGAATCTGGATACGGATGATATGAAAGAATTGTTCCGTTTGGATAAAGGGGCCCATTGTGTAACCAATCAAGTGCTCTATCATTTGGGATCCCGCGGCATAGAATATGATTTGCTGCCTTGGCAAAGAGAGTTTCGCATGCCGATTATGGCATACTGTCCTATGGCGCAGGCAGGTTCTTTAAGAAAAGGTCTAATAGGGAACCCGGTGGTTAAGGATATCTCCGAAAGGCGTGGGATTACACCTTTCCAGCTCCTTTTAGCATGGTGCATAAGAAACGGAGATGTCATAGCCATACCTAAAGCCTCAACAGAAGACCATGTGCTGGAGAATGCCGCGGCAGGCTGCATTGAATGGACTGAAGAAGAGTTAAGAAGACTGGATGAAGTATTTCCGAAGCCTTCTAGAAAAGTTCCTCTCGATATCGTATGATGGTTTTGAAGAAGGTGCGTGACATGGAGCATTTTACAATGGATTCAATATTTAGTGCGATAGGGGAACTGTTCTCTGATGAAACCTCTATTGCTGTTTCAAATACAACGGAATATATATATTACCGTCCAAGCAAACGGATTGATCTGAAAATAAAGTCAGGTGATCCCATTAAAGAGGGGACCATTACGCATAAAGCGTTAGCCGGTAAACAAAAAATCTCCGAGTTTATTGACCGTGACATCTTCGGAGTGCCCTATTACGGCATGGCGGTTCCTTTGCTCCAAGAGGGCCTGATTACGGGGTGCGTTTCTGCGATTTTTCCTACCCTGACGACCGGGAAATCCGTCGTAACCGTGAAATATCATGACGGTTGGGTCCCGATTCCTTATCCAGAAGTGATGTATCTGGAAGCCAGCGACCGCAAAACGTATGTGGTAACTGAAAAGCTGTCCGGCACCCATAAATATACCTTGAACGAATTTGACTTCCTTTTGCCGAAGGATTACTTTGTGCGATGCCATCGTTCTTATATTGTGAATGTAAACCATATCAAGGAAATTTACCCCGATACCCATTCAACCCTTGTGCTCATTATGAAAAACCAAACCAAGATCACAGTCAGTCAATCGTACACCAGTTACTTCCGGAAATTGCTTGGCTTTTGAAGATAAAACTGTGCCTCAGTCGACAATATTCGTGTTCTGTCCCGTTTTTCATCCATCTCATCCAAAAATCTCTCCCCCTTGATGGCCATCGTTTAAAATGATGAAAAAGACATGTCGATAGGGGGAGAGCCTTTTGGAAAGCGTTTATAATCGAATCAGAAATCAACATTTACAACACAAGGTCGTTTCTGCGGAAGAAGCTGCTTCTTGGATTACAAACGGTATGACACTGGGTTTAAGCGGCTTTACTCGTGCGGGAGATGCGAAAGCGGTTCCCATGGCGCTGGCAGAGCGTGCCAAAACCGAAAAAATGAAAGTGAATGTGTATACCGGTGCTTCGCTTGGGTCGGATATTGATAAATTATTCGCTGAAGTAGGCTTGCTGCACAAACGTCTTCCTTTCCAGGCCGACCCTGCCATGCGCAAAAAAATTAACCAAGGCGAATTTTACTTTATAGATCAGCATCTGTCGAAAACCTCGGAAATGGTACGCGGGAATGTGCTGGACCCGATTGATTTTGCCATTGTGGAAGCGATTGCAATAACCGAAGACGGCATGATTATCCCGTCGACCTCTGTAGGAAATTCGATGGTCTTCGCGCAGCACGCGAAGTCCGTTATCGTTGAAATTAACCTGGCCCAGCCACAATCGCTAGAGGGACTTCACGATTTGTACGAGCCAGGCAAGCAGGGAGAACGTTCCCCCATTCCATTAACGAGGCCGGATGACCGGATTGGGTCTCTAGGTATACCGGTGGACATGAATAAGATTCGAGGGATCGTCTTCACGAACCAGGCCGATTCTCCGTCTACCATCGTAGCGCCGGACAAGGAAACGGAAATGATCGCGCAGCATCTCATCTCCTTTTTGCGTCAGGAGGTCCGGGAAGGACGCTTAACGAATCGTCTCGCTCCTCTCCAGTCCGGAATCGGCTCGGTCTCCAATGCCGTCTTCCATGGCTTCCTGCAATCGGAATTTACGGATCTGGAGGTATATTCCGAAGTGCTCCAGGATGCCGTGTTCGATTTAATGGATGCGGACAAGGTCCGCTTCGCCTCCTGTTGTTCTATTACGCTGTCGGGTTCGAAGATGGAAGAAGTGTTCCCTAATCTCGAGAAATACCGCGACCGTCTCATGTTAAGGCCGCAAGAGATTTCCAATCACCCCGAGGTGATTCGCCGAATGGGATTAATCGCGATTAATACGGCGCTCGAATTCGATATTTACGGCAACGTGAACTCAACGCATGTTATGGGGACGAACATGATGAATGGCATAGGAGGCTCGGGGGATTTTGCACGGAACGCCCGCTTGGCGATTTTTGTCACCAAATCGATCGCAAAAGACGGGAATATATCCAGTATCGTGCCATTTGTTTCTCATGTGGATCATACGGAGCACGATGTGGACATCGTTGTCACCGAGCAGGGATATGCAGATTTACGAGGGCTGGCTCCGAGAGAGCGTGCAGAGCTCATCATTCAACGCTGCGCTCATCCGATGTATCGGGAGCCCTTAATGGAATACTATAAGGAAGCCCTCACTAGAGGCGGGCAAACTCCTCATGTCTTGGAAAAAGCGCTGTCATGGCATACGAATTATGCGCAGTCCGGGACGATGCTTCAGAAAGTTTTGCAAAGAGGATAATAAGACATAAGAAAGCACCTGAAAGGGTGCTTTTTCGTGATATCATGCGACACTCATTTTGTAAAAAACAAACCCTGAGCAGGAAAGTAAAGACGTTTAAGCTAAACAAGCTGTTTTTATTATTATTATGCGGTTTAATGTAAAATAGAGAGAGCGGAGGTCTCTTCTCCTGCATACAGCAAGCGGGAACTATGATACCGCGGTAGCACATGCAGGCAAACGGACGGAAACAATCACAGTTGCGGTGTAAAGATAAGAGCGTCTTTATCATAACGGAGGGAATTCATGAATGGACAATTCAAAGTATGAAAAGCATTACTCGGAGACGAGATTATGGTCAAAGCTGGGCAAATATGCCAAGGATGCGGGGATGAAAGTAGTATACAGCGGCTTGCTGCTTTATTACGCGCTGGAGAGTCCCCGTATACCGCTGAAGGCAAAGATTCAGATATACGGCGCTTTGGGCTACTTGATATTGCCGTTGGATATCGTTCCTGACATTCTTCCCGTAGTTGGATATGTAGATGATTTAGGAGCGCTGATGTTAGCTGTAGGCGCGGTTGCAATGAATATGGATCATGACGTGAAGCAAAAAGCAAAAAATAAATTAAAGGATTTTTTTGGGGAAGATGCGGCCCAGCATCAAGATATCATTGACGTCGATGCGCAGATCGTTGATGATGGCGATTCGTCTCTAACCAAGCCATGACGGTCACGGAACCGGCCTAAGAATCGGCGCGAAATGCGGTAGATTTGTCGTTGTTACGCCGGGAATAAACGTAGTAGAACGCCAGAGTGTTGCGGCGGTGATCATGTTTTCTAAAGAGCTAGAGGCTGCCCCTCGGTTATAACGACTTCTGGGACAGCTTCAAATTTTGTACAGAAACAGGTTAAGTGACACTTTTTGCTACTACAAACTCCTTATCCAGCATAGTCCACATATCGGGGTCCTCCATTCCTAAGCGCCAGAGGGCGATTCCCCGGATGCCCATACGATAGGCCAGCTGCAGCTTTGCGCGAATACTCGCCGCATTTTCAAACCATACCTCATGTTCATTTCCCGATTCATCCGTGTAAGCAAACATAGGTGTCTGCGTCCTTTGATCGAAAATGACAGCCTTGTTGTATTTTTTTGCACGCTCCATCGCCATATCGTAAGTCACATACGTGTTCCTTTTCGTGGTTAAGTTGAAATCAAAGCCGAATACAGAAACAGCAGCCGTTATTTTCCTGCCGGGCATTTTGGTTAAGGCATACTTGACTACACTCTCCATCCATCCGATGGAAACGACGGGTCCGGGCCCGCTTCCCGGCCACCCGTGTTCATTATAAAGCATGACCACGAATTCATCGACGGCTTCCCCAATCACCGCATAATTGAAGGGAGCGGAAAAAGGGTTAGTCGGAGCGTCTGAAGTTCGTGACGGAGTGGCAACGGAATAATAATATCCCGTTTTTCTCAGTTCTTGACCTAATTCTCTGTAAAATGCGGAAAGCAGCTCCCTATCCTCATAATGAACATCCTCAAAGTCGATATTTACACCGTCAAAGTTATACGTCTGCAGGAGCTTGATCGTGTTTTGAATAAAGGCTTTGCGGGTATCGGAGGTGGCCAGCGTTCGCCGTACCACTTCTTTGTTGGCTTCCTGGTTTCCCCGCTCATAAAGCAGGTTATGGATGGTGGCCAGCATTTTCACGTTATGATGGTGGCCGAATTCCACGACTTTACGCATATAAGCATCATCAAAGACAGGAAATTTCTCCACTTGAGTCGGATTTTCCCGGTCTATTCGGAAATGAAACATTCCGGTATTCGATTGCAGGGCGGTATTTGCGGCAAAATCCTGGTAGGAACTGGGTAATGTCGGGCCTTCTTCTTCCGTATAATAAGTGAATATTTCCTGGATCGGACGCACTCCGTCATGCGGAACCAGGTTCACGATATCGCGGAAAATCCAGCCCGCCTTTCCATTATAGAGGCGAACGCGAACCCAGTCTCCCGCAATGCCGGTAACGGGAAGGCGGGCGCCGCGTTCCATCCGGGCGATCACCGGAAACCCTGTTCCCGCGTAGCTGCGTATATTGGCCGTATCTACGCTGACAATGACCTCCGTGTAGATGGGAATACGCAGTTTTTGCCCTACTTGCAGCGAGGCTGTTGTCAACTTGTTGAGCATCATCAACGCTTCTACCGTCGTATTAAATCTCGTTGCAATCGAATAGAGCGAATCGCCTGGCTGCACTACATACATGAAGGGCACGGAGACCGGGATGGTTAACGGTTGCCCAATGTATAATGCTGGAGAGGTAAGATTGTTCGCTTTCATTAGCGCCTCAACGGTAATCCCAAACCGTCTGGAAATCTGATAAAGAGTATCCCCTCGTTGAACAACATAAGTCAGCATGGGCTCTCCTCCTTTACCGTTTTATCGTTTCACCGTATCATGCTATGCAAAAAGCCCATACAAGGAGACTTCTTATTTTTGGAGATAGACGGTGTTGTTTGGCTCAGTGGCTATTCAACCGATATTTTGGTTTCTCTGTAGGGAGGGAGAGGAAATCGAAGGATGAGCATACCCTCTGCCAATTTGGCGGATACGGTGCTCAATTGTACCGGATAAGGGAGACGGACACTTCGTTCGAAGGTGCCAGTATAGCGTTCAGACAAGATAGAATCCTCTATGCTAATCCGGTTATTTTTCATTCCCTTAATATGAAGCGAATCGCCTATGATCGTAAGATCCAGTTCTTCCTTCCGAATGCCGGGCAGCTCCACAAGAATGAAGGTTTCCTCATTCGTATTGAACATATCAACAGGCGGGTTCCAACCCTGGCTTGCGGTTTGCGGAGAGTTGTCTTTTTCGTTAGCATCCATCATCGTATCCCAGAAGTCGCCGTTCGCACATTGGTTTGCAAATTCCATCCATTCCTTTACTCTTTTCATATTCATTCCGCTCACTCCCGTAGGAAGTACTTAAAACTGATTGGTTACAGGAGCCGAAGGGTTGGCAATTTGGTCCTGATCGCTAATATCCGGGTCTAAGGCAACATTAAACATGTTCGAAAATGTTGGGGATAAGTCTCCCAAAGCAAAATTGGATCCCACCAATTTGGTGTTGGCGGTATGGCTGTTATGAACTGTGGCGCCATTGTTAATATTTCCATTCTGCGTTACACCGTTTGTTTTCATTTTGGCGATATTTATGAGAAAAGGCATGCATAAAATCCTCCTAAATTTGATTGGCGTTCACATTATCTACGTTCCCGACTTCATTCTGGTCATTGACATCGGGATCAATATAAATATTTTTCATCGTCGCAGTGGGCGGTGCATGGTCTCCATACGAGGAATTTTCGCCTGTTGTTTTTGAGTTGGCCGTATGGCTGTTGTGGAACGACTCACCGATATTGACGGATCCGTTGTTGGAGATGCTGTTGATTTTCATGGAGAAAATGTTAATGACCGTAGACAATGGCATCCCCCTCCCCGTCACCCGACTTGAGTTCCTTAACATTATATGCGGGTGTTGGCCCAGAGATTAAGATTTTTTCGAGAACGTCAGTATGCTATGATTATGAAATAAAACGTACCAGTTTAAGGAGCCGCTTTGGATGAATAAGAAATTTAAAGTGCCTGTGAATAAGAAGACTCTCTTCTTATATACTTTGATCGTGGTTCTGCCCTTGTGCATATATAGTTTGATTTATTTGCATTTTAAATCTAAGCAAGCTTACTCACTCCTGGAGGAAACGGCTCATAGGTACTCAAGCTTCCATGCCTTGTACATCGAAAATTTTATCGGAGAAACGATTGGCAGATTAGGGAGTTTGGCTGTGGTTCTGAACCAGCAGGAGGATCATGATGATTTGCTCCAAAATGTGTTAATGGAAACGCATGAAAAAGATCGTCGTTTCTCAGGGTTTTATTGGGTAAATACGAATGGGGAAATTATCAATGCTTCTAATCCGCTTACAGATCCGGTCAACGTATCGGATAGAAGCTATTTTCAACAGGCCATACGTACAGGGAAGACTCAAATTTCTGAAGCGCATATGGGAAGGGTTACGGCAAGATATGTTTTTTCTATTGCTACACCAGTTATTAATCATGCCGGTCAAATAAAGGGTGTCTTGGTTGGAAGTATTCAACTGCATGTCATGGAAGAGATTATCCGAGAATTGGTCAGGGATGAGACGATCCAGCTTCTAGATAAGAACGGACAAATCTTATTTCAGACCGGGGATTTTCCTGCCGGCAATCATTGGGTAGATTCTTCCATCAATCTTGAAGTGGTACCTTGGAAAGTCAATTCGATGATGGAGCTGGATTACAAAAATTCGATCTTGAAACCGTTTTTGCATAATCTGATTATGGCCTTCTTAGTGGCCCATGTCTTTTTTATGCTGGTTCAGTCGTTTCTGTTAAAGCGGCAAATGGCAAGAGAGCTAAGCCAGAATGAAGCGGATAAGCTTAAATTAATAGGAACCATCGCAGCAAGCACGGCACATGAGATTCGCAATCCTCTTACAGGGATTAAGGGGTTTATCTCATTACTTAGCAGGAAGTATACGGACGAGCAGGATCAATACTATCTCTCATTAATCCAAACCGAAGTGGACCGAATAAATACGATTGTAAGCGAACTGCTCATTGTTGGAAAACCGACGATAGCTTCGAAGGAGGTCAATCATGTCAATGAAATCCTTACGGAAATCATCCCTCTGATTGAATCAGAAGCGCATTTGCACAATGTTCAGTTATTCATTAACCTGACGAATGAACCGATTCATATTATGGTTTCTAAGGACCATCTTAAACAAATTGTACTGAATCTGACCAAAAATGCTTTAGAGTCCATGGAATCAGGTGGTCAGCTGTTCATTTCTTCAGGAAGGACAGAGGAGCATGTGTGGGTGAAGATTAAGGATACAGGCAAAGGGATGCCGCCAGAGGTTCTAAAAAATATATTTGTCCCTTTCTTTACGATGAAGGAGGATGGGACGGGGCTTGGACTCGTTGTGTGCAAGCGGATTCTGGATAGCTACGGAGGCACCCTGCTGTTAGACAGTCATGAAGGTGAAGGTACGGAGGCAACGATTCAGCTCCCGCTGGTCAATAAATAAAGGAAAGACACGGCATGGGGGTGTATGAATGGAAAAGGGGCAGTAGAGAGCTTGGCGCGAGCATCAAAATTGGATATACCGACTGCGTGAATGAAAACAAAAGATGATCCTCAAGGTGTGAGATCGATTGTTAACGCTTAACATAAAGGGGCTTTCTGTCTGAGCAACGGGAGGAATGCTTTTGGAACAGCTCTTACTGGTATTGTTCGAACGAATGGGGATGCTTCTGATCCTGATGTTTACCTTGACCCGAATTCCCCTCTTTCGGAATATACTGGATCGGGATATCGATGTACGAACGGGTACTGTGTTTGCTCTACTGTTTGGCTTGATCGGCATTGCGGGGACGTATTCGGGAGTCGTGGTGAGCCCGGGGGTGATCGATTCAACGTTTTGGGTGTCCGCGCTCGCATCAGATGAGATCATGGCTCATTCCGCGCTCATCGGCGTTGTGATGGCCGGCTTACTTGGAGGTGCTTACGTTGGTGCCGGAGCAGGACTGCTGGCTGGCCTCCATGCTTATTTGCTTGGAGGTCTTGCGGGTCCTTCCTATGCGGTTTCTACCCCTTTGATCGGGCTTCTGGCTGGCCTTGTTGCCCGGTTCTTTCATGAAGAGAGAATCATCGCTCCCATTAAGGCGATGTTTATCGGGGTGTTTGCCCCCATTCTGCAGATGGGTATTCTGTTGGTGTTTACCACCTCCTCACAAACCGCTATTGAGCTTGTCAATCAGATCGGCGTTCCGATGGTGATCGCCAATAGTATTGGGATCGCTATTTTCGTCGCGATGATCCAGGTCGCGCTCAATGAGGAGGAACGCGCGGCAGCGTTTGAGACGCAGCGGGCATTGACCATTGCGGAGATGGTTCTTCCCCATCTGAAGGAAGGTTTGACCTACACAACGGCAGAGGCGACTGCATCCATACTGATGCGGGAATTGCAAGCCGATGCGGTTGCCGTGACGGATACGCAGCGGATCCTTGCTCACGCGGGTATCGGCACATCCCGGCACGTTCCCGGGGAACCCTTGGCAACCGAGCTGTCCAAACGGGCTATCCGAACCGGTGAAATTCAAATGGCGATGCATCGGGATGAACTTCAGCCTCATCATGAAGCTTTGGGGGCGGCCCTCATCGTGCCGTTCAACCAATCGGGCCAGACGGCGGGATTGATCAAAATATATTTTCGCAGCTCCAAGCAGATTCGCAAGGTGGAGGAGGAGTTTGCGCACGGTTTTAGCAGGCTGATCTCCAGTCAGCTCACGATCGCGCTGGCGGAGAAGCTCGAGGCGCTGATGAAGGATGCTGAGCTGAGGGCTTTGCAGGCGCAAATTAATCCGCATTTTCTGTTCAACACGCTGAATTCGATCGTGACGCTCATCCGGATCGATCCGGACAATGCACGCCACGTCACAGTGCAGCTAGGGCAGTTTATGCGGACGAGCCTCAAGATTACCCAGTCGCCGCTCATTCCGCTCTATCAGGAAGTGGAGCATTTGAACACGTATTTGGCAATCATTCGGATTCGATTTGCCGATCAGCTCAAGGTGGAATGCTCAGCGGAACCGGGTCTGGAAATGGTGCAGATCCCGCCGTCAACGCTGCAGCCGCTCGTGGAGAACAGTATCCAGCACGGACTGAAGAAGAAGGCCAGCGGCGGCTGGGTAAGGATTGAACTGAAACGGGAAGGGGAAATGGTGCGGATCGTTGTCGAGGACAACGGCTCAGGGATTCGGGAGGATTTCCTGGACAAGCTGGGTACAGCGCCGATGAGCGGGAGTGGAAGCACCGGTCTTGGCGTGCACAATGTGAATCAACGTTTAATCAGCTTGCTCGGCCCTGACTCTTCGCTTACGTTTGGGAACCGGTCGGAGGGCGGGGTGCGAGTCACGTTAGCGATACCTTATCGGAACGGGAAAGGAGGGACACACGAATGAAGCTTCGCATCATGATCGCGGAAGATGAACGGCTGGCAAGAGAAGAACTCATCTATTTGCTGTCCAAAGAGCCGGACATTGCGCTGCTCCCATCGGCCGCAAGCGGAGTCGAGGCCGTGGAGATGGCACAAAAGCATAAACCAGACGCTGTCTTTCTGGATATCGAAATGCCGGAAATGAATGGCATCCAAGCGGCTCATCTTCTGCATGAGATGGACCCGCGTCCGTTTATTATATTTACGACGGCCTATGATCAATACGCGCTGGAGGCGTTTCAGCTGGAGGCGGTGGATTATCTGCTCAAGCCTTATGATGAGGAGCGTTTTAGGCGGACGCTGGACCGCGTCCGTGCGAGAAATGCTGAATCCGGGGGCAATTCGGGAGTCCATAAGCAGACAGAAGCGCCGGCAGCTCCAGCTCATAAAAAGAACAAGCTTCTGGTAGATGACGGCGACCGTATGGTCGTGCTGGAGGCGGACCTTTTCCTGTATGCGGTTAAGGAAGAGAAGGTAACCCACATTCATATGGCGGACGGCCGCTCCTATGCAACGAAGCAGACGCTGCAGGAGCTTGAGGAGAGGCTTGGGGCCATGTTCTTTCGGCCTCACCGGAGCTATCTGGTGAATCTGGATTATATTCAAGAAATCGAGCCTTGGTTTAACGGCGCCTACAACGTCATTCTGAAGGATACAAACCGAACGAATGTTCCGGTTTCCCGGACTGCGGCGAAAGATTTGCTTCGGCTATTGCAGGGGTAATAAGAGCATCAACCTGATGAACAGTCCGCTCAGGACTGTTTTTCTGCAATTAAGGAGCGGATTTCGACGTTTCACACCGAAATCGGACTGGATCTAAGAAGAGACGCTATAATAGAATTGAAGCGCTTACAAAAACTTGCTGTACCTGATTTCATTAGGTGCGGCGCATAATGTGGAGGGATTCGCGATGAAAAAGAACCAGTTAACGTACAGCGATATTGCCCGTTCTGAGCTTTTTCGCAAGCTGATGAATAAGAAGAAACGGTTTATCATTCCGATGACGCTCTTCTTTCTTGCTTTTTATTTTACCCTTCCGGTTCTTACCTCTTTCTCCAACGTGTTGAATACACCTGCCGTCGGCTCGATTACTTGGGCGTGGGTGTTTGCTTTTGCCCAGTTCATTATGACGTGGGTTTTGTGCTCCCTCTATTCCAAGCAATCTGTAACCTTCGACGCGATTTGTGAAGAAATTAAAAAGCAAGTGCATTCTGTGGAAAGAAGGGCGGGATAATCCATGAATACAGCCTTCTTGCTGTTTCTCGTTATCGTTCTCGGCACGCTCGTGATTACTTATTACGCCTCCAAAAAAACAAAAACAACAAGCGAGTTTTATACGGCCGGCGGAGGCTTGACCGGCTGGCAGAACGGGCTTGCCATAGCGGGTGACTACATGTCCGCCGCCTCCTTCCTGGGTATTGCGGGAATGGTTGCGCTGTTCGGCTTTGACGGATTTTTCTACAGCATCGGGTTCCTGGTTGCTTATCTGGTTGTGCTGTATCTCGTAGCCGAGCCGCTTCGAAATTTAGGGAAGTATACGATGGCCGATATGATTGCCGCCCGTTTCGATCATAAGAAGATTCGTGGCGTAGCTGCGATCAATTCCATCGTCATTTCCATCTTCTACATGATCGCACAGCTGGTCGGTGCCGGCGGCCTTATCGCTCTTCTGATCCCAAGCCTCGATTACACAACCTCAGTGCTCATCGTGGGTGTCCTCATGACCGTGTATGTTGTTTTCGGCGGTATGACGGCAACGAGCTGGGTGCAAATTATCAAATGCGTATTGCTTGTCGCCGGTACGTTTATTATTTCGCTCATTGTTTTCGCCAAATTCAATTTCAGCATCGGGCATATGTTCGACGAGATGCGAAATGCTACCGCGCTGAAAGAAGCTTTTTTGAATCCCGGCAACAAATTCGGGAATGGACTCGATACGATTTCTCTAAACCTTGCCCTCGTGTTGGGGACGGCCGGACTGCCGCATATATTGATCCGTTTCTTCACGGTTAAAGACGCGCCTACGGCACGCAAATCGGTAGTCGTCGCCACTTGGGTTATAGGCCTGTTCTACGTGATGACCGTGTTCCTCGGCTTCGGCGCAGCGGCTTTCGTAGGTAAGGATGCCATTGTGAGCGCAAATGCCGCAGGCAATATGGCTGCTCCTCTCCTGGCTAGAGCCCTTGGCGGAGAATTTTTGTTCGCCTTTGTATCGGCCGTAGCTTTTGCAACGATTCTGGCTGTTGTCGCTGGTCTTGTGCTTTCTGCCGCTTCCGCCTTCGCCCACGATTTCTACAATCATATTGTTCGCAATGGAAAGGCGAACGAGAAGGAGCAAATCAAAGCGGCGAAACTAGCTTCCGTCGGCGTAGCGATCATATCGATCATTCTTGCACTGTTTGCGCAGAAGCTGAATGTCGCGTTCCTTGTAGCCTTAGCTTTTGCTGTGGCAGCCAGTGCCAATCTGCCGGTTCTTTTGTTCACGGTATACTGGAAAAGGTTCAATACAGCGGGAGCGGTTACAGGCATGATTGTCGGCGTACTCAGCGCACTCATTCTGGTAGGCATCAGTCCTAACGTCTGGGATCCGGTAGAAGGTAAAGCGATTTTCGTCGGCACACCGCTCATTTCGCTTACGAATCCGGGGATCATCTCGATTCCGCTAGGTTTTTTGGCCGCTTTCCTCGGAACCTTCCTTTCCGCGAAGCGGGATGATGTGAAGTACGATGAGATATTGGTCAAAGCGAATACGGGAATACAGGATTTGGCTCAGGCCAAATAAGGGTTGAGTTTTAGCAAGTTCTGTTCAAATACAGCAGCTTTGAGCAGCCATTGCCGTTCGATTGAACGGTGATGGCTGCTTTTTCTTTTCTTATCTTCAGTAACCTATGAGAGAGCCCCGACTCCCTGTTCCAACCTTGACTATTTTTCAAAAGAAAAAATATAGGACAACGGACGGGTATCGAATTTTAACGGCGTATTTACTAATTATATGGATATATAAAGTTAGTCCTATATTCCTGTTTTTATGATGGGGGGCAATGATATGCTGTCAAAGATTAAGGAGTGGATAGGTAATAAGGATCATCGAGAGACAAGGGGAATCCGGAAATATGTCCTGCCGCAAATCGACAAGCATGTTCAATGGATTCAACATACAAGCGATTTGAATAAAGTAAGCAGCGAACTGCAGATGAGGGTTCAGCAAGGCCAGGATGATACGATGATGATTGCCGTACTTCAAATGGAATTGGTTGCAGATGGCGAGGTCTATAGTGATAACTCGGACATTTCTGAATGGGCAAAGGCTGTAGTTTCTACCGCTACTTCAGCAGGACTAATGAATGGTTATGAGGACGGTACACTAAAGCCAAAAGGGAATACAACCCGTGCCGAAACCGTAACCGTAATGCTTAGAGCATTGAAGTTTAAAATATAGTGTAAAATCAGCCGGCCCCTCTAGGTCGGCTTTTTGCATAACCGCCTAATCGACATTTCAAAAAAATGTCGACACTTGTCAGATAACGGAAAACTGTTATAATGAGCTTGAAGCTATTTTTATAAAAAAACTTGATAAAGGCAAAATCATTGAAAGGTGATGACGCAAAGCTACAGGGGCTAAGGTTTTGAACTATGCCAGCCAGTTGCCGAGAAAGCTAGTAAAACACACAAGCTTATCTTTGCGCAGCGCAGATAAGCTTTTTTTGTGTTTTATAAGAGGTGTTTAGTCCAAGGAGGCGTATGATGAGAAAGCTTCGTTATGTAATGCAGGTATTCATGATTTCATTATTGGTGTTGAGTTTGGCAGGACAAAGCTTTGCGGCTGAACCGGAAACAACGGATTCAAGTGCAAATCGTAGTGCATTAAACCTTGGTTTTAATGACTCGGCAGAAGCAGCCTGGGCAGCGGAATCTATTGGGAAGATGAAATCCAAGAATGTATTGTCCGGTTATGAAGACGGCACTTTTCGTCCTAATCAGCCTGTTAGTCGTATTGAAGCCGTAGTTACGGCTGTTCGGCTCATGGGACTGGAAGAGCAGGCCAAAGCAAAGCCGGGTGATAGCAAGCTCCACTTCAAAGATGCTTCGATCATCGATAGCAATTACAGCTGGGCCAAAGGATACGTTATCATCGCTTTGGAGCAAGGCCTTTTCGATACTTCAGAAGAAAGGCTTCAACCGAATACACCAGCAAGCCGGGTTTGGGTAGCGGGCCTACTAGTAAAAGCTCTGGGGCTACAAAAAGAGGCGCTTAGTCAAATGACGGCCGTTCCGGATTTTAAAGATGCTGGAGATATTCCGGCCGGAGCGGTTGGATATGTAAACATAGCTGTTCAACAAGGCATTGTTAGCGGTTATCCTGATGAGACGTTCAAGCCCAATAATAACGTTACACGCGCTGAGATGGCTGCACTGCTCGTAAGAACCAATGACAACTTACTTGAGCAATCCGGAGCGGTCACCATCAAAGGAACAATAACTGCGTTGAATTTTGACCGTAATGTGACGGACAGTGTCTATTCCAGTACGTATGGTTCCATCGCAGTTCAAAGCTTTAATCAAGATTCATTTACCTATAAAATTTCGCCGGACCTTGCAGTTCCGTACAATCAGCGGTTTATTCCGGCATCCCAGCTCCTTGTAGGCGATGTGGTGTCACTGACCGTTGAGAATGATGTCGTGCTGGAAGCAAGCTTCATCAATAAAGAGACGGTTGATGAGAAGACAGCCGGAATCAACGAATTTAAAACGGATATCGAATTAACGTCAGGCAGTGAGATTGAATTAAAGTATAAGAATAACGATGGAAAGATACGTGCCGAGGTTGAAAAGAAAACCAAAGGTGAAAAAGGCAAGGAAAAACTGAAGGGAGACGAAGCGGTTCAAGCCGTAGAAGATTTCCTTAAACAGGCTGCGTTTACACCTCAAATGACGAAGCAAGAGATCGTCAATCAAATCTTAACAGCGCTGGAAGCGGAGATTAGCGAGGTTAAAGAGCTGGAAATCGAAATCAAGTTCTCGAACGGCAGTAAAGTTGAAATTGAATGGGAAAATGAAGACGAGAAGTCTGAAGAAAAGTCTCGCAAAGACAACAGAGATAACAGAGATAACAGAGATAATAGAGACAATAGAGACAATAGAGACAAGGAGCAACGGCCAGAAAAAGAAGCCAATGCTCACGGGATCGAAAAGTTTGAGTTAGAGATCGAGCTGTCCGATAAGCAGAAATTAAAACTCGAATATAAAGATGATGATGGAAAAGTCGAAGCTAAAGTGGAAAAAGATAAAGAGAAAGTATCCGGAGATAAAGCAATCCAAGCAGTAAATGAGCTTTTCGAACAAATGAAACTGTCTGAAACTATGGACAGAAGCGAAATTCAAAAAAGCATATTCACTTACCTTCAAACAGAGGAAAGTGATGTGGAAAAATTCGAATTGGAAATCGAGTTTTCAAGCGGTAAAAAAGTTAAAGTAGAATTTGAAAACGACAATGACGATGACGACAACGACGAAGATTAAGAACGATTCTCCCTAATACAAAGCACCTTAATCCATTTTGGTGGGTTGAGGTGCTTTTTTATTTGTATCCCATTCTTTGGTTAAATTTGATTGACGGATATACCAGGTTGAGCTAAAATGAGCACATAACCTATAAAACATACCAAAATAGTTGGATATAATTCAGGGAGAAATGTGGGATTACCTTGTCGATTTTAATTGTGGCTATAGCGATTGCATTGTTTTTTGCAATGAACATTGGGGCAAGTGGTGCGGCGGCTACGATGGGAGTAGCTTACGGCAGTGGCGCGATCAAGCGGAAATACCTCGCGCTTAGTTTGGTTGCCGTCGGCGTATTCCTCGGTGCGTATCTCGGCGGTGGAGAAGTCGTGAAGACGTTGGGCTCGGGAATTATTCCATCGGATTTACTGAATGTACATTTGGTCATTATCATTTTACTGGCAGCTACCGTTACTTTATTTAGCGCAAACCTGATGGGGATTCCGTTATCTACAAGCGAGGTAACCGTGGGTTCGGTCGTAGGAGTGGGTGTTGCCTACGAGGTCTTGTATGTTAAGAACATTTTAGTCATTGTTTCGTTCTGGATCATTATTCCGATTGTAGCCTTTCTCTTGGCCTGGGGCCTGGGGTATGTCATTCGGGGACTGGAGCGCCGCGATGCCAGGTGGAAAGGCGAAGGGGATGGCTGGTGGAGGAAGGGCCTGATAGTGCTTGTTCTAGCCGCCGGATTCATTGAGGCTTTTTCTGCCGGTATGAACAATGTCGCGAATGCGGTAGGTCCTCTTGTAGGCGCAGGCTTGATGAGCGTAGGTAATGGGGTATTCTGGGGAGGCCTATTCGTTGCGGCAGGAGCGCTTCTTCTCGGAGGAAAAGTGCTGGAAACCAACGGGAAAAAGATCACGAAGATGTCCTTGCTTCAAGGAACGGTCATTTCTGGAACGGGTGGCACGCTGGTTATTATCGCATCTCTTTTTGGCCTTCCCGTACCGCTCACACAAATTACAACAACGGCCATTCTGGGCATTGGTACGGCTGATCATGGCTTTAGTTTGTGGCAGAAGGGCATTGTCGTAAAAATATTAAAGGTATGGCTGGTCTCTCCGCTCCTTTCCCTAGTGGTCTCCTTTACTTTGGTAAAGTTGTTTATGGAGCCGGAACCGTTTTTGTTAGTGGTCATGGTTGCCGTATTTATTTCCATGCTGGGAATCAAAAGCCTTTACGATACCATGCAGGCCGAAAGACGTGCGATGAATGATGAAGGCGGAGGCATTTAATAACGAGTCATAGGAAAGGAGCCTGGCCGATGTGGCAGGGCTCCTTTCTGCATAGGGTCTGCTCTTTAACCGTTACTCCCTGCCTTCAATAGGCTAAAAGTTTAGTTTTTCTCTTAAGGCGATAGGATTATAATAAAGGTACATTCGTCGTCTAAGGAGTGATTACTATTAAAGCGTTCAAGGCATTGGTTGTGGATCAATCGGGCAACGATGTAATAAGCGGCATACGTGAACTGACTTTTGAGGATTTGCCGTCAGGCGAACTATTGATTCAAGTCGTCTACTCCAGTGTAAACTATAAGGATGCATTGGCCTGCATTCCGAATGGAAACGTTATTAAAAGCTACCCCTTTATTCCCGGTATCGACCTTGCCGGGATTGTTAAGGCCAGCACAGATGATCAGTTTCAAGAGGGAGACGAGGTATTGATCACGGGATATGAGCTTGGCGTGAGCCATTTTGGCGGTTTTAGCGAATATGCCAGAGTCTCCTCCAAGTGGGCGGTCAAATTACCGCAGGGTCTTTCTGCAAAAGAAGCGATGATATTCGGGACCGCAGGATTTACGGCGGCTTTATCGGTGCAGGAATTACAAGACGGTAATGTGTCCGCTGATCAAGGGCCGATTCTGGTGACAGGAGCTACAGGAGGAGTGGGAAGTATGGCTGTGGCTATGCTTGCCAAATTGGGTTACGAAGTCGTGGCCAGTACAGGGAAAGCCGATCAGAAGGAACATTTGATGAAATTGGGAGCCGCGCGGGTTATTTCCCGGGAAGAGCTTGTCCCTGAGAAGATCAGGTCTTTGGACAAACAACTATGGGCTGGCGCCATCGATTGTGTTGGCGGGAAATCGCTATCGTATATTCTAAGCAGCACACGTTATGGCGGGGCGGTAGCCGTCAGCGGCTTAACGGGAGGCACAGAACTGGCTACGACCGTGTTTCCCTTTATTCTCCGCGGAAT